>CAZMED010000043.1:0-5250 GCA_964565045.1 uncultured Thermoanaerobaculia bacterium
AGCTGCGTCCGCACGTGGTCGACGTGGTCGCAGCCGGAGGCCATCGACGACAGGATCGTGGTGTCCGAGATCGGCGAGCAGTGGTCGCCGAACACGGCGCCGCCGAGAATGGCCGCAACCGTCGCCGCGAGCACATCGAGGTCCCCGGGCGCGGAGTCGAGGACGAGGGGAACGGCGAGCGGCGTCAGGATCGCCATCGTCCCCCACGAGGTGCCGGTGGCGAACGAGACCGCCGCCGCCACCAGGAAGATGGCGACCGGGAGCAGGGCGACAGGGACGCTCGGCCCGACCGCGCTCTTGAGGTACGCCGCGGTCTGGAGATCGGCGCACACCTGGCCCAGCGACCACGCCAGGGTCAACACGACAAATGCCATGAACATGCTCTTGAAGCCGGTCACCATGGCCGCCAGCGACTCGCGCAGGCCGAGGATGCCCTGGACCACCGCGAGCACGATCGCGGCCACGACACCGATCAGGCTCGCCCACAGGAGGACGGTGAACGGGTCCGAGGCTCCGATGACGAGGGTCAACGAACGACCGGTCTCGCCAGTCTCGAGCAGGCTCTGCCGCCCGGTGTGGTAGAGGCCGACCAGGGTCGAACCGACGACGAGGACGATCGGCACGACCGCATTCCACCACCGGCAGGGCGTTCCCTCTTCGGGGTCGAGCTCGCCGCTGTCGAAATCGGCCAGCGGCTGCGCGCTCGCCGCCATGATCTCGCCGGCCCGGGCGCGGCGCTCCGCCCGCAGCATCGGCCCCCAGTCGCGGTTCATCACGGCCACCGCCAGGGTGGTGGCGAGCGCGAAGATCGGGTAGAAGGCGAAGGGTATCGACGACAGGAAGACCGAGAAGGGGTTGAGATCGGAGCCGGCCTTCACGAGCGCGTCGCCGACCAGCGAGACCTGGTATCCGATCCAGGTCGAGACCAGCGCCACGCAGGCGACCGGCGCGGCCGTTGCGTCGACCAGGAAGGCCAGCTTTTCACGGCTGATCAGGTGCCGGTCGGTAACCGGGCGCATGGTGTTGCCGACGATCAGGGTGTTGGAGTAGTCGTCGAAGAAGATCAGGACGCCCATGGCCCAGGTCACGAGCTGCGCCCGGCGCGGAGTCGTGGCCAGCGGCTCCAGCGCCCGCACCACACCGAGCGTGCCGCCGCTCTTGCTGATAATGGCCACCATGCCGCCGAGCAGCATCGAAAAGACGATGATGCTCATGTGGTCGGAGTCGATGAGCGCCTCTCGTACATTGGTGTCCACCAGCCGCAGGAGGCCCGCCGCCGGCTCGCCGCCGGCGACCATGGTGGTGCCGATCCAGACCCCGGCGACGAGGGCGATCAGCACGTCGTGGAAGGCGAGCGCGAGCACGATCGCCGCCGCCGGCGGCAGCAGGCTCCACCAGGTCCCCGCGGCACGGTCGGCGCCGGGCAGGAGTGCGAGCCCGACCACCATCGCGATCACGGCCAGCGATGTCTTCAGCCAACGAGGCACCCGCGGAGGGTAGCACGCCACGCAGCACGAGCCATTGCCGCCCGCCCACCCATTTCGGATTTCGGATTTCGGATTTCGGATTTTCCACCCGCCCTCGACGACCTCGAGGTGCTTCCACCCCCGATGACGCTCTCGCGCCGCGCTGGTCGCCGGCGTGATCGGCGCGCCGTCGTCTACTATTGGCGTCGTGCAGACGATCGACGACGACGCCCTGGTGCTCGACACCCACCCCTATGCCGACCGGCACCTCATCCTGTCGCTCCTGACCCACCGCTCGGGCGTCCAGCGGAGCGTGCTGCGTCGGGCCCGCGGCGGCAAGGCGCCGGTCGCCGGCGCCGCGCAGATCCTGTCCAGGGTCCACGTCAGCCTCGTCTTCCGGCCGCACGCCGAGCTCGCCGACTGCCGCCAACTGGACCTCGTCACCAGCTCGTATCCCCTCGCCGCCGAGCTCGCCCCGATGGCCGCGGCGGCCGTGGTCGCCGAGCTGCTCGCCACATTCTGTCCGTCCGGCGAGCCCGCCGAGCGGTCCTTCCGCCTCGGCGTGGCGGCGCTCGAAGCGTTGCTCGGGAACAGCCCGCCGCGGCTGGTGATGGCCTACGTTCAGTACTGGAGCCTCGCGCTCGGCGGGGTCCTGCCGGCTGCGGACTCCCTCTCCGGCCCGATCGGAGAGGAAGGACTTCGATTTCTCGCGCTGTGCCGCCACTGCCCGGTCGCCGAGATCGACGGCCCGCCGCCGCCGGCCGCGGCGCGCTGGCTCGACCAGCGGGTTCGCGAAGAGGCCGAGCGGCCGCTGCGCGCCCTCGCCTTCTTTCGCTCGGTCGTGGAGCCGTCCCATGGCTGAGCCGCGCGACACCCCTCCCGCGGTGAGGCTCGAGACGCACCACGGCACGGCGGCGCTCGTCTTCGGCTCGCCGATCCTCGACCGCGAAACCCTGACCGGTGTCGAGACCTGCCTGCGCCGCCTTGCCGACGAGCCGGAACCCCGGCCGCTCGTGCTGCGATCGCTGCACCCCACCGTGTTCCTGGCCGGCGCCCATCTCGGCGAAATCGCGGCGCTCGATGCGAGGAGCTGTGTCGGCTACGCGGCGCTCGGCCGCCGGGTCATGAGCCTGCTCGGCGCGCACCCCGCGGTCACGGTTGCCGCAGTCGACGGATCGTGCTCCGGCGGCGGCTTCGACCTCGCTCTGTCGTGCGACGCCATCGTCGTCGGGCCGAAGGCGAGCTTCGACCATCCGGGCGTGCGCAGGGGCCTGGTCACGGGCTGGACGGGCACGACGACGGTGCGCGCCGCCGTCGGGAGCCCGCTGGCGCGGGCGGTGTTCATCGGGGGCCGTCCGATGGACGCCCCTGCGGCTGTCGCCGCCGGGATGGCCCAGGCAGCGGCCGACGACGCGGCGGCTGCCGCCGCCGCGCTCGCGCTCGGCCTCGCCGAGCTCGATCCCGACCGAATCGAGCTCTGGCGCAGTCTCCGGGGCCCCCGCTTCGTTGACAGGTTCCTCGCCTCCATGGTACATAAATAGATGACAGTGATCGACTTGCGACGACCTCTTGGGAAGTGGTGACGCTGCCGGGCGAAGGTGCAACGGCGCCCTGCCGTCCGGGTCGCGCGCAGGATCGGGGGATTGATGAACCGCAGGATCTTGCTTGCCGATGACAGCCTGACGATTCAGAAGGTCGTCGAGCTGACCTTCGCCGACACCGAGTACGAGGTGGTGGCGGTGTCCAGCGGTGACGAGCTGCTCAGACGTCTTCCCGGGAGCTCCGCCGACGTGATCATCTGCGATGTCATCATGCCCGGCCGCGACGGCTACGACGTCTGCCAGGAGATCAAGTCGAACCCCGACTACCTGCACCTGCCCGTGATCCTCCTGACCGGCACCTTCGAACCGTTCGACCGTGACCGCGCCCTCGCCGCCGGGTGCTCGGAGATCGTGACCAAGCCCTTCGAGGCGAAGAAATTGGTCGACGCGGTCGAGCGCCTCGTCTCCGCTGCAGCGGGCGAGGATCGCCGGGCCGACCGGTTCGAGGACGAGCCGTTCGCTCCGGGCCAGGTCACCCCCCCGCAGCCGATGATCCCGCCCGAGGATCTTGCCGAGGTCGAGAGCTTCGCCGATCTCGAAGACACCGCCGCCACGGCCCCTCAGACGCCGGTCGAGCCGACGCCCGCCGAGAGCGAGGAGGGGCTGGATTTCTCCACCAGCGGCTTCCTCGAGATGGAGGACGCCGGCCGCCAGCAGTGGCAGGAACGCCTCGAGTCGCCCAGCGAGGGCCTCGAGTTCGAGCCCGGGTTCGAGGCGCCCGAGCCGACCTCCGAGACCGCAGACCCGTTCGTGGACCGGAGCGGCCGGACGGCCGGTTTCGGCCCCGGCGCCGCCCCGGAGAGGCCCGCGCCGCCCCACGCGACCGACGAGATTCGCGGCGACGACGAGCTGGATGGTCCGTTCGCGGCCTCCCAACCGTTGATCGAGGTCCCGGACGAGCCCTTCCTTGCGCCGGTGGAGGACGAGCACGGCACCGAGCTCGAAGAGCCGGCCGCGGATGCCGAGACCGGTCGGACGACCCCGATCAACGTGGCCGCGGTCATGGGTGCGCGCGAGCCCACCGCCGAGCCCGAGCCCCCGGACGAACGCAGTGCCTTCGACGTCCCTGGCGATGCCGACACCCAGGATCTGGCCGCCGGTCCGAAGCCGGAGTCCGGGCCCGCCGCGGCTGCCGATCCCGGAGAACTCCACCTCTCCGACGATGACGTGGATCGCATCGCGCGCCGGGTGGTGGAGCTGTCGGGTCAGCTCATCGAGCACATCGCCTGGGAGGTGATCCCGGACATGGCCGAGATCGTCGTTCGCGAACGCGTGCGGGAGATCGAGGCCGCCGCCGAGAACGAGCGACCCTGACGACACACCGCACCCGCGAGGGCGGTCTTCCGGCGGCGAACGCCGGCCGTTGCTGGAGAGAATCATCGTGCGGACCCGTCTCGAAAGATTACGACACTGCCTCACGGACGCGGTCGAGAACGTCGTCCTCCTGGCGGTCGTCGACTCGACGCATGCCATGGCCCGCGATCTCATCTCGGACATGGATGACGAAGAACAGCGCCTGGCGGGCTCGGTCATCATCGCCGACCGCCAGGAGCATGGTGAGGGGCGCGCGGGTCGCACCTGGGCGTCGCCCTCCGGCGGGCTCTACCTGAACTGGCTGCAATCGGGCCTCGCGGCCGAGACCATCGCCAGGCTCCCGCTGCTTGCGGCGGTCGCGGCGCACGCGGCGATCACCGAGGTCGGGGTTTCCGATCTGCGCATCAAGTGGCCCAACGATCTCCTGGTCAACGGCCGGAAGGTGGCGGGGATCGTGGTCTTCGCGCGCCACGGCGAGCCCACCTGGGCGACCGTCGGGCTCGGCGTCAACGTCGGCTCTTCCCCTCGGATCGAGGAGCCCGGGGTCATCCCTGCGACCTGCATCGCCGACCTCCTCGAACGGGATGGCACCGAAACGTGGTGCGAACAGATCGCCTGCTCCTTCGTCAACCGGCTGACGGAGTCGCTGGCCGACCCGGCGCCCGCCCTCGCGGCCTGGCGCACCCTGCTGCTGCAGACACCGGGAGACGCCGTGGCGGTGCGGCTGGGCTCGGGCGAGGTGTTCCAAGGCAGCCTCGTCGCCATCGAGGACGAGGGCTACCTGCGGGTCCGGGTGGGTGACGAGGAGCGCGTCGTCTCGAGCGGCGACCTCATCGAGCGCTGACCGACGCCGACCACGTCAGTTTTGA
>CAZMED010000043.1:5350-18448 GCA_964565045.1 uncultured Thermoanaerobaculia bacterium
GTCTCGAGCGGCGACCTCATCGAGCGCTGACCGACGCCGACCACGTCAGTTTTGAATTTCAAATTTTGAATTTTGAATTTTGAATTTCCACCCATCCCCCCATGCTCCGGGGGGCCGGGCGGGAAATCCGAAATCCCAAATCCCAAATCCGCAATGGGCGGGTGGGCGGCATTCCTAATTCCGAATTCCGAATTCCTAATTCCTGTATCACTCACGGCACGCTCTCCAGCCGCTTCAAGAACTGCTCCGGCGACTCGAAGCCGGTGATGCGGAAGACCTCCTCGCCGCCTGCGAGCACGATCACGGTCGGCACGCCGAGCACGCCGTAATGGGCCACCAGCTCCTGATTGGCGTCGGTGCTCTTGGTGAGATCGACCTTGAACCTGGCGTAGCTCTCGAGCACCGACCGAACCGCCGGGTCCGAGAAGGTCTTCTCGTCGAGCTCCCGGCAGGGCGCGCACCAGTCGGCGTAGAAGTCGAGGATGACCCGCTCCCCCGCCTCGGACGCACGCGCCACCGCAGCGTCGTCGTAGGCCTGCCACGTCAACTCGCCGCCCACGCCGGCAGCCTCCGACCCGGTCATCGCGAGCCCGGGTGCCATGACCACGCCGGCGACCAGCATCAGCGCCGACAGGAGCCGCATCACGCGGTC
This sequence comes from uncultured Thermoanaerobaculia bacterium, assembly GCA_964565045.1. Taxonomy (GTDB): domain Bacteria; phylum Acidobacteriota; class Thermoanaerobaculia; order Thermoanaerobaculales; family Sulfomarinibacteraceae; genus Sulfomarinibacter. The sequence continues at coordinate 6,003 of CAZMED010000043.1, forward strand.
GATCGCCGGCTGCTCGTGCCCGGTGCGGTCGATCACCAGAAGATACAGCCCCCCGGCCGCCAGCACGGCGGCCATCAGCCAGCGCCCCGAATCGCCGGGCATCAGGGGCGCGGCGAAGTAGGCCGCCATGGCGATGAGAATGACGCCGAAGACCCGCCGGACACCGACCATCCACATCCCCGACATGGGGAGCTTGCTGATCGCGCCGGTGAAGGTGCCGAGCACGAGGTACGGCAGCCCGAGCCCCATGGCAAGCGTGAAGAAGAGCAGGAATCCGAGCACGGGATCGCCCCGCTGGCCGACGAAGGTCAGCAGACCGACGACGAAGGGGCCGATGCAGGGCGCGGCGACGAACCCCATGACCAATCCCATCACCAGAGCGCCCGGAATGCCGGTGCGCCCGCCCGACGCGCGCTGCGCCCACTGCGGAATCTGGAGCTCCCAGAGCCCGAACATCGACGTCGCGAGGGCCAGGAGGACGACCACGATCAGCCCCACGACCCACGGGCTCTGCAGGGCGCTGCCGAAGATCGAACCCCCGAGGGCCGCGAGCATGCCGAGCACCGAGTAGGTGAAGGCGATGCCGAGCACGTACGCCAGCGCCAACGGGAAGGCGCTTCCCTTGCGGTCCTTGGTCTGCTGGGTGAAGAAGCCGACGGTGATCGGGATCAGCGGGAAGACGCACGGCGTCAGGTTGAGGGCGAGGCCGGCCAGAAAGACGCCGATCAGGAGCAGCGGCAGGGACTTGGATGCGAAGGCCGAGGTCTCGCCCGCTCCTTCTGCCGCACCGTGCGCCACCGTCAGTCCCGCGAACAGCTCCTCGTTGACCGGCTCCGAGTCGGAGCCGGGCGGCGCGACCCTCAGTTCGGCCGAGGCCGCGACGTCGGTCGGCGGCAGGCACTGGCTGTTGTCGCAGGCCTGTGCCGTGACGACGACCCGCGCCCGCAGATCGCCGCGAACGCCCTCCGGCACCGCGAAGCCGGCGATGATCACGACCTCGCCCTCCCAGACCTCGATCGGCGCGTCGGCGAAGTCGAACTCGAGCTGTTTCCCATCGGGGAAGGCCACGACCGGTGGCGTCCAACCGTCGGGAAGCTCGAAGCGGAGGGTGGTCGGGAGCGAGAACTCGTCCCCCGGCTGGTCCGTGTTGACGTGCCAACCGGTCTCGATGTCGAGCACCACCGCCAGGCGCAGCTCGTCGCCGGCCACGGCCGGTTCACGGTCCGGGAGCAGCCGCACGCCGAAGACCGGTTCTGAATCGAAGCCCTGGGCGGAAATGGTGGCCGCGACCGTCATCAGGACCAGTGATGTCATCACGAGAAACCGCTTCATGGCGCTCCTTCGATGCGGCCGCCGACGGCCGCAGCTTTCACCTCTCGTCGTTCGCGACGGCCAGCGCCGACGCCAGGCGCCGGATCAGCGCCCGCACCTCTTCCGGGTAACCGTCCCAGTTCTTCTTCACCAGATCGGGGCGCCGGGTTACCGTCGCCTCGACCGCCCGCTCCAGGCGCCAGCGGCGGATCGCCTCGTGGTTGCCCGAGGTCAGGACCTCCGGCACCGGCGCCCCCTCGACCTCGGGCGGCCGGGTGTAGCACGGATGGTCGAGGAGCCCGCGCCCGAAGCTGTCGTCGGCAACCGAGCCCGGGTCGCCGACGACGCCCGGCACCAGTCGGGATACCGCCTCGACGAGGACCATCGCCGCGACCTCGCCGCCGCCGAGAACGTAGTCGCCGATCGAGATTTCCTCGATCCGTGAGAGCTCGAAAATCCGCTCGTCGAAACCCTCGTACCGCCCGCACACCAGCACGAGCCGACCCGCCGACGCCAGCTCCTCGGCCAGCTGCTGGTCGAAGACCCGCCCGCGCGGTCCCGGCGCGATGACCCGGGCCGGCCCGCCGCGAGCCGCCACCGTCCGCACCGCGGCCAGCACCGGCGGCGCCTGCAGGACCATGCCGGCGCCTCCGCCGTAGGGCTCGTCGTCGAGCTGCCGCCACTTGTTGTCCGCCCAGTCGCGGAGATCGTGCACCTCGATTTCGACCAGCCCCCGCTCGATCGCCTTGCCGAGTACGCCCGTGGCGCAGAACGCCTCGAAGAGCTGCGGAAAGATGGTCAGAACATCGAATCGGATCATCAGCGCCCTACCCTGCGACCGTGGTCAATCGGCCTCCCACGTGTGGGGTTCGAACGTTCAACGTTCCAACGTTCCAACGCCTTAACGTACTTCGATGGCGTCGTCGTCGAGCAGGCCCGGCGGCGCGTCGATCACGACGTGGCCGGCCTCGAGGTTCACCTCGCGCACGATCTCCGGCACGAAGGGCACCAGGCGCTCGCGACCGCCGCCGCAGCGCACCACCAATCGCGACTGGCCGACGCCCGGATCGAGTCCCGCCACGCTGCCGATCACCTCGCCGTCCGGCGCCCGGCACTCGAGGCCCACGAGGTGATGCTCGTAGTAGTAGCCCTCGGGGAGCTCGTCGAGCGCCTGCTCGGGAAGGAAGAGGTAAAGCCCGTTCCAAGCTTCGACGGCGCCCCGGTCACGGATGCCGCGGATCGAGAGCAGCCAGCGGCCCTTGTGGTAGCGCGCGCGGTGCACCTCGAAGAACTCGCCCGGCCCCGACTCGTCGCCGAGGCCGAAGCGGACGCCGTCCACCAGCCGCTCGGGAAAGTCGGTGATGATCTCCACCAGCACGTCGCCGTGGATGCCGTGCGGCTTGCCGACACGTCCGACGATCAGCCAGGTCTGTTCGGGTTCGTCTTGGTTCGGGTTCGGCACTACTCGAGGATTTCGAGGACGAACCGCTTGTGGACCTTCATCCCCGCTGCGGCGAGGAGTGTGCGAATGGCGCGCGCGGTCCGTCCCTGGCGCCCGATCACTTTGCCCAGATCCTCAGTCCGAACCCGCAGCTCGAGAACCGTGGTCTGCTCGCCCTCGACCTCCTTGACCACGACGTCTTCCGGATGGTCAACCAGCGCCTTGGCGATTTCTTCCAGCAGGTCTTTCATCGCACTCACGGGGACGCTCCTTTCGTGGGAGGGGCGGGTGTCCGGGACACTCGGTCCCGGACGCGTCACTGCTGCTGCTGCTGGGCCCTACGAATCAAGGACTGCACGGTTTCAGACACTCCCGCGCCCTTGCCGCGCCACTGCTCGACCTTCTCGAGGTCGATCCTGATCTCCGGCGGTTCGAGCCGTGGGTTGTAAAAGCCCACCTGGTCGAGATAGTCCGCGCCCGTCGTCTTGCGGGAGTCCGAAACAACCACGCGGTACACGGGGCTGTGCTTGGCGCCGCCGCGCCGAAGTCTGATCATCAACATACTGTTCCTCCGTGAGCGGCCTTTCCGGCCGCTCGGTTCAGCCGATACCCAACTGTCGCTTCAGCGCCCGGGGGTCGGCCTTCCCCAGACGCTTCATGAGCTTACGCATCTGTCCGTATTGACGCAAGAGGCGATTGATCTCTTCCACGCTGGTGCCGGACCCGCGGGCGATCCTCTTCTTGCGCGACCCGTTCAAGAGCTGCGGGTGGCGGCGCTCCTGAGGTGTCATCGAGTCGATACAGGCTTCCATCCTCTTGAGCTGCCGCTCCTGGCCTTCGCCGATGCCTCCCGGCGGCAGCACCTTGCCCATCCCCGGGACCATCTCCATCACCGACTGCAGCGGCCCCATCTTCTTCAGGCTGTGCAGCTGATCGCGCAGGTCCTCGAGGTCGAACTTGTTCTTGCGGAGCTTCGCCTCGAGCCGCTGCGCCTTCCTCTCGTCGACCGCGTCCTGCGCCTTCTCGACCAGGGTCAGGACGTCGCCCATGCCGAGGATGCGGCCGGCCATGCGGTCCGGGTGGAACTGCTCGAGCTTGTCGATCTGCTCGCCCACGCCCGCCAGCACGATCGGGCGGCCGACGACCTCTCGCACCGAAAGCGCCGCGCCGCCGCGGGCGTCGCCGTCGAGCTTGGTGAGGACCACGCCTGAGATCTCGAGACGCTCGTTGAAGGCGCGGGCCGAGCGCACGGCGTCCTGGCCGGTCATGGCGTCGGCCACGAACAGAACGTGCCGCGGCTTGAGGATCTCCTTGAGCCGCTGCAGCTGCGACATCAGCTCGTCGTCCACGTGCAGGCGGCCGGCGGTGTCGAAGATCAGGACCTGGTAGCCCTTGATGGAGGCTTCCCGCAGCGCGCGACGGGCGATCGCCTCGGGATCGTCCATGTCGCGGGTGTCGATCACGGGAATCGAAGCTTGTCGGCCGAGAACCAGGAGCTGCTCGCGGGCCGCCGGTCGCGAGGTGTCGGCCGGAACCAGGAGCGGGAAGAGCCCCTTGCGGTCCTTGATCCAGCGCGCGATCTTGGCCGCGGTGGTCGTCTTGCCGGAGCCCTGCAGGCCGACCAGCATGACGACGGCCGGCCGCCCCTTGAAGTCGAGGTCGGTGGTGGTGCCTCCGAGCAGGGCGACCAGCTCCTCGTGGACGACCTTGGTCACCATCTGGGCCGGCGTGACCGAGCTCAGGACCTCCTTGCCGACCGCCCGCGATCTCACCCTCTCGATGAAACCGGACACCACCTCCACACTGACATCCGCCTCGAGCAGCGCGAGCCGGATCTCGCGCAGCGCGCTGTCGATGTGGTACTCGGTCAGATGACCCTCACCCCGCAGAGTCTTGGTCACCCGAGCCAGGCGTTCCTGCAGCCCTTCCAACATAAGAGCGAGAGTCTAAGGGAGCGCCGCCCCGAGGTCAAGCCGAACGGGCTGAAGGCTTTGGCTGCAAGGGCGGGCAGCGGGTACAATGAATGTCGAGATGGGCGCCAACCAGCCGCTGCTCCTGAAGCCCACGTGTCCGTCCGACGGAGAGCCCGGGATCGCCAATTTCCTGAGCCTGGTGCAGGCGTTGGTCCCGGTCGATCGGGTCGAGCTGATCCTCGAGCCGGTCGGCGGTGCGCAGGCCCGCGCCTACGTCGCCGGCGGCGGCGCCGGGCCGACGGAGACCGTGGTTCTGGAGGCGGGTCCGGACTTCAAGGCCTCGCTGAAGGTCAGCCGGGGGGCTCGGCTCGGCAACGGCACGTTGTCCCTGCTGTCCGGTGCGCTGACGACCGTCCTCGACCACCACCGTCTCATCGGCCAGACCTCGATCCTCAGAGCCGCCCTCGACACGACCTCGAGCTCGATCATCCTGTTCGACGGGCGGGGGGACATCGTCTACGCCAACCCGCCCGCCGACGAGCTCTTGTCGCTGCAGACCGAGGACGAACTGCTCGCCGAAACCGATGACGAACCGCGCCAGCCCTTGTTCAGCCTCCTCGGCTCGCTGGTCGAGCGCACGGCCGGGTCCGCGGCCTCGACCGCGGTGTGGAAGGGGAGGCTGCGCACCGCCGACGGCCGCCTCCTGGCCTGCGAGGTGTCCCGCCTCCCCCGCCGGGAAACGCGCGCCGACGCCGTGGTCGTCCTGATGCAGCCGATCGGCACCGAATCGGAGATCCTGGTCGATGACCTTTCGTCGAATTACGGCCTCAGCCGCCGCGAGCACGAGGTCCTGCAGCTCCTGGTCGAAGGCGCCACCACCGCCACCATCGCCGAGCGCCTCGGCATCAGCCCGCACACCGTTCGCGACCATCTCAAACATCTGTACCGTAAGACCGAAACCAGCTCGCGCAGCGAGCTGCTCGGTCTGCTCTCACGCGCCAACCGGAGCGTCTAGCCGATCGACCCGGGCCCGTCATCGCCGCCGAGACAAGGTCCCATATAATGGTGAGTGGCTCGAGCGAGGAGAATTGGAGGTCTCAGCCATGTTCCACCGACGCATTCTCGGACTCCTGGTGGTCTGTCTCGCGGTGCTGGTGGCAACGGCAGGCGCCGAGGGGTATGTTGTCATCCTCAAGAACGGTCACAAAATTCGGTGCAAGGCGCCGATGACCATCCAGGGGCCGAACGCGATCATCACCCTCTCGACCGGGACGTTGGCCAGCTACCCTCTCGATCTCGTGGACCTGGTGGAAACCGAACGGTACAACCAGCTCGGACTCGGCGACGCGGTCATGATCGAAGAGCTCACCGTCGAGGGCGAGATCCCCGCGACGCCGACGCCTCCCAAGTCCCTGGCCCAATACACGGAGCTCAAGGTCCGCGGCGGCGAAAGCGGTCCTACCCTCGGCTCCACTGCGGAACCGACGCCGACGCCGACCCCGGGGATCAAACTGCAAACCACCAAGTACCACGAAGAGCGCATTGATCAGGCGTTTTCGAAGATCTTCGACGAGAAGGAGCTCTTCATCTACCGCACCAGCCAGGGGACGAAGCCGGAGTACTTCTTCGTGCAGACGACGACCGACTCCGAGCGCGAGGTCTTCAAGGCCCTCGAGGTGGTGGCCCAGGCCTACGCGATCATCTGTCAGGCCGACCGGGAGCTCGCTCCCGAGGCGGTGGAGCTCCAGATGCTGGCGACCAGCGGCAAGCCGGCCGGCACCTTCCGGCTGACGCCCGAGCTCGCAGCCGAGCTCGCCTCGGGCAAGACGCCCACGCAGACGTTCTACATCAAGCACGTGATCTTCTAGTGAATTCTGAATTCTCAATTCTCAATTTTGAATTACCACGCGCCCGGCCCCGTTCTCTGGGAGGTCGGGTGTTAATTGAGAATTGACGGCTCAAAATTGAGAATTTGAAACCGATGGCGGCCTCAGTACCAGACGACAACCGTGGTGACGTGATCGTCGTCGGCGCCGGCCTCGCCGGGCTCACCGCGGCCCTGCGCCTCGCCCAGGCCGGAGTCCGGGTGCGGGTGTTCGAGCGCTACCCGAGCCCCGGCGGGTTGGCCCGTGCCCTGGAGGTCGGGGGTGAGCCCCTCGAGGCCTTCTACCACCACCTCTTCACAAGCGACACAGCCTACCTCGAGCTCGCCGAGGAGCTCGGACTGGCGGACGCCATCGAGTGGCTGCCGTCGCGGATGGGGATCTGGACGGCAGGGCGCCTGTGGGATTTCGGCACCCCGCAGTCGCTGCTGCGGTTCAAGCCGCTGAGCTTCGTCGACAAGGTGCGCTTCGCGGCCTCGACCCTCGTCCTGCAGCGCATCAGCGACCCGACGCGGTTCGAGAACGTGTCCGCCTCGGAGTGGATCCGACGCTACCAGGGGGAGCGGGTGTGGCAGCGGGTGTGGGGCCCGCTCCTCTACCAGAAGTTCGCCGAGGACGGGGACAAGGTGGCCATGGTGTGGCTGTGGGGCAAGCTCCGCCTGCGCGGCACCTCGCGCTCTCGCTCGGGGCTCGGCGAGTGCCTCGGGTACATGAACGGCTCCTTTGCCCGGCTCGTGGCGGCCCTCGAGGAGCGGCTGCAATCGCTCGGCGTCGAGCTCCACCTCAAGGAGCCGGTGAGGCGGATCGACCGCGACGGCGACGGGTTTTCAGTCCGCACCCGCGGCGACGAGCACCGGGCGGCCAGGGTGCTGGTGGCGGCGCCGGTCACCGACTACCTCGAGATCGCCGGCCATCTTCTCGATCCGTCCGAGGCAGCCGGGCTCAGGACCCTCCGCGCCACCGGGGCCCTGTGCACCGTGCTCGAGCTCGAGCGCTCCCTGACCCCGTTCTACTGGCTCAACATCGCCGATCCGGAGATGCCCTTCGGCGGCCTCATCGAGCACACCAACTACATCCCCGCGCAGCGCTACGGCGGACGGAGGATCCTGTACATCTCCAACTACATGTTCCCCGACCACCCCATGTACAGGGCGTCGAAGCGGGAGGTCCTGGACGCCTACCTGCCGGCGCTCGCGGCCATCAACCCCTCCTTCGACGAGTCGTGGGTCATCGACAGCCACCACTTCCGCGCCGACTACGCGCAGCCGGTGGTGACCCTCGGCTATCGCAGCCAGATCCCCTCCCGGCGCGCCTCGGTGGCGGGGCTGTACCTGTGCACCATGGCGCAGATCTACCCCGAGGACCGCGGCCAGAACTACGCCATCGCCTACGGGGAACGCACCGCACGGACCGTGCTCGAGGACATCGGTTCGGCCTGATCCAGAGTCCACATTCCGGCCCCCCGACCACGGCGAGGTTCGAGCGGTGAGGTCCGGGCGCCGGAATGTGATGGTGTAGTATGAGGTCGTCCGCCCGGTGACCGGCGGGCACGATTCAGGAGGCAGCATCCGATGGCAGGCAAGGCAGTGGAAATCACGGACTCGAACTTCGAGCAGACGGTTCTTCAATCCGATCGGCCGGCGCTGGTCGACTTCTGGGCGGTGTGGTGCCAACCCTGCAAGGCCATCGCTCCAATCGTCGAGCAGCTCGCCGAGGAGTACGGCGACCGCGTCGTGGTGGGCAAGCTCGACGTCGACGCCAACCGCGACACGGCCGTCAAGTACGGTATCCGGGCGATTCCGACCCTGCTCATCGTCAAGGACGGCAAGGAAACGGATCGCATCGTGGGCCGCACCGACAAGGCGAGTCTGGCCTCGAAGCTGGAAAGCCTGCTCTAGGGCGTTCGAACGCAGTGACCGCAACGGCACCGCCAAACGGCCGCACATCCGGCCGCCACTCCTCCGGCTCCAGCGAGGGCTGAGGCCGTGCTGTGCCAGGCCTGCGGCGCCCTCAACACCGCCGAGCGGGAGCTCTGTAGCCGCTGCGGCACGAAGCTGATGATCCTGTCGGGCGCTCACGACGCGGAGTCCGAAGCGAGCGACGAGTTCTTCATCCAGGCCCAGGAGGAGCTCGAGGAGAACATCCTCGAGCGCCTCACCGGCCTCGAGGACAGCGTGCGCCGACTCTCCAAGGCGGTCGCCGCCACCGCGCGGAACCTCGGCCAGCTCGAGCACAACCTCACGGTGGCCCACGCCGGGGTCCAGTCGCTCGGCGGGCTCCTCGAGAGCCAGGGGATCGTCACCAGATCCGAGGTCGTCGACGGGTGGGAGCTCATCGCGGGCCAGGAGCTGCTGTCCCGCGACCTGTCGCGGCGATTCCGCAGCTACGGCGATCGGATTCTCTCCCAGGCCACCCACTCGGGGCATGCCAGCGAGGAGTTCCGGCGCAAGCTGCGGGCGCTCGAGCTCGCGCTCGTCGGCCCCGAGACCGGGGCGGTCCGCGATCTCCTGACCGATCTCGTGCGGATGGCGCCATCGAGCGACGAGCTGTGGTCGTTCATCGGCGAGGCCGCGTTCCAGACCGGGGAGCTGGAAACCGCCCGCATCGCCTTTCTCAAGGTGCTCGAGCTGCGCGGCCCGCACTACGAGGCGCTCGTTTACCTCGGTGCGGCGGCGTCGGACCTCGGCCGCTGGACGGAGGCCGAGGCCGCCCTCACGCGCGCCCACGAGCTCGCTCCGGAGAGCTTTCTGCCCCACTTCACGCTCGGCGCCCTCAACGTCCTCCGCGGCCGCAACAAGGCCGCGGTCCGACACCTCGAACGCGGCCTGGCGCTCGACGACTCGGCGGCCCAGGGTTGGTACCTGCTGGGTTACGCGAGGCTCGAGCTCGGCCACGGCGGACGCGCGATCGACGCGCTGGAGCGCGCCGTGGAGCTCAGCCCCGACTTCGAGGACGCTCTCTATCACCTCGGGGTGGCCTACCTCCGCCGCGGCTGGTCCCGCAAGGCGCTGGCGGCCTTTGAGCGGGTCCTGGGCCTCGACCCGCAACGCCTGCAGTACCAGGAGACGGTGCGCCTGCTCAGCGGGCAGCCTCCCGAGGATCTTCCGCCGCCCGCGAAGCGGCTCGTCGAAGCGGCCGAGTCGGCCCTCGACGACGGCCGCCCGGAGAGGGCCCTCGATCTCTTCACCGACGCCCTGCGCAAGGCGCCGAACGAGCCCATCCTGCGCGCCGCCGCCGCGCTCCTGGCGTCGATCTCGGGTCGGCCGAGAGACGCGATCGCCCACGCCCACGCCCTGCTCCGGAGGCGGCCGCAGGCGTCGCCGTACGGTGCGGCCGCCGTCGTCGCCCTGCTGGAGTCGCTGCGACAGGCGGGTCGGCCGCTGGCGGCGCGGCGTCTCGCCCGCACCCTGTACGAGCAGGAGCCGGACGACCCGTTCGCCCAGGCGATGGCTGCCTACGAGCTCGCCATCGTCGAGTCGGAGATCGGAAGCGACCTCCTGGCGGCCCGGGACCTCGCCCGCGAGTCGCTCGAGATCGCACCCAGAGAGCTGCGGCACTACCCGCTCACCGCCCTCGGCGCGATCGCACTCAAGCGCGGCCGCTACCGCGAGGCCTCCCAGTACTTCGAGCAGGCGGCGCGCAGCGGCAGCCGGCCGAAGATGCAGCGCCGCCTCGCGCTCGCCGGCCTCGGACCTGAAGGCCGGCCGGCGACGGCCCTCGATGTCAGCGGCGACGCCGCAACGCCCGGAGCGGGCCTCGATCACGAGCTGCTGGCCCACCTGCGGCACCTGGCCGGCCTGCGGATCGACCTTGCCCGATCGCAGCGATCGCTTCGTAGCCAAACCCACCGATAGACGGAGTTGACCATGCGCTGGAGCCAGACCTTCATCCACACCCTGCGGCAGGACCCTGCGGACGCGGAGGTGGTCTCCCAGCGTCTGATGACGCGCGCCGGCATGATCTCGAAGCTGGCGTCCGGGATCTACAACTACCTGCCGCTCGGCTGGCGTTCGCTCGTCAAGCTCGAGGCCATCATCCGCGACGAGATGGAAAAGGCGGGGTCCGCCGAGCTCGTCATGCCCGCGGTGCAGCCGGCCGAGCTGTGGCAGGAGTCGGGGCGGTGGTACGAGTACGGCCCGGAGCTGCTGCGGATCAGTGACCGCCACGAGCGGGAGTTCTGCTTCGGCCCGACCCACGAGGAGGTCATCACCGACATCGTGCGGCGCACCGTGACCTCGTACCGGCAGCTGCCGGTCAACCTGTACCAGATCCAGACCAAGTTCCGGGACGAGATCCGGCCGCGCTTCGGCCTCATGCGGGGGCGCGAGTTCATCATGAAGGACGCCTACACCTTCCACGTCGACGCGGCCGACCTCGACGTCGCGTACCGCGCCATGGAAGCGGCCTACCGCCGGGTGTTCGAACGCTGCGGCCTCGGCTACACCCAGGTCGAGGCCGACACCGGCAACATCGGCGGCTCCGAGTCGCACGAGTTCATGGTCCTCGCCGGCACGGGCGAGGACGCCATCCTGTCCTGCCCGGAGTGCCACTACGGGGCCAACGTCGAGAAGGCGGCCGCGGGGCCGGTGGCGCCGGCGCCGCCCTGGCCGCTCGCCAAGGCTTCCGAGCCGCAGCGGGTCGAGACGCCCGACATGCGCTCCGTGGAGCAGGTGGCGCAGTTCCTCGGCATCGCACCCGCGCACCTCATCAAGACCCTGATCTTCGAGACCGACGCGGAGCGCGTCGCCGTCCTGATCCGAGGCGACCTCGAGGTCAACGAGGTCAAGCTCAAGAACGCCCTCGGCTGCACCCACCTCCAGCTCGCCTCGGAGGCCGTCATCGCGGAGGTCACGGGCGGCCCGCAAGGCTTCTCGGGCCCGGTCGGCCTGAGCGGCCTGAGGCTCGTCGCCGATCCCACCGTGCTCGAGCTCGAGGTGGCCGCGACCGGCGCCAATGCCGCCGACGCGCATCTGGTCGGCGTGGTCCCCGGCCGCGACTTCGAGCCCACCTTGACAGCGGACGTCCGCCTCGCCGCCGCCGGTGACCCCTGCCCCAACTGCAGCGCGAGGCTGATCGAGAAGCGCGGCATCGAGGTCGGCCACATCTTCAAGCTCGGGACCAAGTACTCCGAGTCCATGAAGTGCCGCTTCCAGGACGCCGACGGCAACGACCAGCCGATGATCATGGGCTGCTACGGCCTCGGCGTCAGCCGCACGCTCGCCGCCGCCGTGGAGCAGAACCACGACGAGAAGGGCATGATCTGGCCGCTGCCGCTGGCCCCGTACGAGGTCCTGCTCGTCGTCCTCAACGCCGACAAGCCGCCCGTGGTCGAGGCGGCGGACGATCTCTACCTGAAGCTCCGCGAAGCCGGCATCGATGTCCTCTTCGACGACCGGCCGGAGCGGCCCGGCGTCAAGTTCAACGACATGGACCTCATCGGCTTCCCGGTGCGGGCGGTGCTCGGCCAGCGCGGGCTCGAGGCCGGCGAGCTCGAGCTCAGCCTGCGCCGCGACGGCGACAAGCGGATCACACCGATCGCCGAGCTCGTCCCCGCCGTCCAGGCCCTGCTCGACGAGCTGCGCAAGTAGTTTTGAGTTTTGAGTTTTGAGTTTTGAGTTCCCGCCCGCCCCCGCCTTTACGGCTCCCAACAGCCCGGGGACGGTTCGCCGCACGGGTCGTGTGAAGTCGAGAGTCAGAAACGCCGGTCGCGGCTCGTCGGTTCATCTTGCGACGGCTCCTTCAAGACGGCAGCGTCATCACGAGTTGTGTCGCCACTTCCGACCAGGGGGGTGGAGGGGAACTCAAAACTCAAAACTCAAAACTGACGCGGCAGCGTCAATCAACTCGCCCCTGGCTTGAACGAGCACCTTGAGATCGGAGCCCATGCCGTCGGGGTCG
>CAZMED010000044.1:0-18199 GCA_964565045.1 uncultured Thermoanaerobaculia bacterium
TCCCCGAGGACAATCGCGTGCTGACGTCCTTGATCCTCGGCTACCCGAAGTACCGCTACCGGCGCGGCATCCGCCGCGAGCTCGCGAACGTGCGCTATCACTGACGGAGGGAGGGTGCGTGATGAGCCTCAAGGGACGCTGGATCGACCTCATCCACCGCGCAGCCACCGGAACCAAGAGGACCCGCACCCTGCTGACACCGGTCGGGATCGTGGTCTTCGCCGCGTTCACCGGCGTCTTCGTGGTGGCGGCCCTGTGGGTCGACAGGCTCCTGCACCTGCCCGGCGTGCTGCCCGGTGGTCTGAGGCTACCGGTCTCGGTGACCGTCATGGCGGTCGGGATCGTGATCACCGTGTGGTCGGGCTTCCACTTTCTCCGGGTCAAGGGCACGCCGGTTCCTTTCAACCCGCCGCCCGAGGTGGTCTCCTCCGGGCCCTACAAATATGCCCGCAACCCGATGCTGACCGGAGTCTTCATCTTCCTCTTCGGCCTCGGCCTGGCCGTCGACAGCCTGTCCCTCGTCGCGGTCTTCACGCCGCTCTTCGTCCTCGCGAACATCTGGGAGCTGAAGGCGATCGAGGAGCCCGAGCTGGTGAGGAGGTTCGGCGCCGCGTACGAGGACTACCGGCGTCGCACGCCGATGTTCATCCCGCACCCGGGGCGCCTCTCGGAGTGAGCGCCCTGCTTGGAATGTGAGCCCTCACGTCGTGACGTGCGCTCCTCGCGGGTGCAGTGTCCTCCGTCTACTTGCTCTTGCCCTTCATGCTCTTCGGCACGAGCACCACGCCCGACGCATCGGTGGTGTTGTCGTTCTGGTCGGTCGCGGTCCAGGTGGCGGTGTAGATCCGGCCGCTGCCCGAGCCCGCGCGCTCGGCCCGCAGCTGGAACGAATCGTCTGCCGTCCCGAGATCGGCGCCCTGGATGTCGTTCACGGTGTTGCCGTCCGCCGGCCCGTTGTCGGGCTCGTTGCTCTCCACCGAGGCGAGCACCCACCCGGCCCCGGGGCAGTTGTCGGTGACCGTGACGACGGCCGCGATGTCGCGCATCTTGTGGTTGGGCGGCCACAGCAGGGTCGGGTCGAGAGCGACCGAGATCTCCGGCGGGGTGGTGTCCTCGACCGTGATCTCGACGCCGTCCGAGCCGTCCTCGCCGCAGTTGTCCAGCGCCTCCACCTCGATGAACATGGTCGCCGACCCGTCCATGAGATCCGAGACCAGGAAGCTGCCGCTGACGGCGACCTCGGTGGGGCTGATCTGCTGGGTGTTGAGCTGCACGGGACCGACGGTGAAGTTGCCCGGCGGCTGCTTGAAGACCTGCACCGAGATGTCGCCCTCGTCCACCGCGCAGTCGTCCTCCACGTCGGCCTCGAACTCGACGAGGAACTCGCACGCCTCGTCCACCCCCCCGCCGGCGGCCGTGGTCGCCACGGTGGGCTCGATGGGGCTGATGAAGAAGGGGCCGTCGGAGATGTCGAAGAAGATGTTGCCCACGGCCGCGGCCTTGATCCGCGCCTGGTTCTCTGCGCCGCACGGCAGGCTGACCTCGGCCGCGCCGTCGTTGGGCGTCATGCCGAGCAGCGGTGTGAAGGTCTGACCGTTGTCATCGGAGAGCAGGAGGTTCACGTCGTCGGCCACGTCGCCGCCGCCCACCTGCCAGGTGACCGGCGCCTCGCAGCCGGCGCCGAAGAGCTCGGCGCCGTTGGGGCTGGTGATGAAGAACGGGTCGCCGTCTACGGTGACGGTCATGCCGTCGTAGGCGACGCCGCCGCCGCCCATACGGTTGTCGCGGGCCACCAGCAGGAAGGTGAGCTCGCGGTCCGTCGAGGGCAGGACCTCGCCCGGCGTCTGGGTGTTGTTGAGGATGTCGGAGAGCACCGGCAGGGTGCGCACCGGGTCGAGCCCGGGCGGCACGCTGCGGAAGATCGGCCCCTCGCCGGTGTCCGTGTCGATCGGCCGCTGCCCGTTGGCCTCGTCGAACTGCTCCCAGGTGAAGGTGAGCGGATCGCCGTTGGGGTCGTTGCCCGAACCGGTCAGCGTGAAGGGGGTGCCGCGGGGGATCGTGAAGTCGGATCCCGCGTCGACGATGGGCGCGTCGTTGCCGGTGGCGAGGATGGTGCCGCAGGTGGCATCGAGGCCGGTTGTGGTGTCGACGATCTCGTCGAAGCTGTGGGCGTGGTAGTAGCGGCCGGCGGGCACCTCCGTCGTGGTGACCACGTTGTCGGAGTCGCAGTTGCCGCGGTATGACATGACGGTGGTGCCGCTGCCCGGCTCGAAGCCGTGGCCGGGGTTGTACTCGACGTTGGTGCAGCCGCCTGCGGAACCCGAGAAGGTGTGGTGGGCGCCAAGCTGGTGCCCCATCTCGTGCGCCAGCAGACCCGTCGAGCCGCCGGGGACGACGTTGGCGGTGTTGATGAGGCCGGAGCCGCGCTCCTTGTCGGCGTCGCACAGCACGTACCAGGCGCAGCCGTTGCCGCCGCCGGCGCCGAAGGCGAAGCCGATGTCATACAGGGTCTTGTCCCCGATCACGCCGTCGATGGCCGGGTCGTTCTGGTCCCGGAGCTCACACGCGGTGTGGCCCTCCGAGTAGGGATCGGTGTCGGGGTCGCTGAAGAGGATCGCGTAGGTGAACACCAGCCGCACCGCCACCTCCGACTCGAAGAAGAGGTTGGCGTTGTTGATCTCGGCGACCATCGTCGCCAGCACCTCGAAGGCGCCGCCGCCGGTGTCCCGCGCCTGGTAGTACTCGCCCGTGGTGGCCGCCGCCAGGCGGTAGGTGCGCAGCTCGGGGCCGGTTGACAACCCCAGCGGAACGGACTTGGCGAACCGCGCGTAGGCCTTGCCCACCGGGGGCGCGGTGCCGGGCGGCTCCTGCTCGTCGTGGGCGTGGTCGAAGTCGTCGGCGCCGTCGGTCCGGTCGTCGTTGAAGTAGCTGAGGTAGTAGAAATCGCCGTCGACCTGGTAGGCGTTGAGCCGCACCAGCCCGTCCATCGAGCGCAGGAGGGCGTCGATGGCGGTCGGTGTCGAGGTGATCCGGCCAGCCAGCAGCCGGTCCTCGAGCCCGCGCACGGCGAAGGTCTCGAGGCCGGGGTACTCGGCCATCAGCTCGCGGCTGAGGACCGGGGAGCTGACGACGGAGAACATCCGGATCGATCCGTCGGGCATGGGAAGAGGCAGGACGGTCGTGCGGACCGGCACGCCGTCCGGGCTGAACTCGGGCGGCGCTTCGCCGAGGATCTCGCGCAGCGCCGCTTCGTCGGCGCAGAAGGCGCGGAACTCCGAGGGCAGCGGGTACTCCACGGCCTGGACCACGGCGGGGTCCACCTCGAGCCACACCTGGCCCAGAGGTGCCTCGCAGTGATCGGCGGCCGCAGCGGGCGGGGGGCTGGCGCTGAGCACCGCCAGAAGACCCGCGATCGCTGTCAGCGACACGAGACGATGTGAAAAGAACTGAACGGCACGGTGGCACGGGGTGGTCATCGGCGTCCTCCCGGACTGCTCGCACAGGTCTGCGGGCTCGTTCGGGGTCGCCCCGGTGATCGTCGTACCCCGTGCCCGGCCGGCACCCCGTGTGCGTTCCGGGGCACCGACGCTCGTCCCTCATCGCGACCGGGGTCGGCAGCATCGGCCGACGGGTATGTGTCACCAGATTGATTTATTGAAACTAAGTCGCAATCCCGACTTTGTCAAGGGCGCCTGCGGGGGCCGGTTCCACCCGTCTGCAGAGGACCCGCACTCCTGTGCCTTCAATGCTCTTCCCGCGGGGCTGAAGCCCCGCCTACAAGGAAATCGCGCTCGCTCTCCACATGCGTCGTATGTACGGTCGTCACGATGGCCGACGCCAACGATTGGCAGGTTCAGACTGAGGATGTGCGGCCGGGGCGGCCGCACCACCATGGCGGTCGCTGGTTGCCATGGGCCCCGGTTCGGCTGTCCGAAATGGTGGTGCGGCCGTCTCGCCCGCAACGATTGCACGAAAAAGGCGGCCTCCGGAGAGGCCGCCCGAACCTGTCCTCGGGAGAGCCGGCGAGGCTCTAGCCACCGCTCCCGGCGGCCATCGCGTGGACGTCCGCCGCCGCGAGGCGCCGGCCGCCGATCGCCCAGTCCCCACCTTCGAACTCGGCGATGCGGACCCACGTCACCCCTCGCATGCTCTCGCCCTCCACCTCGATCATCGCGGCGGTGACCTTCTCGATGATCTGCTCCTTCTGCTGTTGCGAAAAGACACCCTTGATCACATCGACAGTTACCATTGGCATGTTCGCCTCCTTCAGCTTTCCAGCTTCGATTTCAAATGGTCGATGACCAGGCCCATCGCCTCGCTCGGGCTGAACTCGACCGCCTCGTAGTCCTCGTCGACCCACACCGTGTGGCCCGGAGGCCAGTAGTAGACGTCGCCGGCGCGCACCGTCTCCTCGCGGCCGTCGGCGTAGCGCACGTTGATCGAGCCCTTCAGGACCGTGCCCCAGTGCGGGCACTGGCAGAGGTCCTGCGGCATGCCCTCGAGGAGCGGGGTGGCGTCCGCGCCCTTCGGGAAGCGGATGCGCGCGACGTTGAGGTCGCCCCAGTCCTGCGCCTGGATGCAGACGCCGCCGGCCTCGAGGCGCGTCGGTAGATCGGATCGTGGCTGCTTCATCGAGATCTCCTTTCTCGGTTCACGGCGGCGGGGACTCCGCCGCCTCCTGGACCATGTTGGTCCGCGGCGGCCGGTAATGCTTGGAGACGGCATGGAGGTTTCATGGAGATTCGCGGGCGATGGACTCCCGGGGTGTTCTACCCTGGTGCCAATGAAATACCGGTTCGGCGAGTTCGAGCTCGACCTGGCCAAGGTCGAGCTGCGTGCCCGGGGGCGGGTCCGCCCGCTCGAGCCGCAGGTGTTCGCCCTCCTCGCCTTCCTCGTCGAGCACCGCGAGCGGCTCGTTTCCAGGGAAGAGCTCCTGGAGAAGGTCTGGGACGGGCGCATCGTCAGCGACGCGGCCCTGGCCAGCCGCGTGAAGGCGGCACGCAAGGCGCTGGGCGACGACGGCAAGGCCCAGCGCTTCATCAGGACGATCCACGGTCAGGGGTTCCGATTCGTCGCGGAGGTCCGCGCGGAGCACGATGAGCTGCAGCTCGTCCCCGCCGCTGACGCCGGGCCGGAGGACGCCGCGCAGCTTCGCCCTCCGGGTACGCCCGCGGCGGCAACATCCAGACCGTCTCTCGCCGTGCTCCCGTTCCGCCTGGTCGGCAATGCCGGCCGGTACGTCGCCATCGCCGACGCCCTGCCGCACGAGCTCATCACCGAGCTGGCGCGGCTGCGCTGGCTCTTCGTCACGGCTCGGGGGTCATCGTTCCGCCTGCGCGAGCCGGGGCAGGACATCGGCGAGGCCGGCCGCCTGCTCGGCGTGCGCTACTGCATGTCGGGCAGCGTGGAGGTGGCCGGCAACAGCCTTGCCATCACGACCGAGCTCGCCGAGACACGCGGCGGGGGCATCCTCTGGGCGGAGCGGTTCGCGGGCTCGATCGACGACGTGCACGCGGTGCGCGCCGAGATCCGCTCCAGGGTCCTCGCGGCGCTCGAGATCCGGATCCCGCTCCACGAGGCGGCCCAGGCGCGCCTGACGGTGACGGAGAACCTCGACGCGTGGTCGGCCTATCACCTCGGCCTGCAGCACATGTACAACTTCAACCGCAGAGACAATGCGATCGCGACCGAGCTCTTCGGGCGCGCCGTCGCCCAGGACCCGCACTTCGCCCGCGCCCATGCCGGCCTCTCGTTCGTGCACTTCCAGACGGCCTTCCTGGGGCAGACCGACGACCTCGCCGGCGAGAAGGAGCTGGCCCGCAGGTACGCCGAACGAGGTCTCGAGCTCGATCCCCTCGATCCGTTCGTCAACTTCACGATGGGGCGGACCTTCTGGCTGGAGGGCGACCTCGAGAGCGGGCTGGCGTGGCTCGAGCGCGCGACATCGCTGAGCCCGAACTACGCGCAGGGCATCTACGCCCGCGCCTGGACGGAGACGCTGGCCGGGCGGGGGCTCGAAGGCCGGGCGCACGTCGACCTCGCGATCCGCCTGAGCCCGCTCGACCCGCTGTTCTACGGCATGCTCGGGACGCGCGCCTTCACCCACATGGGCGAGGGCGAGGACCTCGAGGCCGCGTCCTGGGCCGAGCGCGCGGCGCGGTCGCCCGGAGCGCACGTCCTGATCGCGATGATCGCCGCCGCGGCGCATGCCCTGGCGGGCCACGACACCCGGGCTCGGGAGTGGGCCCAGAACGTGCGGGCGCGCAACCCGCACCTGACCCGGGAGGATTTCTTCCGCGCGTTCCCGTTCAGGTCGGAGACCACGCACGCGCGCGTCTCCGCGGCCCTGGAGAGTCTAGGTTTCTAGGCTGCATCATCCAAAAATCTACCCGGTACGTGTTCGCCTCCATGTTTCCTCGTCGCGGCGCGCCTCGGTGCGACATGTCGAAGGGCATCGTTCCCGATGCCAAATCCACCCACCCGGCACGCGGGACGCGTGCCCCACAAGGTCCACTCGGGGCGCCGGGCCTGCTTGTGGGGCAGCCGTCCCGGCTGCCGGGTGGAGGGGCGGACTATTTCATCCTGTGTGTCGCCGCCGGATTTGGCGTCACGATGCCCGTGATGGCCAGCCTCTTTCGCCTTCGTGTCCGGAGCGTCACGCAGGGTCACAAGCTCGCGACATCGGGAGCCAGTCCTTGCCAGAAATCTCACGGCTCCACGGCCCCGGGGGTGCACGAGGAGGGGTTGCGCGGCCGGCCGCGCTGGTCGGTGGTGGGGCAGCCGGTGGCGGTACCGAGCACCGGGCTGGTGGGGCCGGGCATTACGGTCTCGGTGAGGCCGCCGTTGTCGGCGAGGTCGCCGAGCAGCGGGTCCGAGAAGACAGTGTCGGTCGCACAGGCCCGCTCCGCCTGGCCGCCCTCATTGACGGCCGGCCACTGGTAGTTGGCGCCCTGCCCGGTGTGGGTCTTGTTGCAGCTGGTGTTTTCCCAGATGAAGGTCTTGGTGTTGTCGGCGATGAGGGTGTTCTCGAGCACCAGCGAGTCGCCGCCGCTGATCGCCGCGGCGAAGGAGAACGGACCGGCGGTGGAGTTGCCGGCGACGGTGACCTGCCACAGGGTGCCGGTCACGTTCTGGTTGACCGACATGCCGGCGCCGAGGCTCTCCCGCGCGTGGTTGGCGGCGATGGTCACGTTGGTCATGTCGAGGGTGGTGAGGCCGGGGTTCTCCCACACGAAGAGGCCGCCCGAGCTGTCGGCGGTGTTGCCGGAGACGGTGGTGTCGGTGATCTCGATCTGCAGGCCCTGGAGGTAGAGCCCGCCGGCCTGGCTGAGGCTGTCGGCGGTGTTGACCACGTTATCGGCGACGGTCGTCTGGTCAATGGTCATGGGCCCGACGCCGTTGTTGGAGACGCGGAAGATGCCGCCGCCGAGAGCGTTGGCGGTGTTTCCGGAGATCACCGAACCGCAGACGGCGAAGCTCTGGTCGACGCCGTCCATATAGATGCCGCCGCCGTTGCCGCCGTTGCCCGGGTTGCCGCCGCTGCCGGTGGCCGAGTTGCCGGCGACGGTGGAGTTGACGAGCTGGAGGTGGTTGTGGAGGTTGCCGATGGCGCCGCCGCTCGAGCAGCTGTTGCCGAGGAAGATCGAGCCCGAGATGCGGGTGGTGCCGACGCCCAGCGAGTACACCGCGCCGCCGGCCACGTCCTGGCCCGGGCTCGGGCCGTGATTATTCGCGAAGATGCAGTCGAGCACGGTGAGGCTGCCGCCGTCGCGGAAGACCGCGGCGCCGCCGGAGTCGACGTCGGTGCCCGGCAGGTGCGTGGTGGAGCCGTCCACCAGGGTCAGGAACTGCAGCTGCAGGTGCGGTGTCTCGAGGTCGAAGAAGGAGCTGAGCTTCAGGATGCGGGTGGTGCCGCCGCCGCTCAGGGTCACGAGCCCGCCGCCGTCGATGACGAGGTCGCGGGTGATCACCTTCTCCGAGGTGACGGTGATGGTGTGCGGGGCGGGGCCGCAGTCGAAGGTGATCGCGGCCGCATCGGCATCGGCGAGGGCCGCGTCGAGGGCGGCCTCGGTGCAGCTGCCGGGAGAGCCGTTACCGACGACCCGGGCGCCGGTGGTGTCCGCGACCTGTGCCGGCAGCGCGCATCCGGTGCCGCCGCTGCAGCTCTCGTCGATGAGGCCGTCGCAGTCGTTGTCGCGCCCGTCGCAGGTCTCGGCGGTGGCGGTGGCGGACCACGGACACACCCGTCCCGACTCGAAGCCGTCCGCCCAGATCGACTGCGCGGCGGCGGGATGCGCAGCCAGGCAGAGCGCGGCAATGGCGATCGAGATGTGCGGCGCGAACCGGCCGGGCCGTCGCAAGCAGAGTCCTCCTCATTCTCAGAATAGCCGCAAACATCGCCGGGACCCGTGGTGTGCGTCACGCGGGGTCTGAGGTGCGGCGATGTCACAGCCGGCGGACGCCCGTCGAGTGCTGCACAACTTTCGAACGATTCTTGACAATGGGCTCTTCGAGACAAATATTGGCAATTACAGAAACATGTACTGCTTGGGGTTGTGTGTCTCAAGAGCGGATGTCCGCCTGTTGACGGGTGGCAGGAGGTCGCCCCGCGGTGCATCTTCGGTCGCCGGAGGGAGGTTTCTGTGCGACGCACGGTGATTGGAATCGGGATGCTCAGTGCCTGCATTTCGCTCTGGCCCGCATCCGCGCCGCATGCCGACGCAGGTGATGAGGCAGCGAAGGCGAGCGGGATCGAGCTCTCCTGGTGGCATCTCGGCGGCGGCGGGACAACCAGCTCGGGCGGGCTTTTCGAGCTCACGGGCACGGTCGGCGAGACGGCCGCGGGCACCTCGAGTGGAGGGAGCTTCGTTCTTCGCAGTGGCTTCCTCGCCCAGACCACCGGGCTCGAGGACTCGATCTTCGAGGATGGATTCGAGTCCGGATCCATATCGAATTGGAGCATGGCCGTGGGTCTCTGACCCGGCCGAGACGAAGCGACAGGAGGATCTGAAAAATGGGTCTCATCCACTCACCGCGTCGCGTTCTGGTGATGGCTGGCTGTGCCGCGCTGTGCGCCGGCCTCGCCTCGGGCATGGACACCGCGATTTCCTACCAGGGCGTGCTGAACGTGTCCAGCTCCCCCGCCAACGGCAGCTTCGACTTCCGGTTCATCCTCTACGACGCGGAGATCGGCGGCTCGCAGGTGGGCCCGATTCTCTACGGTGACGATATCGATGTCGAGGACGGGCTTTTCACCGTCCATCTGAATTTCGGAACCGGCGTGTTCACCGGCGACGACCGATGGCTCGAGATCGCTGTGCGGGCCGGAGCCGAGACCGGTGCTTACACGTTGCTCAGTCCGCGCCAGGCGGTCCTACCGTCGCCGTACTCACTGCACGCCGACGAGGTCTCGTGGTCCGACATCGTGGACATTCCCGCAGGCTATGCCAACGACGCCGACTCTGATCCATCCAACGAGCTGCAGACCATATCTCTTGACGGTTCGACTCTGACTCTGTCCCAGGATGGAGGGAGCGTCGTGATTCCCGCCGGTGATGTGATCGGGTATACCACCGTTCCCAGTGCGGGGTTCGGAACCTCCCAGAACGTGACTCTGGCGGAGGTCAGCTTCACCCTCAGCCAGGAGCGCACGGTCCTCATTCTGGCCGACGCGAATCCATGGGCCAATGACGACTGCCACGATACGATCTCGCTCGAGATCGATGGCGTTCTCGAAGGTCGGACCGCGGTCCTGTTTTCCAACCTCGACTACGCGCCGACCAACAACGCCGTGTCGGTATCAACGTCATGGATGCAGACTTTCTCGACGGGAGCACACACAATCCGCCTCGGGGCATTTGGCGGCTGCCCTGCGTACAAGCACCCGCACCTGCACGTGCTGGTTCTGGGAAACTGACCACCACGAGCGCCGGGATGGGTCCAGATATGGTGGTGCGGCCGTCTCGGCTGCACTCCCGCCTGATCTCTGGTCACACCGCCGGTTGACGATCGATGCCGAAGGGGCCGTCGGTCTTGAGACGGAGTCATGGTCCCGGATTCCGACGACGCGATACGGCCCGTGCCGCGTGCTACGCTGACGCCGTCACGGTCTGAGGAGTTCGGCATGAACCGAGCCAGCGCGCAGGAACGTTTCACGAGGAGGAGGCGCCGGCGTTCGGAGTGCGGGTCGTGAGCGTCGCAGATGACGCGGCCCGCGGGCCCTTGCTGCGCCGGGCGCGGTGGGCGCTGCTCGCCTTGCTGGTCGCGGCGCCCGCCGGGGTCGCACAGGCGCAGGTCGACTTCAGCGGCGAGCTGGTGGCGTCGTTGCTGGCCACCGATGCCGAAAGCGACGACGCGGCCGTTCCGCCGGACGGCGAGAGCTCGGAGACCGTGCGCGGCACCGCCCTGCTGCGCTACCTTCCGGAGCTGATGGCGGAAACCAGCCTCGGCGGCGAAACCGGTCTCGCCTTCGTCGCCGCCGGTGACTTCACGGCGACCGCGAACCGGACGGTGGGCGACGAGTGGCTGACCGACGCCGACGCCGACCTCTACCGGTTGTGGCTGCGGCTCGCCTCGCCGCGCTTCCAGCTGCGGGTCGGGCTGCAGAAGATCAGCTTCGGCTCGGCGACGCTGCTGCGGCCGCTGCAGTGGTTCGACCGCATCGACCCGCGCGACCCGCTGCAGCTCACCGAAGGCGTGTGGGCCGGGCTCTTCCGCTACACCGCGGTCAACAACACCAACCTGTCGCTGTGGGTGCTGCAGGAGAACGACGAGCTGCGCGGCTGGGACATCGTGCCGTCGGACCCCGACGAGCCGGAGTACGGCGGTCGTTTCCAGTTCCCGCTGTTGACCGGCGAGCTCGCCCTCAGCTACCACCACCGCCGGATCGACCTCGCCCGGGTGCTGCCCGTCCCACCGCCGCCGGGGTCGGCGACGCCGACGGAGCAGCGCCTCGGTCTCGACGGCAAGTGGGACGTGGGCATCGGCCTGTGGTTCGAGGGCGCGGTGGTGGAGCGCGACACCGACCTCCTCCCCTTCCAGTACCGCCACCTGCTGACGGTCGGCGCGGACTACACGTTCGGCCTCGGCAGCGGGCTCACGGCGCTCGTGGAACACTTCCGGCTGCAGGAGTCGAACGAGATTTTTTCGAGTGGCGAGAAGCTCGAGATCACCGCGCTCTCCACGAGCTACCGCACGAGCGTCGTCGACCAGCTGTCGCTGATCGCGACCCGCGACTGGGAGGGCGAGGAGAACTCCTTCTTCTTCGAGTGGCGGCGGACCTACGACCGCTGGCGGCTGCACCTGATCGCGTTCGCGACGCCCGAACGGGGAGCCGTCATCGGCGGCCTGCCGAGCGAGGACCTGTACACCGGCAACGGGGTGCAGGCGATGGTCGTCTTCAATCACTGAAGGAAATGGCGGACCAGAGATGAACCAGCGCGCGAGCTCCAACGGCCTCCTGATCGAGCTCACCGGCGTCACCAAGACCTACCCCATGGGCGAGGGGCGCATCGTCGCCCTGGACGCCGTCAGCCTCGGGCTCCGCCCGGGCGAGTTCTCCGGTCTGGTGGGCCCCAGCGGCTCGGGCAAGACGACCCTGCTGAACATCGTCGGTTCTCTCGACGAGCCGAGCTCGGGGCGTGCGGTGGTGCTCGGCGAGGACGTGGCGGCGCTCGACGAGAAGCGCTCGGCCGAGCTGCGCAACCGCCACATCGGCTTCATCTTCCAGACCTTCAACCTGCTGCCCGTGTACTCGGTGTTCGAGAACGTGGAGTTCCCGCTGCTGCTGCTGCGCCAGCCGCGCGAGCAGCGGCGGGACGCGGTCATGGAGGCGCTCGAGAGGGTCGGCCTCGCCGACCGTGCGGCGTCGCGGCCGCACCAGCTGTCGGGCGGACAGTGCCAGCGGGTCGCCATCGCCCGCGCCATCGTCAAGCGGCCGCAGATCGTGCTCGCCGACGAGCCCACCGCCAACCTCGACGCCGACAACTCGCACAGGATCATCGGCCTCATGCAGGACCTCAACCGCGACCTCGGGACCACCTTCCTGTTCTCCACCCACGACGAGAAGGTGGTGGGCTACCTGCGGCGCACCATCAGCCTCGCCGACGGCCGGGTGGTGGCCGACGAGTCCCGCGGGTCGCAGTCGGCGGAGGTGCCGGCGCCGTGATGCTGCTGCGCTTCGCCCTCAAGAACCTCAGCGGCGCCGGCCTGCGCACCGCGCTCAACGTGGCCGTGCTGTCGCTGGTCTTCGTGGCCGTCGTCGCCACCCAGGGCCTGCTCGAGGGCATGAACCGCCAGGCCTCGCGGGCGATGGTGGACGCCGAGTACGGCGGCGGCCAGTACTGGTCGCCGGGCTACGACCCCTACGACCCGCTGAGCATCAGCGACGCGCAGCGGCCGGTGCCGGAGGCGCTGCAGCGCCTGGCGGCGCAGGACAATGCGGCCGAGCAGCTCATCGTGCAGGGAACGCTCTACCCCGAGGGGCGGGTGTTCCCGGTGCTGATCCGCGGCATCGACCCCGCGCAGCAGGTCATCGAGCTGCCGTCGCAGGTGCTCGCCGACAGCGATGCCGAGATTCCGGCCCTCATCGGCGAACGGATGGCGCGCAGCACCGGCCTTGCCCGCGGCGACCTCGTGACCCTGCAGTGGCGCGACCGCAACGGCACCTTCGACGCCCGCGACGTGACCGTCACCGCGGTCATGAAGACGACGGTGCAGAGCATCGACAAGGGTCAGCTGTGGGTGCCGCTCGAAACCCTGCGCGAGCTCACCGACCGTGCCGGCGAGGCGACCCTGGTGGTGGTCGGCCGCGAGGTGGAGGCGCGGCCCGCAGCCGGCGACTGGTCGTTCAAGACCGTGGACTTCCTGCTCACCGACATCCACAACCTGATCATGTCCAAGACCCTGGGCTCGATGATCGTCTACCTGATCCTGCTGTTCCTGGCCATGCTCGCGGTCTTCGACACCCAGATCCTCTCCATCTTCCACCGCCGCAAGGAGATCGGGACCCTGATGGCGATGGGCCTGACGCGGCGCCAGGTCACCGCGCTGTTCACCCTCGAAGGGGCGCTGATCGGCGTCTTCGCCGCGGGGCTGGCGCTGCTCTACGGCGGGCCGGCGCTGTGGTGGCTGTCGCGCCACGGCTGGCGGCTGCCGGAGAACACCGACAACTACGGTTTCGCGATCGGCGAGGTGCTGTACCCCTACTACGGGCCCGGCCTCGTGCTGCTCACCGCCGTGATCCTGCTCGTCATCACCACCGGGGTCAGCTACCTGCCGGCGCGGCGGATCCTTCACTACCGGGCCACCGAGGCCCTGCGGGGGAAGCTGCTGTGATCCGCTTTCTCATCAAGGGGCTGCTGAGGGACCGCTCGCGGAGCCTGTTCCCCACCCTGACGGTGATCACGGGCACCGCGCTGACCGTGATCATGTACAGCTGGATCCGCGGCACCGAGGCGGACATCATCCGCGCCAACGCCAACTTCAACACCGGCCACGTGCGGGTGATGACGCGGGCCTACACGGCCGAGGTGGACCGCGTGCCCAACGACCTGGCGCTGCTCGGTGCGGACGAGCTGCGCGCAGAGCTCGAGCGGCAGCTCCCGGACTTCGACTGGGTGCCGCGGATCCGCTTCGGCGGCCTGCTCGACATCCCCGACGCCGAGGGCGAGACGCGGGCGCAGGCGCCGGTGACCGGCCTCGCGGTGGAGCTGCTGGCCGAGAACTCGCTCGAGCGCGAGATCCTCAACCTCGACAACGCCTTGGCGCGCGGGCGCCTGCCTGACGCGCCGGGAGAGATCCTGGTCAGCAACGAGCTCGCCGAGCGCCTCGACCTGCGCCTCGGAGAGACGGCGACTCTGATCAGCTCGACCATGTACGGCAGCATGGCCACCACCAACTTCACCGTCGTCGGCACCATCGAGTTCGGGGTCGCGGCCCTCGACCGCGGCGCCATCCTGGCCGACATCGGGGACGTCCGCCAGGCCCTCGACATGCAGGACGCGGCGGGCGAGATCCTCGGTTTCCTCCCCAGCGGCATCTACGACGAGGCGCGCACCGCGGCGGCGGCGGCGGCCTTCAACGCCGGCGTCGACGACCCGGACGACGAGTTCGCGCCGGTGATGGGCAACCTGCGCCAGCAGAGCGGGCTCGCCACCACCCTCGACCTCGCGGGGGCGGTGTCCCTGGCGCTGATCACGATCTTCGTGGTCGTGATGTCCATCGTGCTGTGGAACGCCGGCCTCATCGGCGCCCTGCGTCGCTACGGCGAGATGGGGCTGCGCCTCGCCCTCGGCGAGCCCAAGGGCCACATCTACCGCACGCTGATCCTGGAGTCGCTGGCCATCGGCGTCGTCGGCTCCGTGATCGGCACCGCGCTCGGCCTCGCCTGCGCCTGGTACCTGCAGGAGCGCGGCGTCAACATCCAACCCTTCCTGAAGAACGCCTCGATGATGATCTTCAACATCATGCGCGCCCGCGTGACCCCGACGAGCTTCGTCATCGGCTTCGTGCCGGGGCTGCTGGCGACCCTCTTCGGGACCTCGATCTCCGGCCTCGGCATCTACCGCAGGCAGACCTCTCAGCTGACGAAGGAGCTGGAAGCATGAAGCACCGCTGGCTGTTGGCGGCGGCCGCCGCCTTCGCGATCACGGCTGCGGCGGAGGAGCCGACGGGCCGCTCCGTCCTCACCGCGGTCGACCGCAACATGGGCTCGGACACCAAGGTGATGAACGCGCAGATGGTCATCGAAGGCCGGCGCGGCAGCCGCACCGTGGCCTTCAAGTCCTGGGTCCGCGGCGTCGACGAGTCCTTCACCGAGTACCTCGAGCCGCCGCGGGAGAAGGGCGTCAAGATGCTCAAGCTGGGCGACCAGCTGTGGGCCTATTACCCGACGACCGATCGCACCATCAAGATCTCGGGCCACATGCTGCGGCAGTCCGTCATGGGCTCCGACCTCTCCTACGAGGACCTCATGGAGGACCCGCTGCTGAGCAGCATTTACGAGCCAGAGATCACGGGCGAGGAGATGGTGGGAGACCGGCCGAGCTGGGTGCTGCGGCTGACGGCGGCTCGCGAGGACCTGGCCTACGACTCGCGCACCCTGTGGGTGGACAAGGATCGCTTCGTGATCCTGCGCGAGCACCGCTTCGCCAAGAGCGGCAAGCTGCTGAAGACCACCGACGTCATCGAGGTCGTGGAGCAGGACGGTCGTTGGATCGCGAAGGAGGTGGACTTCAGGGACGCGCTGAAGAGCGACAGCGGCGGCACGCGCTTCGTTCTCGACACCATCGAGTTCAACGAGGAGATCCCCGATTACGTGTTCTCCAAGGCGGTGCTTCGAAAGTAGACGGGGGTCGCCAGTGGCCGAGGTGCGGCGGATGTCCAGTCGTGACGGAGGGTCAATGCTCGGATGAACGGCCGCGGCATCCTCCCGCTCGCAGGCCGCCGTGCCCGGAACAGCGAGCACAGCGGCGGCAAGGCCGCGACCCTGGCCCGACTCGACAGCCTCGGATTCTCGGTCCCCCCCGGCTTCGTCATCTGCCCGTCGGTGCTCGACGGCCTGGCGCGCCGATGCGCGGCGGGCCTGCACGGCCCCGAGGCCGGTCCAGAAGAGCTCGAGGCCCTCTTCCACGAGCTCCTCGAGTGCCCCGTGCCGGAGGCCGGCCAGCGCCTGCTGAGGCGCGCCTTCCGCCGCTTCGGGCCTCCGGTGGCGGTGCGCTCGTCCTTCGTCGGCGAGGACGGCGTGCGCGACTCCTACGCCGGGCAGCTCGAGTCCGTCCTCGGCGTCGCCGACGAGGAGGCCTTCATCGCCGCGGTGCGCCGGGTCTACGCCTCGCAGTTCCGCGGCCGCCTCGCCCACTACCGCCTCGCCCGCGGCCGCTCGGGGCCCCCGGCGGCGGTCGACGGCGGGACGATGGCGGTGCTCGTGCAGCGCATGATCGAGCCGGTGGCCGCCGGCGTCGCCTTCAGCGCCGACCCGGTGAGCGGTCGCCGGCGGGTGATCATCGAGGCCACCGCCGGACGCGGCGAGCGGGTGGTGGACGGCAGCGCGAGACCGCAGCGCCACGTCGTGGACGCCCGCGGCGTTCTGGTCGGCTCCGAGGACGGCGACGATGGAATCGCGCTCGAGCCCGACCGGGTGCTCGAGCTGGCGTCGCTCGTGCGCCGCATCGAGGCAGTTCTGGGTGGGCCACAGGATGTGGAGTGGGCGTGGGACGGCAGCCGCTTCCACGTGCTGCAGGCCCGGCCCATCACGTCGCTCGCCGGTCGCCACATCTACTCGCGGCGGCTGCTCGCCGACATGTCGCCCGGTCTGGTGACCCCGCTGCAGTGGTCGACCACGACCCGGAGCATGGTGCGCCATGTCTTCGGGAAGCTGTTCTGCGAGCTGCTCGGCCGCCGCGACCTCGACCCCACGCGGCTCATCACGCGCCTGCGCTCGCGCATCTACGGCGACATGACGCTGCTCGGCGAGCTCCTGGCCGAGGCCGGCCTGCCCGTGAACTTCTTCGAGATGTTGGCGCGCGACGAACGGGCGGCCCACCTGCGGCCGCGGCCGACCATCCGCGCCGCCGGGCGGGCGCCGCGGATCACATGGTGCACCGTCCGTTGGCTGCGCATGGCACGCCCCGCGGGGCGCTGTCTCGCGGAGGCGCGGCAAACCCTGGACCGGATGGGCGGCGCGGAAGAGAAGGGGGCAGACCCCGAGAAGCTCCTGCGCGACGTCGACGAGCTTCTCGAGCTGCACGGCCGCCTGCAGTGGAACACCGTGCTCGGGGCCATGAACCTGATGCTGCGCTCGAAGCTGCTGCGGCGGCTGGTCGGGCGCTGGGCGCCGGGGGTGGACCAGCGCGACCTCCTCGGAGGCAGCGGCCGCCGCACCACGCTGGGCTGGAACTTCGAGCTCGAGGCAATGGCCGTCGCGGCCAGAGAACTCGGCGAGGAGCTGACGAAGGCGATGGTGGGCGGCGACGACCGCGGCATCCGACGGCGGCTCGAGGAGTCGCCCGCGGGTCGGGAGCTCGCCGCCAGCATGGACGGCTTCCTCGAGCGCTACGGCTTCCTGAGCTCGGACGGCACCGATCTTTCGAGCCCGTCCTGGCGCGAGCAGCCGTCGGTGGTGTGGGCGACCGTCGGCCGCCTCGCCGCCACGCCGCGAAAGGAGCCGCCCCGCGACGTGGTTGCCGGCAGGCAGGCGGCGCAGCAGCGGGCCCTGTCGCCGCTGGGTCCGGCGCGCCGGGCGGTCCTGCGGCGCGTGTGGCAGTCGACGGAACGCCACCTCGATCTCCGCGAACGCCTCGGGCTGCGTCTCGCCGAGAGTGCTCACCGCCTCCGTGGGCTCTTCCTCGCGCTCGGCTTTCAGCTGGTCGCGGAGGACGTGTTGAAGCGCCCCGAGGAGGTCTTCCTCCTGTACTGGGACGAGGTCCGCGCGCTGTGCGAGGGCTCGCTCGACGTCGGCGAGGCACGCGAGCTGCTCGGGCGCCGCTTCGACGAGCTCGAGTCGGACGCCGCCTGGGACGTCGAGGACACCTTCTGCGGACTCGAGGGAGCCCGCGACCGGCCGCAGCCGCAGGGCCCGGCCCCCGGCTGTCTCAGCGGCATCGGCAGCAGCCCCGGCAGCGCCAGCGGCCGCGCCTGCGTGCTGCGCGACCCGACCGCCGCGCCCACCGAGCTCCACCGCGAGCTCATCCTGGTGGTGCCCTTCACCGACGTGGGCTGGACACCGCTGCTGTCACTCGTCGGGGGGGTCGTCGCCGAGAGCGGCGGCATCCTGTCCCACACCTCGATCATCGCCCGGGAGTACGGCCTGCCGGCAGTGGTCAACGTCGAGCGCGCCACCACGCTGATCCGCGACGGCGAGCAGATCACCGTGGACGGCGACCACGGGCGGGTCTGCTTCGATGACCGCCGGACGGGCGAAGGGAGTACACCATGAACCCATGGCACGTCATCGCGTGCGCGGCCCTCGGCTACCTCGCGGGATCGATCTCGTCGGCCCGGCTGGTCGCGCGACTCGCGCGCTCGCACGAGCGGCTCGAGGAGGGCACGCGGCTGGAGATCGAAGGCAGCGACTCGACGCTCACCCTCGAGACGGTCAGCGCCACCTCCGTGTCGGTTCGCCTCGGCTCGAAGTACGGCTTCCTCACCTACGTGCTCGACATGCTGAAGATCGTCCTCCCGATGGCGATCCTCGGGTACC
>CAZMED010000045.1:0-18003 GCA_964565045.1 uncultured Thermoanaerobaculia bacterium
GTCCTAGCGGGGCCTGAAGCAGGTCAGGTGGCCGTCGCCGTAGAAGACCTCGTAGCGGTCGGAGAGGAATTCGCGCAGGCAGTCGGCGATCGAGAAGATGATCGGCGGGGTTTTCTCGGCCTCGACCTCGCGGGCGAATCGTTCGTAAAACCCGCGCCCGGGGCCCTCGGGGCGCACCGGGCGGTAGAGGTAGATGAAATCGTAGCCGGTGGCCGGGACGTCGAGCACATCGTCGACGATCCACTCCACCCGGTCGGCGGGGATGCGCAGCCAGGCGCGCAGTCCGTCGCCGATCTCGGTGGCGCGCTTCGAGATCTCGATCAGGACGGTCCTCGCGTGCGGGGAGATGAACTGCAGCAGCAGCCCCTGCAGCCCGTTGCCGGCGCCGAAGTCGGCGCTGACTGTGTCGCGCTGGATCCACGGCTGCGCCTTGAGGATCGGGCTCAAACCGCCGGCGTGGTTCCAGTAGCCGCCCGCCTCATCCATGCGGCGCCGCTCCTCCGAGGTGTAGGGGGCTTCGTTCATGTGGAGGTGGGCGTAGAGCTCGAGGAAGACCTCCTCGATCGACTCGGCGTCAGGGCCAGCGACCGCCGTCTCGAGGCGATCCCTGAGCTCGTCGAAGCGGGGGAAGAGCGCTGTCTTGTCGGGCGGGTCGGGCAGAATCAGGAAGAGAAGGACGAGCCGTGCCAGGCGATCCGATTCCCCGGGGTCACGGCCGCCGAACGAGAGCTTCCTCGCCAGCTCGAGCTCGGCGGCGGTGTCGAAGGCGCCGAACATGGGACCGTTGTATCACGGACAGATCGATCTGCAGCCATGAGCCGCGATCCGCACCTCGAGTGAACCCCCTCGAGGCAATGAGCGCGGCATGGGTCAATCGACTCTCAGTGACCGCGACGCGAGCACCGTGAAGACGACGCCGAAGCCCGCCAGGGCCGCGAGCTCCGTCCCGAGCCCCGTGAGGCCTTCGCCGAACGAGATCAGCCCGTGCAGGGTGCGCATGGCCCAACCGGTGGGCAGCATGAGCGCGACCGATTTGAGTGGCTTCGACACGACCTCGATGGGCCACCAGCAGCCGCCGAACGCGGCCATCGCCATGGTCGCCATGACCCCGATGTTCGCGGCGCGGTCCGGGTCTTTGAACCAACCACCGAGCGCGACGCCGAGCGGTGCCACCACCAGCCCGAAGAGCAGCAGGACGAGCCACACCTGCAGCGGGCGGTCGCCGATATCGACTCCGAAGACGTGGTCGGCAGCGACGCCGACGAGCACGAAGGCGGTGATCTGCACCGCGGCGACGGTGAAACGGCCGCCGATCTTGCCGGCGGCGATCTCGGCCCGGGAGGCCGGGGTGGTGACGAGCCGGCGCAGCTGACCGTTTTCGCGTTCCGCCGAGATGGTGGCGGCGCCGTAGGTGAGGGCGACCAGCATCACGAACATGACGGCCATGCCCGGGATCGACTGTGCGAAGCCGCTGGGGCGGATGGCGGCCCGGCCGGCGAACCGCGTCTCCACCCTGACCGCGTCCTCGGGGACGGCGGCGCCGGTGAACGCCTCCGCCGAAACGGCGTCGGCGGCCTCGAGCCCCTGAGCCGCCTCGACGACGCGGCCGATGACTCGGGTGACGGCGGCGAGGGTTCGCGCCTGGATCACCAGCGCCGCCTCGTCGGACGATCCGGGCTCCTTTTCCAGGGTCAGGGTCTGCTGCTCGCCGGAGAGCACGCCCTGGCTGAAGCCCGCGGGTATGACCAGGGTGCGGACGATGGACTCGGAGGCCGCCCGCTCTTCCTGCGTCATCTCCTCGACGGTGACGCCCTGACCGGCAAGCTCCTCCACCAGGCGACGGGCCACCACCCCGCCGTCATTGTCGACGACGGTGACGGCGGCCCGGGCGTCGGCGGGGTCGGAGCCGCCGCCGGTCACGAGCCCGAAGAAGGTGGCAAAGACGAGCGGCAGGAGGAACATCCACAACACGGCGCCGCGATCGGCGACGGTCAGGTGGAGATCGTGCAGGGCGATGGCCGCGATCCTGCGCATCACATGGCCCCCCGCTCCAGCTTGCGCCGCAGCAGCAATGAACCGATGGCCATGGAGGCGGCGCCGGCTCCGGCCAGCACCGCCAGGTTGAGTGCGACCTCGGCGAACCCTCCGCCGTCGACGGTGAGCTTGGTGAAGCCGTCGACCGACCAGAAGACCGGCGAGGCGGCAGCCACCGGAAGCAGGAATGACGGCATCTGCGACAGCGGGACGAAGGCGCCGCCGAGCATCGAGGACACCATGATGACGATGGTCGCCAGCGTGTCGCCCTGGCGTTCGCTGCCGACGAAGCTGGTGATCAGGAGCAGGATGCCGCTGGCCATCAGCGCCGACGCGAGGACCATCGCAGCGGCCGCCGGAGCGTACCCCCAACGGACCCCCGCCGCGAGCCCGATGGCAACCAGGACCCCGAAGCCGGCGACGGTCACCAGGAGGACCGACGCTCCCTTGCCGCGGATGTAGTCGGCGGTGTCCACCGGCGCGGTCAGGAGGTGGCGCACCAGACCCTGCTCGCGATCGCGGAGGATGTCCCGGGTCGCCGACTGCGCGAGAAACAGGATGCCCATGACGGAGAAGCCCGGCAGGAAGTAGGCGAGGATGCTGAGGTCGGGTGCGTCTCCGGCGGACAATTCGTCCTGCCGGGTGCCGGTCTCGAGGGTGATGACCGGCGGCACGACGTAGCGCTCGATTCCCTTCAGCTTGCGGTTGAAGCCGGTGCTGACCGAGGCCACGGCGAGGTCCTCCGGGAAGGCCTCCCGCTTCATGAAGCCGTCGATCTGCTCGAGCTCGCTGCGAAACACCCGCGATCCTGCGGAGAGCAGGACCGCGCCGAGGCCGACGCCCTCCTCGACCACGCGCGGCAGGAAACGTTCGGAAGGATTCTTGACGACCTCGATGGTGACCGGCCGGCCGGCGAGGTAGTCTCTGGCGAAGCCGGTGGGGAGGTGGACCAGGGCCGACGCCTCGCCGCGGTCCATCATCTCGTACCCTTCCTCGCCGACGGGCACGATCTCGAGTCGTCGGTCGGCCTCCGACGACCGGCCGGCGCCTTCGAGGAGCTTCGAGAGCAGGCTCGAGTCCTCGTCGTAGAGCAGCACCCTGACGGTGATCCGGTCGGCGCCGCCGCCGCCGAAGACGAGTGCGAAGATCCCCGACAGCATCAGCGGAACGGCGAACAGCATCGCCGTGCGCACCGGGTTGCGCAGATAGCGCACGAGGTCGCGGCGGACGATCGCTGTGGCGACCATCAGTCGCGCAGCTCCTTGCCGGTGAGGCTGATGAAGACGCTCTGCAGGTCGGGCTGTTGGATGGACACGTCCCGCACCTCGAGCTCGGCCTCGAGGATCGTCGGCAGGACGGAGAGCAACCCGGGGCCCTCGGCATCGACGGACAGCACCGCCGTGTCGTCGTCGACCTTGAGCACCCGGACGCCGCCGATGGCCTCGAGCCGCTGCCGGGCGCCCTCGTCGCCGAAGCTGCCGCTCAGTCGCAGCACCTCGGCCTCGCCCGCGAGACGGGTGAGCTCGTCGAGAGTCCCGACGGTCAGGATCCTGCCGTGGTCGATGATGGCGATCCGGTCGCAGAGCTCCTGCGCCTCGTCCATATAGTGCGTGGTGTAGAGCACGGTGGTGCCGGTGGATGCGACCTCTCGCACCACGTCCAGAATGTTGAGCCGCGCCTGCGGGTCGATGCCCACCGTCGGCTCGTCGAGGAGGAGGACGCGAGGTC
This sequence comes from uncultured Thermoanaerobaculia bacterium, assembly GCA_964565045.1. Taxonomy (GTDB): domain Bacteria; phylum Acidobacteriota; class Thermoanaerobaculia; order Thermoanaerobaculales; family Sulfomarinibacteraceae; genus Sulfomarinibacter. The sequence continues at coordinate 3,763 of CAZMED010000045.1, forward strand.
GGTGGAGCAGGCCCATGCACAGGTTCAGGCGGCGCTTCATGCCGCCGGAGAAGCCCTTGACCCTGTCCGCGGCCCGGTCGGAGAGCCCGACCCGCGTCAAGGTCTCGTCGACCCTCGATCGCAGCCGCGAACCCGAGAGTCCGTAGAGCGAGCCCCAGAAGTTGAGGTTGTCGCGCGCGTTGAGGTCCTCGTAGACGGCGATCTCCTGCGGTACGACCGCCAGCCCCTGCTTGACGGTTCGTGCCTCCAGCCAGATGTCCCTGCCGCCGATCAGCACCCGTCCGGCGTCTGGTTTGAGGATCCCGCAGATCATGTTGATGGCGGTGGTCTTGCCGGCGCCGTTCGGACCGAGGAGGCCGAAGATCTCGCCTTCGGCGACCGTGAACGAGACGTCGTCCACCGCCACCAGCGAACCGAAGCTCTTGCGCAGCCGCTCGACCTGGATCATCCAACCTCCGAAGCCGGTGAACGCGTGATCTTACTACGCCGCACCGAGAGCGTGCATTCCGGTTCGGATACGGAGTCATCTGGGTTAATCTGAAGACATGAACTGGTTTGCGAGGGGCTGATGGAGACCGGCGTGCGTGAGGATCGGGTTCGGTGAGCGGCCACAAGCGGATTCTCGCCGTCGCGCTGGACACCGAGACGTTCGAGCGCATCGGCCCGGTCCTGAAGCGCAGCAGCCTGTCGGTGGAGGCGGCGAGCCTGGCGGCCGAAGCGGTGCAGCTCGCGCACCGCACGTGCTTTCACCTCGTGATCTGCCGCTACCCGCTGCCGGACCTCAAGCTGCGCGAGTTCGTGGCGGCGATCCGCAGCTCGGGCAGCGCCAGCCGGGGCTCGTCGCTGATGCTGCTCACCATCCCGGAGATGATGACCGAGGCCTCGGCCGGCGTCGAAGGCGGGCCTTTTCTGGTCTTCTCCGGCCAGGACCGCGCCGGCACCATCGGCCACGGGGCGGCGCGGCTTCTCGAGGTGGCGCCGCGTCACGCCCCCCGAATCACGGCCCGGCTTCGGGTCAGTCTCGAGGAGACGACGGAGACCCTCGTCGGCTGGGTCGTGAACCTCTCGGCGACCGGCATGCTGATCACCGACACCCCGATGCTCCCCATCGGCCGCCGGTGTCAGTTCGACTTCACCCTGCCCGGCGGCGACACCGTCCGCGGGTCGGCCGAGGTCGTGCGCCACGCCGCGCCGCGCCGCGAGAAGGTGACCGGTTTCGCGGTCCGATTCGTCGGGTTCGAAGGCGACGGAAACGAGCTGCTCGAAGCCTGGTGCCGAGCCGACGAGAGCTGAAAACCCGTCAGGGGAGGCTGCCCTCCTTGCGGGCGTCCTCGAGCAGGACGCGGGCCGATTCCGCCTGCGGTCCGTCCGGCAGGCTCGCGATGAGCTGCTCGAGGGCCTCGGCGGCACGCCTGAACTGCCCGCTGTTGTAGAGCTCGACCGCCCGATTGTAACCGTCGACGTAGCGGTTGTACTCGAGGGTCGCCTCGAGCTCGCGGAGTCTGGAGTCGATCCAGGGCCGGCGGGACTCCGGGCTGCGCCCTCGAAGCTCACGCAGCCACTCGACGGCGGCCTTGAAGCTGCCCGACCCGAGCAGCTCGTTGAGCCGCGCGATCTCGGCGTCGGTGGGCGAGACCTCCGGCTCGGGCTGCGGGCTCAAGCGCTCCGGGTGGTCGATGGCCGCGAGCAGGCTCCGGCACGACCACGCCGTGGCGCTCTCCGACGGCAGGGCGGCAAGCAGGTCCTCGAGGAGCTCGCGGGCGCGGGCGGTGTCGCCGTCGGCGTAGAGCCGGGACGCGAGGTCGTAGGCAGCCGCGGACTCGCGTTCGAAGATCGCTCGACGCTCCGACTCGATGCGTTCGCGGATGACGTCGGGCCGCGAGGTCCGGCCGAGGTCCGCCTCGGCGATCTCGAGGCGGCCGCCGGCGGCCTCGAGATCGCCCGCCAGCCGCAGCTCGCGCGAGCGCACGAGGTCGTGCTGCACGAGCGACGTCCAGGCATCCCGGGATCGGCGCCGGTCGTCGGCGAAGCTCCTCTCGATGACCCGCACGGCCAGCGTGCGGTCGTCGTGGCGGAGCGCGAGGCGGAGCAGGTTCCGGGCCGCCCCGACGTCCGACGGCATCAGGAGGTGGGCGAATCGGGCGGCTGCCAGCGCGTCATCCGAGGCCACGCCGGCGGCGCTGTAGGCGGAGGAGAGCTCCAGCCACGCCGGCGCGAACGAGGGATCGGCTTCGGTTGCCCGCCGAAGCACATCCACCACCTCGGCGGTATCGCCACCCCGGCGGTGGAGGAACCGGCCCCAGAAATAGAGCGTGGACGCGTCGTCGGGGCTCGAGAGGGCGGCCCGCCGATAGAACTCCGCCGCCGACTCCCAGTCGGCGCGGCGCTCCGCGGCCAATGCCAGCGACGTCAACGAGGGGGCGTGACCGGGATCGACGGCGACGGCCGCCTCGAAGAACGCGAGTGCTTCGGGGCGTTCGGGAAGCTGCGCGGCGAGCAGATCACCGAGCCGGTGCAGCACGTCGGCGTAGGCCATCCCGCGCACTTCGAAGGAGGTGTCGAGGTCGATCGAAGCCTCGGCGCGGAGGTGCGGGATCCGCGGTCCGCGCAGATGGGTACGCACCTCGGACTCGAGGGCCCTGTACTCACTGGCGAAGGCGGTTCGGAAGGCATCAGGCTCCGCGGTCCCGCGCTGCAGCAGGTCGAGGTAGCGGCCGAGCTGCCACCGCCGCTCGGGGCTGCCGAGCATCAGATAGTGGGTGAGGGCCCAGGACTGGGCGTAGAAGGCGCCCTTGACATCGTGGTCGTGGTACAGCGGCGAGCTCTGATCCGCGGCCAGAAGCTCCGAAAAGGGGATCAGGGTCCTGTTGCCAAGCAGGGCGAGATGGCGGTCGATCGGCAGCCCGAGGTATGCCGTCCCGCCGACGACCTCGAAGGTCTGGTAGAGCTCGGCGAGCCCTTCCGAGAGCCACAGCGGCATCCACCAGAGGTTGGTGGCGGCCACGTAGTGGACGTACTCGTGGAAGATGATGGCGGATGCGTCGCGGGAGTCGGCGGCGATGGCAATGTAGTTGCCGTGGCGGCGGCCGAGGAAGTACCCGCTGAGACGTGCGGGTTCGCCCCCGCGCGTGTACTTGTAGGGTTCGAACGAGCGCTGCCCCTTGAAGACATAGATCAGGGTCGGCAGGGGTGATTGCAGCTCGAAGTCGGTGAGCTGGGCGAGCACCGCGCGAAGCTCTTCGAGGTCGAGCGCGACCTTTCGGGTGGCGCCGACGCCCGCGTTCGAGAAGAAACGGAAGTTGGCCGTCCGCAGCTCGATCCACCGCTCCTCCGGCTGCGGGAGCGGAGCCGCAGCGCCGCTCAGCGATGCGCCCGACACGGCGACGATCATCGCCGCCGCGGCGGCAATCGCGCGGACGGCGAACGACCGCTTCAAAGCCCGGATCATCCTTCCCTCACTCCCACCAAAGGCAACCATCGGCCACCAGCGGACGATTCCTCGCATACCGAATCCTACGCCGAAGCGCACTGCTGGTTCGAAAACGCCCTTCCCTCAACGGCAATTTCGGGGCCGCCGCGTCAGCGCGGCAGCCCCGAAATTGCCGCACGAACTCGTCGAAAGCCCGTGTGCAAGGTGGGAAATTTCGGCGGGTTGTTCAGGTGGGTCTTTCAGGTGGGCGCATCAGTGAGATGTCAGGATCACGGGCGTCTTCGAACGAGTTCGGTGAGCGCGTCCACAGGGACGTTCACCATGGTTATGAATATATAAGCATAATATTAAATTGTCAAGACCCGAGCATGAGATTCAGCACACGCCGGCCTGCATCACGCCGTCGCCGATCCGCAAGCGCAGCAGCAGCAGCAGGTCGTGGGCCGAGACGGGCTTCTGCAGGAAGGTGAGCCGCGCCTTGCCGAAGCGCGCCCCGATCTCGAACACCGGGTGGGAGGTGAGGGCCACGATGTGGCACCTCGAGTCCGACAGGTTGGCGAGGGTGATCAGGTCCATCGGCTCGTGCTCGAGCAAACTCATGTCGATGATCAGGTAGCTCGGCGGATCGGCGGCGCAGATCTGCCGGGTCTGCGGGAGGGTCGAGCACCCCGTGACCCGCACCGTGGAGAGCTCGCAGAAGCCGTCGAAAACCGACCACAGCAGCTCTTCCTCCCGGGTCGCGACGACCAGGTGCACCATGTCGGGCGACGCGGCCGCTTCGGGCAGTTCGTCCCACTCGGTTTCGTGCTTCGCGGTGGAGTCTGTTGGGTTGCTCATGTTGGCTCCCTGACCGTTCTCGCCCTCCGGTCGGTGCTGGGATGAGCAAGCGGCGTGCCAGCATTCCGGCGGCCTTGAACGGCCGGGCCTGTCCCAGGATGGGACGCGGAAGGTTGCGGCAGCAGGGCCCGGCCCTCGGCCGGGACCGCGCGCGCTCCCATCGAGGCACACCGCCCGCCCCGTGCGCCGGCCGCGGTCCGCATATAATGAATGGCTGGTGGCACGTACCGGAGGGGCGTGCTCGGCCCGGGAGCCGGTTTCAGGCGACGGCAATCCTCTCGCGCGCGACCGGTCCGCAAATCAATGCCCGTCGCCGGGCGCCGCCGGGCTGCGAGGACCGGTTTGAAAAGGTGCGCGAGGGCCGGGGGGAGGGCCCACGAATGGACCGACGGCAATGGGTCAGGGCGCTGCTGACGCTGGCGACCGCGGTGGTGGTGGTTCACGGCGTGGCTGCGCAGTCCACCACCGGCCGGATCCTGGGGACGGTGTCCGACCTCGAAGGCCGGCCGCTTGCAGGCGCCGCGGTGACCATCGTCTCGCCGGTGCTGATCGGCGGCCCGCAGACCCGAGTCGTGTCGGATGACGGGAGGTTCCTGTTCGTCGGACTGCACCCCGGCCCCTACACCGTGACCGCCGGCCTACCGGGCTTCGTGAGCCAGGAGCGGCAGCAGGTGAAGGTGCCGCTCGGGGGTGCCGCCTCGCTCTCGATCGAAATGCCCGTCAGCACCTTCGAGAGCGAGATCGAGGTGGTGGCCGAGACTCCGGTCGTCGACCCGATCCAGACCAACACCGACCAGGTATTCGACCTCAAGTACCTGCGGAACGCGGCCGTCGGCTCGTTCAACCGCGCCTACCAGGCGGTGCTCCGGCACGCTCCCGGCGTCGCCGGCGGCGACAACCCGGAGGTGTTCGGCTCGACCTTGAGCGACAACGCCTTTTTCATCGACGGCCAGGACACCACCGACCCGGTCACGGGGACCTGGGGGACCCTGTTCAACTTCGACTCGGTCGCCGAGGTCGAGTTCCAGACCTCGGGCTTCGAGGCGGAGTTCGGTCGTGCGGTCGGCGGGCTCGTCAACGTGGTCACGAGGTCGGGCGGTAACCGGTTCAGCGGCACCTTCGACGCCCGCTATCGCGCCGACTCGTTCCAGACGAGCGGAGAGCGCTACGATGCCGACCAGCTCGATTCAAGTCGGCTTGACCTCAGCGCCACCCTCGGGGGACCGCTGCTGCGTGATCGCCTGTGGTTCTTCGCCGCTTACGAGCACGTCGAAACCCGGGCAACCCCGAGCGGGTCGCCGACCACCCTCGAGTACGAGGGCGCCAACTACAACCTGAAGCTGAGCTGGCAGGCGTCGCCCGATTGGCGGGCGGTCGCCAGGTTTTCGGGCTCGCCGGCCGACACCGCCAACAACAACGCCTCCAGGTTCGTGCTCGCCGAGGCTGCGTCCTTCAAGACCCAGGGCACCGATCTCTTTGCAGCCGAGGTCAACGGCCTGCTGTCGGAGGCGCTGGTATGGAACACTGTGGCCGGGGCCTACCGCGCGTCGCTCGACGTCAACCCGATGTCGGGTGACCTCGAAACGGCCTCGCACTTCAACTTCTCGACCGGGCTGCTGAGCGACAACTACGACAACCAGCAGTACTCCCAGCGCGACCGGGACGAGGTGGCGACCGACCTGACGTGGTTTGTGACCTTCGCCGGTTCGCACGAGTTCAAGCTCGGCGCCCAGTACTCCGCCACCGACTTTGCCTCGGCCAGCTGCGCCACGGGCACCACCGGCGGCGCCTGCGCGCCGGGAAGCGTCGGTTACGCCTACCAGGACATCGGGGCCGGTCTGCCATTCATTCTCATCGAGTCGGCGACGGCCGGTGTCCAGGACTTCAGCGGCAGGCTGGCAACCGCGTATATCCAGGACGCCTGGCGGGCGGTGTCGAACCTGACCCTCAAGCTCGGGCTCCGCTACGACTCCGTCACCTACGACAACAACGTCGGCACCCGGGTTGCCGCCATGGAACGGCTCCAGCCGCGGCTCGGCGTGGCGTGGGACATCAGCGGCGACGCGAAGAACGTCGCGCGGGCGAGCTGGGGCCGCTTCATGAGCCCGTCCGCGCTCACCCTTCCGAACATCCTCAGGGCCCGCAACCAGCCGACCGCGAGCTGGAGTTCCTGCACGACGATCGTCGCGCCGGCCTTCGGCATCTCAAGTCGGGAGGAGTGCGCCGAAATCGCCGCGTTTCTGGGGTGGGACTTCCGCACGGACGACCCCGAGGGGCTCGAGCCGTGGGGCTGGCTGCTCCCGCCGCAGGCGGTCACCGGCCTTGGGGGCACGCAGGTGCAGACCGATCTCGAGAGCGCCTACGCCGACACCTTCACCCTTTCGTACGAACGCGAGGTCGGGCGGCGTGCGTCGGTGGAGCTGAGCGTCGTCGACAAAAAGACCCGGAGCCTCTTCGAGGACACCTGCAACGGCAATCTCCCCGAGCCATCGGAGGGCGCCAGCTGCGACTTCTACGTGCTTGGGAACCTGCCCGGGCTGAAGCGCGACTATCGCGCCGCGATCCTCAAGTACGAGACCCGGACCTTCGACTTTCTGACCCTGCTGGCGTCCTACACCTACTCGAAATCAAAGGGCAATCTCGGGTTCAGCCAGGGCGCCAATTACGACTTCGACTACTACCCATACCACTGGGTCAACCGCTATGGCTACCTCGGCGACCACCGCCGGCACCGCTTCAAGCTCAACGGCTTCATCTCCATCAAGGGCGACTGGGTGGTCGCCTTCGACGGCTTCTGGTCCTCGGCCTTTCGCTGGCAGCCGCAGGCGGACCGGGGAGACGATTTCACCATCCCTGGAGGGTTCGTGTTCCTTGAACCGCGCGGCAGCCGCGAGGCCTTCGAGGCCTACAACCTCGACCTCCAGCTGAGCAAGGGCTTCACGGTGGGCGGCGTCCGCCTGCTGGTCATCGGATCGGTCCTGAATGCCTTCAGCACCGAGTACGGGACCCAGGTGTGCAGCGACATCGGCGGCTGCGGCGACTTCGCGATGGGAGAGGCCATCGACTGGGCATTGCCCCGCCGCTACGAGCTCGGTTTCAGGGTGGAGTTCTGAGACCGCGCCCGGCGGCACGGGCTCCTGCCGGTCCTATAATGCCTTCCGTGAGCGCCACCCCGTGATCCCCGAGATTGGTGCCGCGGTCCCACGGCGTGGCTGGCGCGTCGGCCGCGTGCTGGGGCGCTGGGCAATGGCCGCTGCCGGGTGGCGGTTTGCGGGTGACGTGCCCGACGTGGCGAAGGCCGTGATCATCGTCGCGCCCCACACCTCCAACTGGGACTTCCCGATCGGAGTGGCGGGCATGCTCGCCCTCGACCTGAAGCTCAGGTTCCTCGGCAAGCACACCCTGTTCGAAGGCCCGCTGGCGCCGCTCATGCGCTGGCTCGGCGGCATGCCGGTCGACCGCAGCCACCCCGGCTCGGGCATCGTCGAGGAGATGGCGGCTCGCTTCAGGGCCGCCGACCGGCTCCTGCTCGCCCTCTCCCCGGAGGGCACGCGTACCGCCGTCGATCGCTGGAAGACCGGGTTTTACCGCATCGCCACGGCAGCCGAGGTGCCCATCGCAGCGGTCGCGCTCGACTGGGGGCACCGCGAGATCCGGTTCGGCCCCGTCCTCGCGCCGTCGGGTGACCTCGGAGGCGACCTCGCGGTCTTCCAGCGGTTCTTCACCGGTGCTCGCGGCAGGAAGCAGCAGAACCCACGCCCGTCTCGAAGGTAGAGACAGAGAAGGACCTCAGCGAAGGAGGCGGTATGAGGATCGCCCTCGTCCAGCAGCACGCGACCCCGGACCTCGACGACAACCTCCGCCGCGGCCTCGCGGCCCTCGAGAACGCCGCAGGGCGAGGCGCAGGGCTGGTGTGCTTTGCGGAGCTCGCCTTCGAGCCCTTCCACCCGCAGCGCCCTGCGGGAGGCGACCCGAGCACCCTGGCTCAGCCGGTCCCCGGGCCCATCACCGAGGCCTTCTCCACCCGCGCCGCCGAGCTCGGGGTGGTGGTGGTGCTCAACCTCTTCGAGCGCGACGGCAGAAGGTGCTACGACTGCTCCCCGGTCATCGACGCCGACGGCTCGCTCCTCGGCCGTACACGGATGGTCCACATCACCGACTACGAGTGCTTTCACGAGCGGGGTTACTACGCGCCGGGTGACACTGGCGCCGCGGTCTTCGACACCGCTGTCGGACGGATCGGGGTGGCGATCTGCTACGACCGTCACTACCCGGAGTACATGCGGGCCCTCGCGCTGGCCGGGGCCGAGCTGGTGGTCGTGCCGCAGGCGGGCGCGGTCGACGAGTGGCCGGCCGGCCTGTACGAGGCCGAGCTGCAGGTCGCGGCCTTCCAGAACGGCTACTTCACCGCGCTGTGCAACCGTGTCGGCGCCGAGGAGTGCCTGGAGTTCGCCGGCGAGTCCTTCGTGTGCGCGCCCGACGGGCGGGTCGTGGCGCGGGCGCCGCGCGGCGAGGACCACGTGCTGCTCGCCGACATCGAGCTCGCGGAGGTTGCGGTCAGCCACGCCCGCCGGCTCTTTCTGCGCGACCGCCGGCCGGAGCTGTACGCGGGCTGGCTCGGCCGCCCGTGAGCTTCGACGCGCGGTCTACGGCACGGCGCCAGAGGGGGAGAGCGCCTTCGGGTCGCCTCCGCCGGTTGCCGGCGCGACGGCCGTGGACGGACGTCTCGGCGCCGGCATACCGAGCGTCAGATGTCCGGTGGCCGACACCGTCGATCCGGCCGCGTTGCTGACGACGCAGTCGTAGGCGCCGGCCAGCGATGGGTCGACGCCTCGCAGCTCCAGCCGCGACGTACGGCTGCCGCGCACCCGGTCGTCGTCGCCGAGCTCGACGCTGTGGCGCCGCCACTGGAAGCTCAGGGGCGTGTCGCTCGCGACCTCGACGGCAAGAACGGCGGTCCGTCCCGCCGGCACGGTGGGCGAGGCCGGGTGGCTCAGGATCCGCGGCGGTCCGGTCATGGCGGCGGTGACCACGGCCCGGATGGGGTCGCCGAAGCGGCGGCCGTCGCCGTCCACCATCCGCGCGCGGATGGTGGCGGTGGCGCCGCTCGGGAAGAAGGCCCAGGGCGCCTGGACCGGGATCGTCGCCGTGGCCGTCGCGCCGGGCGGGACCTCGAACCCGGTCGGCAGGCGATCGACGAGGACCCGCCAGATCAGCTGGCCGGTCTCGACCTCGAGGTGGTAGCCCGCGTCGCCGCGCCAGGTCTCGGTGCCGGAATTCCGCACGGTCGCCGAAATGTCGAACACTTCACCGGGCGCGACGAAGGCGGGCGCATCGACCGAGAGGACCTCGCCGTCGACGAAGCCGGTCGCCGCGATGGCGTTGGCGTAGGCGTAGTAGGCGTTCTTTCGCTCGATCTCGGGCCACGCGGTGAGGATGCCGAAGGTGCTCGCGTCGGGCGCCGGCGGGTCGTGGATCTGGTAGAAGAACACCCGGTCCAGCCAGCGCGCCCGCGGGTCGGGGCCGAACCAGTCGTCGACGATCCCGTCGTAGAACATGGCCTGGCCGGTGACCCCGGCCCGGCCGCTCTCGACCCCGGTCTCGGTGAGCCAGAAAGGGCGCCCCCACCACCCGCTGTCCTGCAGGACCTGCCGCACGGAAGGTCTGTAGGAGTCCCAGAAGGCCGGGTCGTGGAGAGCCTCGAAGACGTCAGCGGCACCGCCGCCGCCGGGGTAGACGTGGTGGGTCACGACGTCGAGCACATCGCCCGCCTCGGCAATGACCTCGCGCAGCCAACGGTCCCAGTCGGCGCTCGAGAGGTGGGCGAGGTCCGGTCCGCAGACCAGCGCCCCGGGATCGGCCGCCCGCACCGCACGCGCGCCGGGCAGCAGGATCGTGTCGAGGTACTCGCGCCGGCTGCCGTCCCAGAACCGCGGCAGGTTCGGCTCGTTCCACATCCCCCAGGCGGGGATGCGGCCGCGGTAGCGGGCGGCGGCGAGGTACACGAACTCCTGCCACTCGGCCGGATCGCGCGGGACGCCCGAGAACTCCCGCCCGTCGGTGGCCCAGGCGGGCGTCGCCTGAAGGGTCGCGTAGGCGCGGATGCCCCGGGCCTCCAGTCGCTCGATCAGCGTGTCGTAGACCTGCCAGTCGTAGACATCGGGCTCCGCCTCGACCAGCGACCACATGAAGTCGATACGCACCCAGGAGATGCCGGCCGCCGCGACCTCGTCGATCACGACCTGGGGGGGAATGTGGGCGTTGATTCCGAACGGAGAGGCGGCGACCGGCGCAGCCGCCAGGGCGGCCGCGCCCAGGAGCGCCACCGCCAGAACGGGGCCGCGAGACGCAGATCGAGCCACGGACGTCATCATACGCAATATTACGATTCAACGATATAGAAATTCCACGCCAGGGCCGAGACGGAATCGATCAAGGGACGCAGACCCCGGCAATAAATGCTCCATTTTCAAGGATTCGCAAAGCGAATCCCAGTAGGAGCTTGTGCCGAAGAGGCCCTCGGCAGAAACACCACCCGTGAACCCTTCGCTCTCATCGAGGGTCTCTTCGGTGCAAGCTCCTAGACGAGCTCCGGCAGGTACTTCTCGCGGGCGAGCCGCCAGAAAACGACCAGGAAGGCGGTCAGGGGGATCGCCAGGATCATCCCCATGATGCCGCTGAGAGCGGACCCCCAGAAGAACACCGCCAGAATGATGACCACCGGATGGAGCCCGGTTCGATCCCCCATGATCTTCGGGGTCAGGAGGTAGCCCTCGATCGACTGCACGGCCGCGACCACGATCAGGACCGCGAGCACGCGGACCAGGCCGCCGCCTTCCTGGAAGAAGGCCAGAGGCAGCGCGGTGGCGAGGCCGATGAGGTTGCCGAGGTACGGGACGATGTTGAGGAAGCCGAGGGTGAGGCCGATCACGAAGCCGTACTTCAGGCCGACGATCGTGAAGCCGACGGCGAAGAGCAGACCCTGCAGCATGGCGATGATGAGCTGACCGCGGAAGAAGGCGACGATGATGCCGAGGAACTCCTCGAACAGGTAGATGAGGTCCTTGCGGGTGTCGGCCTTGAGGAAGGGGAGGTTGCGCTCGAGGTTGGCGATGCCGGAGGTGTCCGTCATCAGGAAGAAGGCGAAGTAGATCGGCGTGACGACCCAGAACAGGAGGGCGGCGATGCCGGAGAGCACCCCGGCGCCCGCGGTCACCGCGCGCTGGCCGAGATACTGGAAGACGTCCACGACCGCCCCGCCGCGGCCCTCGACCGCGCCGCCGACCGCCTGCCCGATCTCGGTATCGGTCCACAGGCGCGCGAGCTCGGGGACCTTGGCCTGCACCCACTCCACCGTGGCCTTCCACCAGGCGGGGAAGGCGGCCACCAGGCCCTTGATCTGCTCGACCAGGAGGTCGCCGAAGAACCAGCCCACGGCGACGACGGGGATGATGAGGGAGAGGAAGACCGCGATCAGAGCCGGCACCTTGCCGAGCTTGAGGCGCACCCGGATGGCCTCGTAGTAGGGCTTGACCACCAGTGCGGCGACGGCCGCCACCGCCAGCGGCAGGAAGATGGCCGAAAACCGCACGAAGAAGGCGCCGACGATCCAGAACAGGGCGCCGACGGCGAGGATGATGACCAGCGCCGAGAGGATGGTGAGGGCCGCGGCGATGGTGGTTCGTTGGCGGTCGCTGAACTCGATGGGCATGGCCGGTGCTCCTCCGGGAGATCTTAGCAGGGGAGAACGTTAAACGTCGGAACGTTGAACGTTGGAACGTATTCTGGACGAGAGGTCCCGCCCGATCTGGATGTGCGGGGTGAGGAACTCGAGGCCGGCGTAGAACTCCGCCCGGTCGAGGAGCTCACCGGGGACTGCGAGCACCAACAGGAGCCACGGTGGACTGCCGCCGCCGACCAACAGGAGGCACGGCAGGATCAGCGCCGCGAGGCGCACGGCATCGAGCCCGATCCTGGTCGGGCCGGTGGCGCGCCTGCGGCGCAAGGCGTAGAGGGCCAGCTTGAGGCCCGCGACAGGGACTGCGAGGGCCGGGGAGGCCAGCAACAGCCCGAGGTAGAGGGCGGCGGTGAGGGTGGCCATCGCGCTGTGGGGGAGGGCTGAGGTGGTCTGACCGCGGACCCGGTACACCATGTCCATGGCGAGGAGAGCGGCGAAGCCGACGGCGGCCACCGCCCACGCCGTGGCCGGGCCCGTCCGTCCAGCGAAGGCCGCGGCGCTCCCCGCGCAGACGAACAGCACCGTGAGCACGGCCTCTCGGCTGATCCAAGAGCTCCCCCAGTTGACGATTCCGCGCCAGGCGCGGGCTGGCCGCCCGAGGTGGAGGGCGCTGATCCCCATGGCCGCCAGCCCGAGGCCGGCGAACACGGGCGGGCTCACCGAGCCTCCAATCGCGGTTGAAGCCGCCCACCAGGCCACGAGCAGGGCCAACAACGAGCTGAAGAGCCACAGCGAGAACTCCTCGCGCAGCGAGGTCCACCGCAGCGCACCGAACCGGGACTCGGTCACGGTTTGGGGAGGCGCCGCCGTCATCACCGGAGGAGCCTGGCGGCGGGACCCGCTGATCCGGATGGCGGGACGCAGTCCGGTGTCGGGAAAGCCTGCGCGGACGACGACGGCCGGGTCGGGAATTTCGTGGAGGTCCAGGGCATCGACCGGGCAGGCCGCGACGCAGGCCGGCTCGAGGCCGTCGGCGAGCCGGTGGTCGCAGAGGGTGCACTTCTCCATGATTCCGCGGGACGGGGCATAGCGGGGGGCTTCGTAGGGACAGACCCAGGCGCAGTAGCGGCAGCCCATGCAGCGCTCCGGGTCGAGAACCACGGCCCCGGTGGCCGGGTCCTTGGCGTAGGCGGCGGCGGGACAGCCCGCGAGGCAGGCCGGCTCGAGGCAGTGGTTGCAGGCCAGGGAGTAATGGAAGACCGGCGCGGCCGGAAACCTGGAACGGTTGAAGGTCACGACGTGCCGCCAGGCGATGCCGGGGGAGGGTGCGTTCTCGTTGCGGCAGGCGAGCACGCAGGCGGCGCAGCCGGTGCAGCGGTCGAGGTCGAGGACGAAGCCGAGCTGGCTCACGGGAGGCGCTCCACCTCGACGGCATTGTCGTGGAAGGCGGCGCCGTGGCCCATGTCGGTCTCGCGGGCGGCCGACAGCTGGTTGATGCCGCCGCCCTCCGAGCGCCACCAGCCGTTGTGCGTGACCGCGCAACCGGGGCGCAGGCTGTGGTCGATGGCGGCCTCGAGCTCGAGGCTGCCGCGGTCGTTGAAAACGCGCACGCGGTCACCCTCGCTGATGGCGCGGGCATCGGCGTCGACCGGGCTGAGCTGCAGCACGGGGCGAGGATCCAGGGCCCGGATGGACGGCAGGTTGCCGAACTGGGAGTGGATGCGGTTCTTGGTGTTGGGCGTGAGGAGGTGCAGCGGGAAGCGCGCGTCAGGGCCGTTGCCCGGAAACTCGCGCGGAGTGGTGTAGACCGGGAGGGGGTCGGCGCCCCAGCGGGCCGCCGCTTCCTCCGAGGCGAGCTCGATCCTGCCCGAGGGGGTGGGGAATCGGAGGTCCGACCACGCCACCTCCTCCGCCCCAGGGGCGAGCACCGGCCCCTCGCGAAGCCGCGCCAGGCTGAGCTCGGGAAAGGGCTGCAGCTGGCGCTCGAGCCACGTTTCAACGGCCGCGTCGGAGGGTGCCGGCAGCCGGGCGACGATCGCGTCCTCCGGAACGCCGAGCCGGTGTGCCAGCTCCCAGTAGATTTCGGACTCGGGCTTCACCTCGCCGGGCGGCTCGATGAGCTTGTCCTTGATCTGGATGTAGGGGTGCCAGTAGGCGTTGATGACGTCGGTCTGCTCGAACATCGTCTTGGCGGGCAGCACGAGGTCGGCCTCGCGGGCGGTGTCGGTGAGGAACTGGTCCACGACCACCCGGAAGTCGAGCGCCCGGAAGGCCTCGAGCACGGCACGGGTCTGCG
>CAZMED010000046.1:0-1120 GCA_964565045.1 uncultured Thermoanaerobaculia bacterium
GAAATCCGAAATCCGAAATCCGAAATGGGCGGGCGGACGGGGACGTTCAAACGTTCAACGTTCGAACGTTCGAACGACGTGGCGAACCGGCAACGTCCGTCGGCGTGTTCCGTATACTGGTGGGAGTGGCGGCGCAGCGGCCGCAAGTCGTGGAGTTTCAATGAATCCGGTTTCCGACACGGTGCTCGAACGTCTGGAGCGGCTGCACGAGTCGGTGGTGCGCGTGATCCGCGGCAAGGCGGAGATCGTCGACGCCCTGATCGCGGCCCTGCTGGCCCGCGGCCACGTCCTGCTCGAGGACGTGCCGGGGGTCGGCAAGACCACCCTGGCGCAGGCCCTCGCGAAATCCCTCGACCTCGAGTTCCACCGCATCCAGTTCACCTCGGACACCCTGCCGTCGGACATCATCGGGATCTCGGTCTACCGCCAGGACCGCGGCGAGTTCGAGTTCATGCCCGGCCCCCTGTTCTCCAACGTGGTGCTGGCCGACGAGATCAACCGGGCGGCGCCGCGGACCCAGTCGGCGCTGCTCGAGGCGATGAGCGAGCACGCGGTGACGGTGGAGAAGACCCGCCACCGCCTGATCGAGCCCTTCTTCGTCGTCGCCACCCAGAACCCGGTCGAGTCCACCGGGACCTACCCGCTGCCGGAGTCCCAGCTCGACCGCTTTCTGATGCGGCTCTCGATGGGCTACCCGGGGCGCGACGAGGAGCTCGAGCTGCTGCGCTCGAGGGGGGCGGAGCCGGAGCTCGAGCAGCTGCGGCCGGTGCTCGACGCGCGTGAGGTCATCGAGATGCAGAACCTGGTCCCCGAGGTCCACGTCTCGGAGGACCTGCTCCGCTACCTGCTGGCGGTGGTCGAGCAGACGCGTGACCACGAGGCCCTCGCCCTGGGGGTCTCCACCCGCGGCTGTCTTGCCTGGCAGCGCTCGGCCCAGGCCCTGGCCCTGGTCCGCGGACGCTCCTTCGTGATCCCGGACGACCTCCAGGACACCGCCGAGCAGGTGCTCGCCCACCGCGTGCTGCACGCGGACCCGCTGGTGGGCGACGGCTGGCAGCGCAGCCGCGCCGAGCGCGCCGTCATCCGGGCGGTCCTCGAAACGATTCCAGTACCGCGATGA
>CAZMED010000046.1:1220-4228 GCA_964565045.1 uncultured Thermoanaerobaculia bacterium
ATGTCCTTCGCCGCTTCCTTCCCCGACTTCCGCCTCCGCCCCACCCGTTGGGGGCTCGCCTTCCTCGCCGCCTGTGTGGTGCTCGGGCTGGCGGCGGTGAACACCGGCAATAACGCCCTCATGGCAATGCTCGGGCTCGCGTTGGGCAGCTACGTGGTGTCGGGGATGTGGTCGCGGCAGGTCCTCGGCAGCCTCGGGGCGCGGGTCCGCATGCCGGCCGAGATCTTCGCCGGCCGTCCGGTGGTGGCGGAGCTCGAGCTCTCCAATCGCTCGCGGGTCTTCCCGGCCTACGGCCTCGTCGTCCGTAATGCCGACGGCCGTGCGCTGGTGCACGAGCCGCTGCTCGAGTGCGGGGCGCGCCGCAGCCACGCGGTCGAGGTGGTGTTCGGCGAGCGCGGCTGGCAGCGTCTCGCGCCGTGGCGGATCGAGGTGCTCCTCCCGCTCGGCTTCTTCCTCAAGTCGAAGTCCCTGCCGCACGACGAGCCGGTCCTGGTGTACCCGCGGCTGCTCGCCGGGGCGCGGTCGCCGGTGCGGCGCGGCGGCGGGCGCAGGGCGCCCGATGCCCTGGAATGCCGGGGCCGCGAGGGCGACGTGGTGCAGCTGCGCGACTTCCGCGAGGGCGACGAGATGCGTTCGCTGCACTGGAAGCAGACCGCGCGCCAGCAGACTCTGGTCGTGGTGGAGCGCCAGCGGGCGGCCGAGAAGCCGGTGGTCTACGTGGTCGACCCGAGGCTGCAGGACCCCGACGACCCCGCCCAGCGCGAGCGCTTCGAACGCCTGGTCTCCGAGGTCGCCACCGGCGTCGTGCGGCGGCTCAGGGAGGGCATTCCGGTGGGGCTCGTGGTCGGCCGCACCGTGATCCCGCCGGTGCGCGCGGCGCGGCGGGCGCCGCTGCTGCTGCGGCCGCTGGCCGAGGTCGAAGCCCGCCGTGCGGACGGCGAGCAGCCGCCGGCTTCCGTGGTCGGCCGTCGCGAGGTGGCCTCGCTCCAGGAGACGGCGCCGTGACCCCCGTCGAGTACCGCCGGCTGCTCGGACTGCTGCTGCTGTGGGCGTTGCTGCCGCTGCCCTTCCTGTACATCGTGCAACCGCCGTTCTGGCTGGCCGCCGCGGCGGTCGGCCTGGCGGCCGCGCTCGTTCCCGGTCGGCCGGTTCGCCTGCCGGGCTGGGCGCTCAACGTCCTGGGCATCGGAATCATCCTCGCCGTTGCGGCGGCGGGCGGGCTCCGCATCGGCCCGCTGCGGCCCCTCGGCCACCTGCTGCTGCTGTTGACCGCGGTGCGGGCGCTCGTCGTCGACGACCGCCGCAGCTTCCTCCGCGCCCTACTTCCGGTCTCCCTGGTGTGGGTGGTGGCGGTGACCTCGTCGACCCACCTCGCCGTGGTGCCCTACTTCGCGGTCTCGGCCGCGGTGTGGTGGTGGACCGGCATGCGAGTGCTGCTCGCCGGCCCCGCCGCCGACGCCGGAGTGCGGGCGACGGTGCCCCGTCCCCGCCACGCGGCGGCGGCCGCCGCCGTCGCCCTGGTGCTGGCGGCCGCGATCTTCGTCATCATGCCGCGTCTGCGGAGCCCGTGGGTCGCCGGACGCGGCGGCACCGGCAGCGTGACCGGGTTCACCAGCCGCGTCGAGCTCGGCGGTGTGGGCGCGATCCGCCAGTCGCCCGAGGTGGCGATGGTGGTCCGTTCGGTTGCGGGCGAGCCGCTCGAGGCGCGCTGGATGCGGTTGCGCGCGACCGCACTGGAGCGCGTGACCCTCGACTCGTGGGCGCCGCGCGGCGCCTACGCCATGCCGCAGTTGGTCGAGGGACGCGTCTGGCCGTTCGGGCGCCGGTGGTCGCTCGCGAGCACGGTCGAGCTCGAGATCGAGCTCGAACGGCCGGGGCGCTATCTGTTTTTGCCCGAGGGCACGGTGGCACTGGTGGCGCCGGTTGCCGTGCGGCTCGATCCCGCAGGTGGCGTGGCGCTCGCCACGCGCGTCCGGGGGCCGCTGACCTACTCGGTGTGGGTGAGCCGCGGCGAGGCCCCGCGCCCCACCGATCCGCCGCCCCAGTCGCTGCCCCGTTTCGAGCCCGACCCGGCGGTGCGGCGCCTCACCGAGACGATCGTCGCGGGACACGCGACCGCGGCGGCCAGGGCCGCCGCCATCGAAGACCATTTGCAGCGGAACTTCCGCTACGCCATGAGCGGCATGACCTACCTCCGCGCCGACCCCGTGGCGTGGTTCCTGCTCCACGAGCGCGCCGGTCACTGCGAGTACTTCGCGGGCGCCATGGTCGCGATGCTTGCCGACCTCGGCATCCCGGCCCGCATGGTCACCGGGTACAGCGGCGGCGCCCTGTCACCGGACGGAGACCGGGCGGTCGTCCGCGAGGCCAACGCCCATGCCTGGGTCGAGGCCCGGGTGGGTCCCGGCGACGAGTGGACGGCCTTCGACCCGACGCCGGCGGCCGAGGTCCCGGCGCTGAGCCGCCCAACCCGCGGCGAACGCCTGCGCTGGGCCCTGGATTGGGTGCAGTCGGGCTGGGACCGCTACGTCCTGACCTACGGCTTTGCCGAGCAGATGCGGCTGTTGACGGGCCTCACCGGAGTTCTCGGCGACGCCGTGCAGCGGTGGTCGTGGCGCCTTGCCGCCGGGCTCGCGACGGTCGTCGCGGTAGCGGTGGGCGTATTCATCGCACCGCGGCGCCGATTCGGCCTCCGGCGCCGACGGGCGGGGGCCTCGTCCCCAGCCGCGCGGGCCGTGGACCGCCTCGCCCGCCGTCTGCGGCGGCGCGGGGTCGAGGTGCCGCCGCGCGCCACCGTGCGCTTTATCGCCAACCGGGCGCGCTCCCTGTGGCCGCGCGCCGGCGGCGCCTTCGGCTCCCTGGCGTGGCTCGCCGAGCACGAGCTCTACGACGAGCCTCCGGCGGCGCCGGATCCCGCCCGCGTGCGCGCCCTGTGGGCGGAGGCGCGGCGGGAGATGAAGCGTGCGGTGATCAAGAAATGAGGAGTTAGGAATTAGGAATTAGGAATT
>CAZMED010000046.1:4328-17874 GCA_964565045.1 uncultured Thermoanaerobaculia bacterium
GATGAAGCGTGCGGTGATCAAGAAATGAGGAGTTAGGAATTAGGAATTAGGAATTTCCACCCACACCCCCCTTGATTCGTCCTTGAGGCGTGCCTGAGAAACGATGCAAGGAATGGTGGGAACATCGGGAGCGTATCCCTTGGTGAGAGGGTGGAAAACATGACGACCTCAATTCGTATTCGAATGTCCGTCGGGGTATTCAATCTGGGAGAACGCCGTTCGCCGGGGACGGGAGGGGGCATTCCTCATTCCTCATTCCTCATTCCTAACTCGCGCCGGAGGCGCGCTCCCTTGTCCCCCGGCGCTGGCGGCCCTATCATCTTCGGTATGAGAAGGATTCTCGGCAGTCTGATGTTTCTGGCGGCGGCGTGCTCGGTCCTTCCGGCGTGGGCGGGCGAGGTCGTGAGACTGCGGGTCGACGACACGATCCAGCCCGCTTCGCAGCGTTACATCGAGCGCGCCCTCGAGGAGGCTGTGCTGTCGGGCGCCGACCTCGTGGTGATGGAGCTCGACACCCCCGGCGGGCTGGTGGACACGACGCGGGACATCACCAGCGCGATCATCGGCTCGCCGGTCCCGGTGGTGGTCTATGTGAGCCCGTCGGGTGCGCGCGCGGCCTCGGCGGGCTTCTTCATCCTGATCTCCGCCGACGTCGCGGTGATGGCGCCGGGGACCAACACCGGCGCCGCCCACCCGGTGGGTGGCCAGGGGGAGAACCTGCCCGAGGACGTGCGCGACAAGGCCACCAGTGACGTCGCCGCCATGGTGCGTTCGCTGGCCGCGCAGCGGGGGCGCAACGCCGAGACCGCCGAGCGCGCGGTCCGGGAGAGCATCTCGCTGACCGCCGATGAGGCGCTCGAGGAGAACCTCATCGATTTCATCGCCGGCGACCTCGAGGAGCTGCTGAAAAGGCTCGACGGGTTCGAGCTGCGCCGCGCCGACGGCACGACCGTGACGCTGGAACTGGGCGAGCGGTCGCTCGTCGAGATCGAGCCGACCTTCGCCGAGCGCCTGTTCTCGGTGCTCGCCAACCCCAACATCGCCTACCTGCTGATGGCCCTCGGCGCCCTCGGCCTGTACGTGGAGATCACCCACCCCGGGGGAATCCTCCCCGGAGTCGTCGGCGTCATCTTCCTGCTGCTCGGCCTCTACTCGGTGTCGGTGCTGCCGGTCAGCTGGGCGGGCGTGGCACTCATCTTCGTCGCGCTGATGCTCCTGGTCTTGGAGGTGAAGGTGACCAGCTACGGTCTGTTGACGGTCGGCGGGGTGATTGCCTTCGTGCTCGGCTCGCTGATGCTCTTCGACGGACCGATCCCGGCCATGCGGGTCAGTCTGAGCGTGGTCCTGCCGACGGCGGTGGTGGTGGCGATGCTGACGGCGTTCCTCCTCAGCCGGGTCCTCAGGGCACACCGCGAGCGTCCGATGACCGGCGTCGAGGGCCTGGTCGGCGAGCTCGGCCGGGCGATCAACGAGCTTGCACCCGCGGGCAAGGTGGCGGTGCACGGCGAGTACTGGGACGCGCGCTCGGTCGGTGGTACGGTGGCGGCCGGCGACAGAGTGCGGGTGGTGGCGGTCCGCGACCGGGACATCGACGTGGTCGCGGCTGACGAACGTTCGGAAGGGAGTTCATGATGGGAGTCCTCGGTTCAGGCCTGGGTCTGGCGATCTTCTTCGCCGTCTTCATCGTCTTCAAGTGGATCAACATCCTCAACGAGTACGAGCGCGGCGTGATCTTCCGCCTCGGGCGGGTGCTCAAGGAGGCCAAGGGCCCGGGCTTCGTGTTCGTGTTCTGGCCCATCGACCGCATGGTCAAGATGAGCCTGCGCACGGTGGTCCACGACATCCCGCCGCAGGACGTGATCACCCGCGACAACGTCTCGGTCAAGGTCAACGCGGTGGTCTACTTCCGGGTGATGAACCCGATCAAGGCGGTGGTGGAGGTCGAGAACTACATCTACGCGACCTCCCAGCTGGCCCAGACCACCCTGCGGGCGGTGCTCGGCGAGGTGGAGCTCGACGACCTCCTGAGCAAGCGCGAGGACGTCAACGTCCGCCTGCAGGAGATCATCGACCAGCACTCCGACCCCTGGGGCGTCAAGGTGTCCATGGTCGAGGTCAAGCACGTCGATCTGCCGCCCGACATGCAACGCGCGATTGCCAAGCAGGCCGAGGCCGAGCGCGAGAAGCGGGCCAAGATCATCCACGCCGACGGTGAGTACGTGGCCTCGCAGAAGCTCGCCGAGGCGGCCGACGTGATGTCCGCGAACCCGATCACGATCCAGCTCCGCTATCTGCAGACCCTGACCGAGATCTCGACCGAGAACGCTTCAACCATCGTCTTCCCGGTGCCGCTGAAGATGCTCGAGGCGCTGATCGGCCACGGGAAGGACCGGGAGTGAGGGACAGCTACTACGTCATCGAGCTCAGCGCCCGCTGGCTGACGGTGCTGCTGGTGGCCCTGGCGGTGGTGATGGTGCTCGCCTTCGCCCTCGGCTACGGCGCCGCCCGGTCGGTGGCGTCCGGCGGGGACCCTGAGGTCGGGATGGCCGCCCTCCAGGCCCCGACCCCGACCGGGATCCCCGAGGTCGAGATACCGACCCCGCTTCCGTCGCCCCCGGTGGAGCCGACGGCGGCCCCGGAGCCGACCGTGGCGCCGACCGAGGTTCCCATCCCGGCCCCGACCGTTCCTCCGACGCCGCGCCCGACCGCGACGGCGGTCGTGACCGACTTCTTCGTCCAGGTGCTGGCGTCGTCGCGCGAGGCCACCGTCGAGGACGCGCGTGCGAAGCTCGTGGGCCTCGGCTTCCCGCGCGTCAACCAGCAGGTGATCACGGTCCGCGAGAGCGGCTCGGCGACCCTCTACAAGCTGCGTCTGGGCCCGTTCCCGGACCGCGCCTCGGCCGACCGCGTGGCGCAGCGGATGAGCGCTGCCGGGTTCCCCGACGCCTGGGTGGTCGCACCGTGAGCTTCGGCGGCCGCATTCCCGGACCGGCGCTGCCGGAGTGGATCCGCTCTCGCCGGATGCGGCTTGGCGAGCTGCACGAGGTCAAGAAGAGGATGCGCTCGGGAGGGCTGCACACGGTGTGTGAGGAGGCGCGCTGCCCCAACCGCTCCGAGTGCTTCGCGCGCGGCACCGCGACCTTCCTCATCAACGGGCGCGTCTGCACCCGCAACTGCTCCTACTGCTCGATCGCCCACGGACGGCCTCAGCCCCTCGATCCCGACGAGCCGCGGCAGCTCGTGGAAGCGGTGCTCGGCATGGGCCTCGAGCACGTGGTGATCACGGCGGTGGACCGCGACGACCTGCCCGACGGCGGCGCGGGCGGCTTCGTGGAGTGCATCGATCGGCTGCGGACGCTCGAGAGCCCGCCCACCATCGAGGTGCTGACGCCCGATTTCCGCGGTGACATGGAGCAGGTGGACCGCATCATCGCCGCCGGCCCCGAGGTCTACAACCACAACGTGGAGACCGTACCCCGGCTGTACCGGGCGGTGCGGCGGTCGGGGCGCTACGAGTGGGCGATGCAGGTGCTCGCCCGGGTGACGTCGCGGTCGCCGGGTATGCTGCGCAAGTCGGGGCTCATGGTGGGCCTCGGCGAGACCCGCGACGAGATCGAAGCCGTGCTCGCCGACCTCCGCGACGCCGGCTGTCAGGTGGTGACCATCGGCCAGTACCTGCAGCCGACGCCGCAGCAGGTGGAGGTGGCTCGCTACTGGACGCCCGAGGAGTTCGCCGAGCTCGAGGAGGCCGGCGCGGCGCTCGGGCTCGAGGTCTTCGCCGGGCCCTTCGTGCGCTCCTCCTACCGCGCCGAGGAGGCCTTTCTCAAAGTCATCAACTCATAATTCTCAGTTCTCAATTCTTAATTCTTAATTCCCATCCCTCCCCCCGCTGCTTTGGGTGGGTGGTGGGGAATTGAGAATTAAGAATTGAAAATTGAGAATTGATTCGCTTCCCAACATGGGAAGATGGTGTGGTCGCTTGCAGCGTTTATACTGCCTGCCATGCCGACGGGCTGGTTCATCACGTTCGAGGGGGGCGAGGGGACGGGCAAGTCGACCCAGCTCGGCCTGCTCGACGAGTGGCTGCGCACCCTCGGCCACCGCACGTACCTGACCCGCGAGCCGGGCGGCACCGCGCTCGCCGACGCGGTGCGGGCGATCCTGCTCGACCCCGGACTCGAGCCCGACGGGCTGAGCGAGATCTTCCTCCTCGAGGCGGCGAGGCGGGACCACGTGGAACGGGTAATCCGGCCGGCGCTCGCGGAGGGAGCGGTGGTCCTGTGCGACCGCTTCACCGACTCGTCGCTGGTCTACCAGGGCGCGGTGCGCGGGCTGGGCTGGGACGAGGTGGCGGCGCTCAACCGCCTCGCCACCGGCGGCCTCGAGCCGAACCTGACGCTGGTCTTCGACCTCGACCCCGCGAAGGCCCTCGCCCGGGCGCGCACCCGCAATGCGGAGGGCAACAACCACGAGAGCCGCCTCGACGACGAGCCGGCGGCCTTCCACCGCCTCGTCCGCGAGGGCTATCTCGAGCTCGCGCGGCGCGAGCCCGACCGGGTGCGGGTGATCGACGCCGCCGGTCCGCCGGAGAAGGTCTTCGCCAGGATCCGGCCGGTCCTCCCCGAGGCCCTGCGGTGAGCGAGCCCGAAGCTCGCTGGTGGGGCCCGGAGGTCCTCGACCGGGAGCGCTGGGGCGCCATCGTCGAGCCGGCGCTCGACCGGCTGCTGCTGGCCAGGGATCGCGACCGGCTGCCGCACGCCCTGCTGCTGGTCGGGCCCCGGGGTCTCGGCCGCGAGCTCGCGGCGGTGGAGGCCGCGGCGCTGCTGGCCTGCGACGGGCAGTCCAGGCCCTGGGATGAGAGCCCGTGCGCGAGTCGGGTGCGTCGCGGGCTGCACCCGGACGTGGTGGCGATCATGCCCGAGGGCCGGGGCCGCGTCATCAAGATCGACCCGCTCC
Source organism: uncultured Thermoanaerobaculia bacterium (assembly GCA_964565045.1). Taxonomy (GTDB): domain Bacteria; phylum Acidobacteriota; class Thermoanaerobaculia; order Thermoanaerobaculales; family Sulfomarinibacteraceae; genus Sulfomarinibacter. Next base: position 9,285 of record CAZMED010000046.1, read on the forward strand.
GCAAGGAGGTGGTGGAGGTCGTGGGCTCGCGTCCGTACGAGGGCCGGCGGCGGGTGTGGATTTTCGACGGGGTCGAGGAGCAGCACTTTCCGAAAGCGAGCGCGAACGCGTGCCTGAAGACGTTCGAGGAGCCTCCCGACCACGCCGTGTTCCTCCTGCTCGCGGCCAACCCGCAGGCGGTGCTGCCGACCATCCGTTCGCGCTGCCAGCAGCTGAGCCTGCCCGGGGTGGTGGCGGTGGCTCGGAGGCTGTCAGGAGAGGGTGCCCTGCCGGAGCTGGGGGCGACCGGGCTCACCGGTGCGGACGTGGACGGCGCCGCTGAAGCGGTGCGGGCCGCGCTGGCCGCGGGTCTCGGCGGCGAGTGCCGCGGCCTGCTGCGCCTGCCCCATGCGCTGCCGGACGGCGTGCCGCCCTTCGCCGCCACCGCCGCGGTGGGGCTCGAGATGGCATGCGAGCTCGAGGACGAGCCGGAAGGCGAGGATTTGGTGCGCCTGGCCGCGGCGCTGATGGCCGCCGAGCGGACGAGCCGCGCCCTCAACCTCAACCCGCGCAACCAGCTGACGTCGTGCCTCCTGCGTTGGTACCGGGAACTTCAGTAGTGTTGAGTTTTGAGTGATGAGTTTTGAGTTATCCACCGTCCTCCCGCCGAATCGGGGGGCAGGGGCGGGAACTCAAAACTCAAAACTGAGAACTCAAAACTCGACGATCACGAGATTTGGATGACGAACGACTGCAGCGCTCGTCCGGGGGTGAACCGTTGAATGAGACCTTCCTGCCCTGGCTTCTTCTCATTGCCTACGCGTGCGTGATCGTCTTCCTCGCCTGGCGCAACCGGCGGCGCTCGTCGGACATCGAGTCGTTCTCGGTCGGCAGCCGGCGGGTGCCGCCGTTCTTCGTCGGTCTGTCGCTGGCCGCCAACATGACCTCGGTCGCGACCTTCGTCATCAACCCGGGACTGATCCACGCCTACGGCTGGGCGGGCATCGTGGGCTACGGCCTGGCGGCGCCGCTCGGGATCTTCATCGGACTCGTGGTGACCAGCAAGCGATTCCGACGGGTCGGCGATCGGTTCACAGTGCTCACGGTGCCGCAGTGGCTGGGCGAGCGCTACGGCGACCGACGTCTGACCGTGTTCTTCGCCCTGGCGAGCATGCTGCAGATCACCTTCCTGGTACTCATCGTCACCGCGTTGGCGTTGGTGCTGATGAGCGTGCTCCAGATCGGCATGTGGCCGGCGCTGCTGATGGTGGTGATCTTCACCTTCGGGTACATCCTCTTCGGCGGCGCGAGCCTGCACGTCTGGTCGAACAGCGTCCAGGCCCTGACCATGCTCGCGGTGGCGCTGATCCTTGTCGCCTCGGGGGTGGCCGTGTTCGCCGATGGGTTGCCGGGTTTCTTCGCCCGTCTCGACGCGGTCGCGCCGCATTACGGCAGCATGACGAACCCGGACAGCCTGCTGTTCCGCGACCTCTTCGAGGTGGTGGTCGCGAACTTCGTCATCGGCCTCGCCATCATCATGCAGCCGCACATCATCTCCAAGTCGCTCTACCTGCGGTCCGAGCGCGACGTCAACACCTACCTCGTCACCGCCATGCTGGCGGGGACGATCTTCACCTCGGTGATGCTGGTGGGCCTGTACGCCCGCCTCTCCCTCGGCGCCGAGGTCCCGCCCGACCGGGTGGTGGCGACCTACATCACCGCCGCCTTCGCGCCCGGCCTGCGCGCCTTCATCATGCTCGGTGTGCTGGCCGCGGGGTTCTCGACCCTCGAAGGCGTGATCCTGGCGCTCGCCACGATCTTCGGCAACGATTTCTTCGGCACCATCGCCCGCGCCCGGGGGCTCGCGTCCGAGCGCCTGCGCCCGCTGTTGCTCAAGGTGGGGAGGGTCTTCCTGATCGCCCTGGCGCCGATCACCCTGCTGCTGTCGTGGCGGCAGATCGTGGCGCCCTCGCTGTCGGTGGCGATCTTCGCTCAGAACGGCGTGTACGGGCTTTTCGCGGCGACCTTCGCGCCGGTGCTCTTCGGCATTTTCTCCGACCGCGCGGCGCCGCGGGTGGCCCTCGCGTCGGCGGCCACCGCGCTTGTCGTGCACTTCGGGATCTACTACGGCGGCATCGGCACCTACCACAACAACCCGGCCGTGCCCGCGACGTTCGCCCTGGCAGCCAGCACTCTGGTCATGGTCGCCGGAACCGCCTTCCGTGGGCGCGCCGGCGCCGCCTAGCGGAACAGGAATGGTTCCCGGGTGGTTATCCGGGGCGGGAGAGCGAGCATGAGACACCAGACCCTGAAGATCGTGTTCGCGGCGCTGGCGGCCGCGGGCGTGTGTTCAGCCCCGCCGGCAGCCGCCGCAGAGCAGCGGATCGTCGCCGTTGGCGACGTGCATGGCGCCTACGGCCAGCTGGTGACGATCCTGCAGGAGGCGGGCCTGATCGACGCGGACACGCACTGGATCGGCGGCACGGCGACCTTCATCCAGACCGGAGACCTCTTCGACCGCGGCATCGAGATCTTCGAGGCCATGGACCTGCTGATGCGGCTCCAGGAGGAGGCGGCCGCTGCCGGCGGCCGGGTCGAGGTGCTTCTCGGCAACCACGAGGGCATGAATCTGATCGGCTTCTTTCGAGACGTGAACCCGGAGATCTACGCGCGCCTCGCCGACGAGCACTCCGAGAAGCGCCGCAAGCAGGGTTTCAAGGACTTCAGGAGATACCTCGAGAAGCGCGCTGCCGCGGCCGGCATGGCGCGGCCGGTGATCACCGACGAGCTCAGGGAGAAGTGGATGCAGCTCTATCCGCCGGGCCGCATCGAGTACGAGGAGGCGATCGGGCCTGACGGTCGCTACGGAAGCTGGCTGCGCACCCTGCCGGTCGCGCTCGTGGAGCAGGACACGCTCTTCATCCACGCCGGGCTCGGCCCGGCGGTCGAGGGTCTGAGCGTCGAGCAGATCAACGCCAAGGTGGCGTCCGAGCTGGAAGCCTACGACCGGAGCCGGCAGCACATGATCGAAGCGGGGCTCATCCCGCCGCACGTGGGGCTCCCCGACATGCTGATCGTGTTCCGGGAGCTCGAGCAGGCCGGGCCCGAGCTGGCGGGCCTCGCGGGCGCCGACCAGTGGCTGATCTACGGCTCCGACGGGCCGCTGTGGTACCGCGGCGCGGCGACGCTCGGTGCCGAAAAGGACGCCATGGCCGGCGGGACCGGCGCGGGAGACGAGGACGAGGACATCTACGCATCCGCGGACGCGGACGCGGAGAGCGGACCCGACGAGGCGGCTCGGGTCGCCGCCTTCGTCGAGCGGCTGCGCGCCGTCGGGGCCGAGCGGATGGTGGGCGGCCACACGCCGCAGAAGACCCGGCGCATCGAGACCCGCCTCGACGGACGGGTCATTCTGATCGACACCGGCATGTTGTCCGAGGTGTATGGCGGGCGGCCCTCGGCGCTGGTCATCGAGGGCGACAGCTTCACGGCGGTCTATCCCGACGGCACCGAGCCCCTGGAGGTCGCGCCGGCGCCCGCCGAGATGGAGCTGCTGCCGGCCGCTGCCTGAGACCCTCCGCTCGCATGCGGCAGCCCCGGGATTATCTGATGCGGACGCGCAGTCCTTTGTAGAGCTCGGTCATCCGCCGCGCGGTGCGGGCGGTCGAGGGGATCGCCTTGATGATGTCGGCCGGAACGCCGAGTGAGCGGCCGATGGTTTCGAAGACCGCGGTCACCAGCCCCGGCGGTCCGTGCTGTGGGCGAACCACGCGGCCGACCTCCCAGAAGTTGAGGCGGTCGGCCGCCGCACCGACCTCGAACACCACCACCGGGACCGCCGCCGCCAGGCATTCGTCGACCTCGACGGCGTAGGGGTCGGGCCAGATCGAGGGCAGCACCGCGACGGCGATCCTGTCCCGCGCCAGCAGGGTTGCCAGGGTGCCGGAACGGTAGTGGCCGACGACCCTGCATCCCTTGGTTTTGCGAAGCTCGCCCAGCAGCGCCTCGTCGCCCGCACCGTAGACGAAGGCGTTCAGCTTCGGGTTGCGTTTCCGCATCAGGCCCACGGTCGGTGCGATGAGCGCGCCGCCGCTGTGCCGGTGAACGCCTCCGACGAAGGCGATGTTGGGGCGGTCCCTGGGCCACGGCTCGACCTCGGGCCTCTCGGTCGCCGGCGCGACGACGACCTCGTGCTGGCCCGCCTGGCGGCGCGGGAAGAGCTCCGCGAACCGGCGCTGCATGAAGGCAGAGGGGAAGATCAGGACGCGCGCCCGGCGAAGCGCCTCGGCGCCCACCTTGCGGTAGTCCGCCTGGGTCTTCGAGACGCCGAGGTCGACCCCCTGCAGGCAGGCCGCGCAGCGGGCGAGGTCGGTGCAGTAGTCGCAGAACCTCCCGGTCTTCTGCTCGATCAGGTAGGGCCTGGCGCAGAACGGGGCGAAGTCGTGCAGCGAGAGCAGGATTTCGTACTCGCGCTCCTCGAGGCTCTGCACGAGGTGCGGCGGCAGCCCGGTGAGGTTCTCGACGTGGATCATCCGCACCCGGGTGAGCCGTGCCGCCCGGACGATCGCCTCGACCGGGTTGGCGCTCTCGCCGAGGTCGAAGATACCGGAGGTGGAGGCCGACCACATTTCGAGCCACCAGCCGTCTCCCCGCGGGTAGGCGAGGGCCACGGTGCGCCGCTTCTTCTCCTCGGCCAGGCGGTCCAGGAGCTGCCGGTGGGCGCTCGTGCGCTCCCACGCCGGCGGCAGCACTGAGACGTTGAGCACCAGCGGGTTGTCGACGGCGATCTCGAGCCGGCCGTCGCGCTCGTTCAGCTTGACCAGCTTCTTGAGTCGTTTCGCCTCGTCGGCCTGGTCCTTCGACCGGTTCTGCAGGGACTGCATGCCTTCCAGGCGGTAGACCCGCCATTGCTCGCCGAGCGACATCGATTTCGTACCCATACTGTGTCGGGTGGCTCCTTCCCCAGGTTCCACGCCGCCCGGCGACGGTCGGGCGGTCTCGGCACCCATCCTCAAGAATATCGTCTTTTTTCGGCACGGTCATCGCTGGTTGCGCTGCGGCGGCATGCGCGTTTGGGAACAAACTCGGTCCGCTACCGTAGAATTCGGAAGCCGTCGCCCGCCTCGAGCCGGGCGGCGCGATATCGTTCGAGGGGGGATCCGATGCTTCAAACTGCGCGAATTGCCGCCGTCGCGGCGGCCGCCCTGCTCGCGGCCGTCTCGAGCCATGCCCAGATCGATGCCAGGCTGCTGCAGCAGCCCGACGTCTCCGCAAGTCGGATCACCTTCGTCTACGGCGGTGACATCTGGGTCGTCTCCAAGGAGGGCGGCACCGCCCAGCGTCTGAGCACTCCGGCCGGCGAGGAGAGCTTTCCGCGGTTCTCACCCGACGGCTCGATGATCGCTTTCACCGGCAACTACGACGGTAACTCCGACATCTACGTGATGCCGGTGGGCGGCGGGCTGCCGACCCGTCTCACCCACCATCCGGATCCGGACCGGATGCTGGACTGGTTCCCGGACGGCCGTTCGATCCTCTACGCCACCACCATGAGCTCCGAAAAACAGCGCTTCGCCAAGCTCTACCGGGTGCCTGTGAGCGGCGGTCTGCCCGAGGTCCTGCCGGTGCCGTACGGCGAGTTCGGCGCGATCTCGGATGACGGCGCCACCCTGGCCTACCAGTTCCTGTCGCGCGAGTTCCGGACCTGGAAGCGCTACCGCGGCGGCACCGCGCCGGACATCTGGCTCTTCGGCCTCGACGATCGGACGGCGCGGAACCTGACCGCGGACGACGCCAACGACAGCCAGCCGATGTGGCACGGCTCGACGCTGTACTTCCTCTCCGACCGGGACGACGCCCTTCGCGCCAACATCTGGGCCCATGATCTCGCCACCGGCAGCGTGCGCCAGGTGACCTTCTTCACCGACTTCGACATCCACTTTCCCGCCATCGGCCCGGACGACATGGTGTTCGAGAACGGCGGCCGGCTGTACCTGATGGACCTCGCGACCGAGACCGCGGAGCCGGTCGAGGTGCACGTGGTCACCGACCGTGCGACCCTGTTGCCCCGGGTCGCCAAGGTCGGATCGAGAGTGGCCGGCGGCACCATCTCGCCATCCGGTAAGCGGGCGCTTCTGGAGGCTCGCGGCGAGATCTTCAGCCTGCCGGCGGAGCACGGCGTGGTCCGCAACCTCACCCGCAGCTCGGGATCAGCCGAGAGGCACCCCTCGTGGTCGCCCGACGGGCGGCACGTTGCCTACTTTTCAGACCGCAGCGGTGAGTACGAGCTGACCATCCGCGCCGCCGACGGTTCGGGTGGGGAGGAAACCCTGACCGACCTGGGTCCGGGCTATCGGTACGCCCCCATGTGGTCGCCGGACAGCTCGAAAATCGTCTTCATCGACAACCTCAAGGTGCTCCACCTGTTCGACGTGGCCACCCGCACCCTGACCCGGATCGACCAGGGTCTGTGGATGACCCACCCCGGGCTGCAGGGGTTCACCGTCAGCTGGTCCGCCGACAGCCGCTGGATCGCGTACTCGCGCGGTCTCGGCAACCGCCAGTCGGCGGTCTTCCTCTTCGACACGGCCTCGGGCGAGCGGCACCAGATGACCGCGGGTTTCGTCGGTGCCTCCGACCCGGTCTTCGATCCCGAGGGGAAGTACCTCTACTACCTCTCCGACCGGTCCTTCGAGCCCCTGTACTCGGACTTCGACCCGACCTGGGTCTATGCCAACCCGACGCAGCTGGTGGCGGTGCCGCTGCGGGCGGACGTGCCGTCGCCGCTTGCGCCCCGCAACGACGTCGAGCCGGAAAACGGCGACGAGGCGGAGCCGGATGACGACGCCGGCGCCGGCGCCAAGGGCGAGGGCGACGACACATCGAAGGCGAAGGAGCGGGAGAAAGAGCCCGCGCCGGTCACGATCGACCTCGAAGGCTTCGAGGCGCGGGCGGTGGTGCTGCCGCCGGAGGCGGGCCGCTACGACGACCTGGCAGCTGTCGAGGGCAAGGTCCTCTACCGGCGCCTGGTTCGGACCGGCGCCGCCGAAGGGCCCTCGCCGATCGTCTTCTGGGACCTCGAGAAGCGCGAGGAGAAGACGATCCTCGACGACGCCGACGGGTATGCGGTGTCGGCCGACGGCAGCAAGCTCCTGGCGGTGTCAGGAGGCAGCTTCGCGATCGTCGACGTCGCTCCCGGGCAGAAGATGGAGAAGACGCTGGCGACCGGTTCCATGGAGATGACCGTGGTGCCGCAGGAGGAATGGCGGCAGATCTTCGCCGACGCGTGGCGGCTCCAGCGCGACTACTTCTACGATCCCACCATGCACGGGGTCGACTGGGAGGCGATGCGCGAGCGCTACAGCGCCCTGCTCGACGACGTCGTGACCCGGTGGGACCTCAACTTCGTCATCGGCGAGCTGATCGGCGAGCTCAACACCTCGCACTCCTACCGCGGCGGAGGCGACGTCGAGGAGCCCGCCAGGCGCGGCGTCGGGCTGCTCGGCGTGGACTGGGAGCTCGCCGACGGGGCGTACCGCATCGCGAAGATCGTGCGCGGCGCGCCCTGGGACACCGAGCAGCGCTCGCCGCTCGCCGAGCCCGGGGTGGACGTCGCCGAGGGCGACTGGGTGCTGGCCGTCAACGGCACGCCGCTCGACGTCGCCAAGGACCCGTGGGCGGCCTTTCAGGGTCTGGCGGAGACGGCGGTCCTCCTGACGGTCAACGACCGGCCGAGCTTCGAAGGCGCGCGCGAGGTCCTGGTGACGACCCTGTCGAGCGAGGACCGGCTGCGCAACCTGGCCTGGATCGAGTCCAACCGTCTGAAGGTCGAGCAGGCCAGCGGCGGGAGGATCGGTTACGTCTACGTCCCCTCGACCGGCATCGGCGGCCAGACCGAGCTCTACCGGATGTTCCGCGCCCAGTTTCACAAGGACGGCCTCGTCGTCGACGAGCGCTTCAACAACGGCGGCCAGATCCCGGACCGCTTCGTCGAGCTGCTCAACCGCCCGCTCTACAACTTCTGGGCGGTGCGGAGCGGCCGCGACTGGCAGACCCCGGCGATCTCGCACACCGGCCCCAAGGCCATGCTCATCAACGCCTGGAGCGGCTCCGGCGGCGACGCCTTCCCATACTACTTCCGGGCCGCCGGCCTCGGGCCGCTGATCGGGACCCGCACCTGGGGCGGTCTGATCGGCTACTCCGGGCAGCCGGCGCTGATCGACGGCGGCCGACTCACCGTGCCCACCTTCTCCTTCTACAACCTCGAGGGCGAGTGGGACGTCGAGGGTTACGGCGTCGACCCGGACATCGAGGTGGTGGACGACCCGTCGCTGATGCTCGACGGCGGCGACCCCCAGCTCGAGCGCGCGATCGAGGAGGTGATGAAGGCGCTCGAGAGCGCACCACCGTCGCGACCGGCGCGGCCGGAGTACCCCGTGCGGTGAGCAGTTCTCAATTCTTAATTCTCAGTTCTTAATTCCCATCCGCCCCCCCGGGACACGGGGGGATGGTCGGAAATTGAGAATTAAGAATTAAGAATTTTGAATTCACTCGTCGTCCGGCGTCCACGCGGTCTTGAGGTTGCGCGCCGCGCGCACCTCGTCGACGCGCC
>CAZMED010000047.1:0-17727 GCA_964565045.1 uncultured Thermoanaerobaculia bacterium
GGGCCCCGGGCCCGGCTTGCCCTTGACTCCGGCTGCCCCACCGGCTATCCCCAGATCCGAACGACCCGGAGGTGGCCATGCCTCGGTCGCGCCGCCTGCTCGCTGCCACTGCCACTGCCACTGCCGCTGTCACTGCCTCTGCCACTGAGACTGTCACTGAGACTGTCACTGCCGTCTGCCACTGAAGCTGAATCTGAGCACCGAAACACAATCGGGTCGTATCCGATGCCTTCATCCCATGCAATTCCGAATGAGCCGAACGTTCGAACGATGCGACGTACAGGTGAACCGCTGCCTTCGAAGGCCCAGAGCGTTCAGCCCTTCACCCCTTCACCAAAGAAAAACGCCCGGGCCGAAGCCCGGGCGTTGGTTCTCATCGAAGAAGGAACTACTCCATCACGATCAGAGTGACGCGACGGTTCTGGGCGCGACCTTCCTTGGTCGAGTTGTCGGCGATCGGCTTGAACTCGCCGTAGGAGATCACGTTCATGCGGAACAGCGGCACGCCCTGCTCCACGAGGTACCTCATGGCGGCCTCGGCGCGCCGGTGGCCGAGCATCAGGTTGTAGCTCTCGCTGCCGATGCTGTCGGTGTGGCCCTGGATCTCGACGAAGGCATGGTTGAGACCCTTCGCCTTGGCGGCGAAGTCGTCGAGAATGGCCTTGCCGGAGTCCGTCAGGACGGCCTTGTCGAAGCCGAACTGGACGTCGTTCTCGGTCAGGGTGACCTCGAACACGAACCTGCCCTTGGCCAGCTTGCCGGCCTCTTCGGCGCGCTTGAGCGCATCCTTGGCGGTTTCGGACAGCTTGGCGACATCCGCCTCGAGGGCGGCCTGCTTGGCGGCCAGGTCGGAGATCTCCTTCTGGTTCGCCTCGACCGACGTCTGAACCTCGTGGATCTTCGTCTGGGTGACCTTGCCGTGGGCCGAGATCTGTTCGTCAACGAATTTCTTGGTGGCGCAGCCGGTGAGGGACAGTCCGAGGACCAACACTACCGCAAGCGCCGGGGAAAAAACCTTCCGCATCATCCACCTCCACATTTTCGGTGATTCTCGATCTCTACACTCTCCGACAAACACCGCGATACTATAACACACTCTCCGAGACAAGCCCTCGGTGAAAACCCCAAAAAAATCAATACACCAAACACTCTGGAACGAGCGCCTCGACCTCGGCGGCGCACTCGACGACGCCCCCGTCAAGACGCACCAGCACCGGTGTTTGCAGGAACCAGTCGACGCCGGAGGGCAATTCGGCCGTGCGACAGCCCCCGCACTCGAAGACCTGGACGTTTTCGGTCGGGAAGCCCGCGCGCTCCGGCACGGCGACGGCGAGGGTCGGCGCCGGAAGCTCGGCGCTGAAGTGAAGCTCCATCAGCTCGTGGCAGTGCTCGCAGTCCTTGCGGTAGAAGACCACGTACTGCTGGCCGAAATCGAGGTCATCGGGAAGATCCGAGATCCAGCCCGCAATATCGAGACCAATGAATTTATGTCCTATCCAATCCTGATACACGGGGAGGTAGAAACCATCCTTCGGCAACCCGGCGCCCATCGCAGGATCAACCTCGGCCGCTCCTTCCGCGACGCCGTTGCGCCCGTTCGGCACGGCGAAGGCGACGGCGAAGACGAGCAGAGTCCAGCAACCGGCGATCAGGACCCTGCGCGTGTCGAGGGTGGTGGTGAACGCCAGCCGCCGCTCGTGCCTGCCGAGGAACAGCAAGCCGAGGAAAAAGGTGACGTCGGTCACCAGGGTGACCCACGGGCTCACCTTGACCGCGCCGAAACAGCCGCAGCTCGAGGCGCCGAGAGCCAGGTCGCCGATCAGCACCGGCATGAAGGCGGCCAGCGTCACCAGGCCGACCCAGCGGGCGAGCGGCGGCAGCAGCACCATGACGCCGGCCACCACGAGCTCGAAGGCGATGCTGAACCGCAGCACGAACACGAGGTCGAAACCCATCCCGCCGCACCACTTCACAACCGCCGCGGGAAGGTGGCTCGGGCTCATGTCGACGAGCTTGAGCACCGCCCCGAGCGCGAGCCAGAGCGGCACCACCACCCTCGCCAAGACCACCGCCGTCGTTCCCGCGAGGCCTGACCACCGATTGCGCGAGGTTTCAGCGCCCATATCCCTCCCTTGATCCGCCAAGAACACGATAACCGCAGGCGCCGCATCCGGTTGGTGCGGCGATCGGAGATTTTACAGATCGCTGACGTCGTCGGACAGGACCGGGCCGCCCAGAGCCTCCCACACCGCCGCCTCCACCTCGGATGCCCGGCGACGCGTCGCCTGAACCGCCGAGTCCGCGCGCTCGAGGAGAGCGGCGGCGACGGCGTCCTCCGCCATGCCCTGGAGGTTGATGCGGACGTTCATGGCGGCGCCGAGAGCGGCAGCGCGCGCCATGCCGGCGCCCACCCCGGCATCGGAGGCCGAGGCGGCCATTCCGAGCCGCCGCGCACGATCGCAGAGCTCGACGATCTCCGGGCAGGCCTCCGCCACGTCGAGCGGCACCCTCGCGGCCTCGAGAGTGGCCTCGCGGACCGCCTCCTGCCGCCTCGTGCCCGAGACCTTTCCGGCCTCCATCAGAGCCTGGAAGGCCCAGGTGTCGGCATCGATGGCGTCGAGCAGCTGCTGCTTGAGCTCCTGGGCGCGCACCGCGATCTCCTCGAGCTCGCCGCGCACCTCCTCGAAGTCGGACTTGGGGTGCGGCAGGTTCGCGACCATGGCCGCCAGGGCGGCGCCGAGGGCGCCCGCCAGCGCCGCCACCGAGCCGCCGCCCGGTGCCGCGGAGTCGCGGGAGGTCTCGTCGGCGAAGGCCTGGAGCGTCATCGAGGCGAGCGGGCGTTCGGGGGCGAGGATGCTCTCGATGACCTTCTCAGCCGGATCGAACGGCGCCACCTCGGCGAGCCCGAGCGAGCGCACCGCCGCGTGCACGATATCGGCCTCGGGCACCCCCCGCGAGCGCTCCATGCGGTGCAGGTAGTGCCGGCCGGCCTCGAGCATCGCCGACTTCGGAACCAGACCGACGAGCTCCGAGCCGGTCACGCGCAGTCCCCGAGAGCGGGCGCTCTCATCACACGCGTCGAAGGCCCGGTGGACCGGCGTCACGTCGAGATCGACGAGGTTCATCGACACCTGGGCGCAGCCGTACTCCGGGATGTACCACCCGACGCCGCGCACCGCCTCGAGCATGCCCGGCTGCTGGACCTTGGCGCCGTCCGGGCCGGTCACGGTGCGTCCGGCCTCGCGCACGTCGAAGGCCACCCGGTTCGCCCACCGCTTGTCGGTGACGTTGAGGTTGACGTTGTAGGCGACGAGGAACTTGCGGGCGCCGATGACCATGGCACCGAACTCGGGCACGAAGTCCGCAGGGCCGAAGTCGGGCTCGAACTCGGAGGTCTCGAGCTTCGCCGCCAGGGCCTCGTACTCGCCCTTGCGGATCGCGGCCAGCGATCGTCGCTCGGGGCGGGAGGCCGCAAACTCGTAGAGGTAGACGGGCAGCGACAGCTCCTCGCCCACTCGCCTGCCGAGGCGTCGCGCCAGCTCGACGCAGTCGTCCATGCTCAGGTCGGCCACTGGCACGAAGGGACACACGTCGACGGCTCCCATCCGCGGGTGGGCGCCGTGGTGCGAGCGCATGTCGATGAGCCGCCGGGCCGCCGCCACCAGCCGGAAGGCGCCCTCGAGCACGGGTTCCGGCTCGCCGACGAAGGTGATGACGGTGCGGTTGGTCTCGGCACCCGGGTCCACGTCGAGCAGCTTGACGCCGGGCACCGCCGCCGCCTCGGCGATCGCGTTGTAGACCTCGGGGCGTCGGCCTTCGGAGATGTTGGGAACGCATTCCACGATCTTCATGCGCGACCTCCACGAGTGACGATGCTAGGACGTCTCTGCGGATGAGGCAAGAAACGTTAAAACGTTCAAACGTTGAACGTTTAAACGTTCGTCTCTGAGGGCGATCGGTTTGGGGAGATGGCCGCCACATCCGCATCGACCATCATGTGCACGAGCTCCTCGAAGCCCACCCGCGGCGACCATCCGAGCTCGTGCTTCGCCTTCGTCGGATCGGCCTTGAGAAGATCCACCTCGGCCGGCCGGAAGTACCGCGGATTGACGACCACCCGCTGCGCCCCGGTTTTGCGGTCGCGACCGACCTCGTCGACGCCCTCGCCGCTCCACTCGATCTCGACGCCGACCCGCGCGAACGCGAGCTCGCAGAACTCGCGCACCGAGTGGTCCTCGCCCGTCCCGACCACCCAGTCGTCGGGCTCATCCGCCTGCAGGATCAGCCACATCGCCTCGACGAAGTCGCCCGCAAAGCCCCAGTCCCGGCGCGCCTCGAGGTTCCCCAGCGACACCCAGTCGCGCCGTCCGGCGGCGATCTCCGCCACCGCACGGCTGATCTTGCGGGTCACGAAGTTCTCGCCCCGCCGCGGCGATTCGTGGTTGAAGAGGATGCCGTTGGCCGCGAAGAGATCGTGCGCCTCGCGGTAGTTGATGGTCGCCCAGAAGGCGTAGAGCTTGGCCACCGCGTACGGCGAGCGCGGGTGGAAGGGCGTCGTCTCGCTCTGCGGAATCTCCTCGGCCTTGCCGAAGAGCTCCGACGAGGAAGCCTGGTAGAAGCGGGCCTCGGGCACCACACGCCGCACGGCCTCGAGCAGGCGCACGACGCCGACGCCCGAGACGTCTCCGGTGTAGGTGGGCATCGTGAAGGAGATGCCGACGTGGGACTGGGCCGCGAGGTTGTAGATCTCCTCGGGTCGCACGTTCTCGAGGATCGTGGTCAGAGACTCGGTGTCGCCGAGGTCGCCGTAGTGCAGGCGCAGGTGGCGGGCGCCGAGCTCGGCCTTGCGGAGGTGGTCGATGCGCTCGCGGTTGAAGGTCGAGGCGCGGCGGACGACGCCGTGGACCTCGTAGCCCCGGTCGAGCAGGAACTCCGCCAGGTACGAACCGTCCTGACCCGTAATCCCGGTAATCAAAGCCTTTTTCATGCGGCGGAGTCTAACAGAGGGGCCAAGGCCCCTCAATTCTCAATTCTCAATTCTCAATTTTGAATTTTGAATTTTGAGTTTTGAATTTCCACCCACCCGCCCATTTCTCCGTGAGGGCGGGCGGGAATTGAGAATTAAGAATTAAGAATTGAGAATTCGTCAATCGATGCGGTAGTTCGGCGCTTCCTTGGTGACCACGACGTCGTGGGCGTGCGACTCCTTGAGGCCGGCGCCGGTCACGCGTACGAAACGGGCCTTGGTGTGCAGCTCGGAGATCGCGGCGCAGCCCGCCAGGCCCATGCCCGCCCGCAGCCCGCCCACGAGCTGCGTCAGCTGGTCGGACAGCGGGCCCTTGAACGCGACCATCCCCTCGATGCCCTCGGGGACGAGCTTGGCGTTCTCGCCGCCCTCCTGGAAGTAACGGTCGCGGGAGCCCTCACTGCTCTTCATCGCGCCGATGGAGCCCATGCCGCGGTACGCCTTGAAGGTCCGCCCCTGGTACAGGATCTGCTCGCCCGGTGACTCCTCGACGCCGGCGAACAGCGAGCCGATCATGACCACGTCGGCGCCCGCGGCCAGGGCCTTGGTGATGTCGCCCGAGAAGCGGATGCCGCCATCGGCGATGACCGGCACGCCGTGCTCGTGAGCCACCGGCGCACACGCCATGATGGCGCTGATCTGCGGCATCCCGGCGCCGGTCACGACCCGAGTGGTGCAGATCGAGCCCGGTCCGATGCCCACCTTGAGGGCGTCCGCGCCGAGCTCGATGAGATCGCGGGCCGCCTGCTCGGTGGCGATGTTGCCGACGATCAGGGGGGTGTCCGGGAAGGCCTTCTTGATCCGCGCCGTGGCGTCCATCACACCCCGGGAGTGAGCGTGCGAGCTGTCGAGGCAGAGCACGTCGACCTGGCTCGCAATGAGCGCGGCGCAGCGATCGAGCAGGTCTGCGGTGACGCCGACCCCGGCAGCAACCCGCAGCCGGCCGAGCTCGTCCTTGCACGCGTTGGGATAGTCGTGGGCCTTCTTGATGTCCTTGACCGTGATCAGCCCCTTGAGGCTGCCGCTCTCGTCCACCACCAGCAGCTTCTCGATGCGGTTGCGGTGGAGCAGGGTCTTGGCCTCCTCGAGGGTCGTCCCGACCGGCGCCGTGACCAGGTCCTCCTTGGTCATGAAATCGGCGATCGGACGGTCGAACTCGGTGCAGAATCGGAGGTCGCGGTTGGTCAGGATGCCCTGGAGCTGCCCCTGGCGGCTGACGACGGGCAGCCCCGAGATGCGATAGCGGGCCATCACGTCGAGCGCTTCGCGCACCGATTGGTCGGAGTGGACGGTGACCGGGTCGACGATCATGCCGGACTCGGACCGCTTGACCTTGTCCACTTCCTCCGCCTGGCGCTCGATGGACATGTTCTTGTGGACCACGCCGATGCCGCCGTACTGGGCGAGCGCGATCGCCATGTTGGCTTCGGTGACGGTGTCCATCGCCGCCGACACGATCGGCAGATTGAGCTTCGTTCCGCCGCGGGTGAGCCTGGTGACGACCTCGACCTCGTTGGGGTGCACCTCGGAACGCCACGGCACCAGCAGCACGTCGTCGAAGGTCAGACCGATGGGAATCTCTGCGTTCATTGATCAACCCTTCACTGCTTCGGCAGCGCCGTGGCACCGCTTGTACTTCTTGCCCGACCCGCACGGACAGGGGTCGTTGCGGCCCACCTTGGGCTGGTTCCGCCGCACCGTCGTCGGCCTGGCGTCGGGGGCCGACACGGGCGTGTTGGCCGCCCGCTCCTGCTGGGCGTGGGAGGTGGCGAGGCCCGCCGCCTCGGGGTGGGACAGGGTGGTGCGGACGCCCCGCCGGCGCAGCTGCATGTCCTCCACCGGCTCGGCGTGGAAGAGAAACTTGACCACGTGGTCCTCGATCCGCTCCCACATGTCCTCGTAGAGCGCGAATGACTCACGCTTGTACTCGACCAGCGGGTTGCGCTGACCGTAGGCGCGGAGACCGATCCCCTCGCGGAGGTGGTCGAGGGCCAACAGATGGTCCTTCCACTGACGGTCGACGGTGTCGAGGAGGAGGAACTTCTCGAGCCGGGCGAACTCCTCGTCGCCGAACTTCGCGGAACGCTGCTGATAGTGCTCGGTGGCGCTGTCGAGAAGCCGCTGCTCGAGATCGGGGCGGTTGACGGTCTCCCAGTCGACACCGATCTCGTCGGTCGTGAGCCCGAAATAGCTGCGGTAATCCTTGTCGAGGGTGTCACGGTCCCAATCGTCGGGATCGGCCTCCGCGGGGCAGTACTGGTCGATCAGCGACCCCACGATCTCGCCCACGACCCGCAGGATGTAATCCCGGCCCTCGAGCCCCTCGAGAATCCGGCGCCGCAGCTTGTAGACCGCGACCCGCTGCTTGTTCATCACGTCGTCGTACTCGAGCAGGTGCTTGCGGATCCCGAAGTTGCGGCCTTCGACCTGCTTCTGGGCCCGCTCGATGGACTTCGAAACCATTTTCGACTCGATCGGGACGTCCTCCTCCATCCCGAGACGATCCATCATCTTGCGCACCCAGTCGGAGGCGAAGATGCGCATCAGGTCGTCCTCGAGGGAGAGGAAGAACCTGGACGAGCCCGGGTCACCCTGGCGGCCGCTGCGGCCGCGCAGCTGATTGTCGATGCGGCGCGACTCGTGCCGTTCGGTGCCGAGGATATGGAGCCCGCCGGCGGCGAGCACCTGCTGCTTGTCCTCGGCGCATTTCGCCCTGAAACGCTCGAGCGCCGCCGCATGGGCGTCGGGGTCGACCGCCGGGTCGACCTCCATCTTGGCCAGGCCCTCCGGACTGCCGCCGAGCACGATGTCGGTGCCGCGGCCCGCCATGTTGGTGGCAATCGTCACCGCGCCCAGTCGTCCCGCCTGCGCGACGATGTCCGCCTCGCGTTCGTGGAACTTCGCGTTGAGCACGACGTGCTTGACCTTGCGCCGCTGCAGCAGCTTCGAAAGGCGCTCCGAGTTCTCGATCGAGACGGTTCCCACCAGCACGGGCTGGCCGCGCTCGTTGCACTGGGCGATCTCCTCGATGGCCGCGCGGTACTTCTCCTTCTCGGTCTTGTAGACCATGTCCGCGTGGTCGGCCCGGATCATCGGCTGGTTGGTCGGAACCACCGCGACGTCGAGTCCGTAGATCTTCTCGAACTCCTCGGCCTCGGTCTCCGCGGTACCGGTCATGCCCGCGAGCTTGTCGTACATACGGAAGTAGTTCTGCAGGGTGACGGTGGCCAGCGTCTGATTCTCGGACTGGATCTTGACCCGCTCCTTGGCCTCCACCGCCTGGTGCAGCCCATCCGACCAGCGCCGGCCCGCCATCAGACGGCCGGTGAACTCGTCGACGATGGTTACCTCGCCGTCCTTGACGATGTACTCCTTGTCGCGATGGAACAGGGTGTGGGCGCGCAGCGCTTGGTTGACGGCGTGCAGGATCTCGATGTTCGAGGGATCGTAGAGGTTCTTGACGTTGAGCAGCCGCTCCGCCTTCGCCATCCCCTCGTCGGTCAAGGACGCGGTCTGCGATTTCTCGTCGACCAGGTAGTCGCCCGTGACCTCTTTGTTGCCGTGCTTGTCCTGGATCTCCTCGCCCTTGCTGAGCTTGGGGATGATCCCGTCGACCTGGTAGTAGAGATCGACCGAGACCTCGGACGGTCCGGAGATGATGAGCGGCGTCCGCGCCTCGTCGACCAGGATCGAGTCGACCTCGTCGACGATGGCGTAGACGTGCGACCGCTGCACCATCCGCTCGAGGTCGAACTTCATGTTGTCGCGCAGGTAGTCGAAGCCGAACTCGTTGTTGGTGCCGTAGGTGATGTCCGCGGCGTAGGCCTCCTGGCGCTCGGCGTCGTTCATCTGGTTCTGGATACAGCCCACCGTGAGGCCCAGAAAGCCGTAGATCTGGCCCATCCACTCGGCGTCGCGCCGGGCCAGGTAATCATTCACCGTGACCACGTGCACGCCCCTTCCGGTGAGGGCGTTGAGCGACACCGCCAGCGTCGCGACCAGGGTCTTGCCCTCGCCGGTCCGCATTTCGGCGATGCGGCCTTCGTGGAGCACCACACCGCCCATCAGCTGGACGTCGAAGTGACGCATGCCGAGCGCCCGCTTGGATGCCTCGCGCACCAGAGCGAACACCTCTTTGAGCTCGGGGTCGAGAAGCGCCTGGACGAGCACGCTGCGCTGGCGCGGGTCGTCCGGCAGCTCGGACGCCCCCGCCTGCACCCGCTCCCTGATGGCGGCGAAGCGGCCGCGCAGGGCCTCGTCGTCGAGCGCCTCGATCTCCGCCTCGCGGGCGTTGATGGCCGCCACGAGGGGGCGCATGCGCTTGATGTCGCGCTCGTGCTTGGTGCCGAAGACGACACCGATGGCTTTTTCGAACAGGTTCATCCGCTCCACCTCGCCAATTCGCAAAATGCCGGGGACAACCCCGGCGCAATCGAATGATGGGATCGTACCGCCACCCGCATCGGCGCCGGTTCACGGCAGACTAGATCAGACGGGGGGGGATTGCAACGGCATCCACATTCCGCGTCAGTTTTGAGTGTTGAGTTTTGAGTTTTGAGTTGTTTCCCGACCACCCTTCAGAAAACCGCGGGGGCGGGTGGGAACTCAAAACTCAAAACTCAAAACTCAAAACTGAAAAGCGCGCCTCCTAGGGCGCGCTGGGATTGCCGTCGAAGAGCGCGGTCTAAAAGGCGTCGAGGATGTAGTACAGCGGGTTGACCGCCTTGCCTTCGAGGTGGACCTCGTAATGCAGGTGGGGACCGGTCGAGCGACCGGTGTTGCCGAGCAGGCCGATCTGCTGCCCGCGGTGCACCTCCTCGCCGGCTTCCACGGTGATCTTGTCGAGGTGGCCGTAGACCGTCGTGAAGCCGAAGTCGTGCGAGATGCGGACCGTCCGGCCGAGACCGCCGTTTCGGCCGGAGAACACCACGATCCCGTCGGCCGGAGCCCTGACCGGGCTGCCGCGCCGCGCCGAGATGTCGAGGCCGCGATGGAACGCGAGCCGCCCCGTGATCGGGTCCTTGCGGCGCCCGAACCCGTCCGTGATCAGACCCAGAGCCGGGGTGATGGTGGGGGTCGAGGCGAGGACCCGGACCTGCTCGTCGAGGTGCCCTTCGAGGCTGTCGAGCTGCCGCTGCACCCATCGCCCCTGCTCGGTCAGCGCCTCGGGCGACTCCGGGAGGCGGTCGTACGGTCCGCCGGCACCGACTCGGGTCGTGGCGCTGCCGGGGCCCGCGAAACCCATCGACTCGGATTCGAGCCCGGCCGCCAGAGCCAGACGGGCGGTGCGCTCCTCGAACTCGTCGAGCCGCCCCTGCACCTCGGCGACGGTCCGCTCGAGGTCCTTGTTGACGGTGGCGAGCTCCTCGTTTTCGGCCTGCAGGTGTGCGACCTCGATGCGCCGGCTGACGGCGCTGCCGGTATAGGCGATCGCCACGATCGAGAGGATCAGGGCGAGCATTGCCGCACCAGCAGCCACGACCGCAGTTCTCGTCGAAAACGAGAATTTGACGAATCGGGCCTTGCTGTGCGGCACGATGATGACCGTGTTCAGTCGCGCCGGCATGCCCCCCCCTCCAACAAGCCGTCAGCAAACACAACTCGCGCAGTGTCGCCCGCTGATTGTGCCATCCGACAGCCGAGGTGTCAAATGATCGTGAGATTTGTCACAAATACGCCTTCTCAACACCGGACCCGGCGTGTCCTGCATCACTTTTCGCCGTCGGCCTGGATCACCATCGTCGGGCCTCGGAGGGCCAGCCGCATCAAATCGACCATCTCGTCGAGGCGGCGTTGGCACGCCTCGAAGGTGCTGCCTTTCGTCCATCCTTTCGAGGGGTGCCAGGTCCCCGACGGTCGGCCGGTGAGCAGCTCCATGCCGTCGGCGATGGTGTCCGTGGCCCAGACGTGGAAGCGGCCCGCATCCACCGCCTCGACCACCTCGGAGGTGAGGTGGAGGTCGTCCACGTTGGCAGCTGGAATCAGCACGCCCTGACGTCCGGTCAGCCCCCGCGCCTCGCAGAGCTTGAAAAAACCCTCGATCTTCTCGTTGACGCCGCCGATCGCCTGCACTCTGCCGGTCTGGTCGACGGACCCGGTAACCGCCACATCCTGGCGCAGCGGGACGTCCGCGAGGGCCGAGAGGATGGCGTAGACCTCGGTCGACGACGCCGAGTCTCCGTCGACGCCGCCGTAGGATTGCTCGAAGGTCACCGAGCAGGCCATCGAAAGCGGCGAGCGGCGGGCAAAGGTGCCCCGGAGGTAGCCGGTGAGAATGCCGATTCCCTTG
This sequence comes from uncultured Thermoanaerobaculia bacterium, assembly GCA_964565045.1. Taxonomy (GTDB): domain Bacteria; phylum Acidobacteriota; class Thermoanaerobaculia; order Thermoanaerobaculales; family Sulfomarinibacteraceae; genus Sulfomarinibacter. The sequence continues at coordinate 11,316 of CAZMED010000047.1, forward strand.
TCGTAGCTCGGGCCTGAGAGCCGCGCCTGGCGCTCGATGTTGATCACGCCCTCGCGGCCGGTGCCGACCTGGGCCGTGATGCGGGTCGGCTTGCCGAAACGGTGGTGGCCGAGGTCGTAGACCGCGAGGCCGTTCACCTGTCCGACCCTGGTGCCCGAGGTCTCGATCAGCACCATCCCCTCGGTGATGAACTCCTGGGTGCGGTCCTCACTGAGGGCGTGGCGCCGCTGCCGCGCGGCGTAGGCACCCTGGACGTGCTCGGCGGAGACCAGCTCCGAGCCCGCGACCTCGGCGCGGTAGGAGGCCTCGCGCAGCAGGTCGGCGAGGTCCGAAAAGCGGCTCGAGAACTTGCGCCGCCAGCCGCCGATCCGAACCGCCTCCTCCAACATCGCCGCCGCGCCGCCGTTGTCGAGCTCGAGCAGCCCCTCCTCGACGATCACCTTGCGCAGCACCGACACCAGACCTCTGGCGTGCTCGCGCGAGGGGGCCAACAGATTGTCGAAGTCCGCCAGGACTTTGAAGATCTTCGGGAAGTCGGTGTCGTACCGGAAGAGGAGATCGAAGATGTCCCGACTCCCGATGATCACCACCTTCACATCGATGGGCACCGGCTCCGGCTTGAGGATGGCCGCCCCGAAGACCAGGCTTTCGAGGGTCTGGATCTGGACCCGACGGTACTTGAGGGCCCGCTTCAGCCCCGGCCAGACCCGTTGCTCCATCAACACGTCGTCCGCGTTCAGCACCAGGAAGCCGCCGTTGGCGCGCATCAGGGACCCGGCGCGGATCCGCATGAAGGAGGTCGTCGATTCACCGGCCGAGGTCAGCGTACGTTCGATGGTGCCGAAGAGATTGGTGTAGGTCGGCTCGGTTTCCAGGACCACCGGCCGGCCGCTGACATCGGTGTTGTCCACCACGAGATTGACGCGCCAGCGCAGAAACCGGTCGACCTCGGCCGGGATCTCCTCCTCGGACAAAATGAACAGCTCCAGGTTCTCGCCGAGGTCGGTCGCGACCGCATCGAGGTACGGGTCGACGCGCGGATCGTCGACGGAGCGACGGATCCTGTCCACCGCAGCGTCGAAGGCCGGCCGCAGCAGCTTACGGCGGACGTCTTCGACCCGCTGCTGCACCGCCCGCCGGATCTCCGCCACCTCCTGGAAGACATCGCGGAAGCGCTCCGTCAGATGGCCGTGAACCTCGCCGAGCGCCTTCGCTTCCTCGTCCGTGAGAGCCTCGGACTCCACGAGCTCGCCGAGCTTCTCCAGCGGAACCGGCTGCTCGCCCACCACCGGAAGGATCTCCGGCCGGGTCACCAATCCGGCCTGCACCTGGACGAGCGAGAACCCCGCCTCCTTGACCTCCTTCTCGAAGGCCTCCACGAGCTCCCGCTCCTTGCGCTGCAGGGGCTCCACCGAGCGCTCGAGCCGGGTCCGGAAGTCGCGATCGGCGAGGATCCCCGGCAGGTTCTCGGACAGCTCCTCGATGAGGTCGTCCATGCCGTCCCTGAGGCGGGTGCCGGCACCCCCTCTGAGGAACAGTGCGCACGGCTCCTCGGGCTTGCGGAAGTTGAAGACGAAGCAGATGTCCTCGGGCTTGCCGTCCGAAAGGGCGAGTCGCTCGACGAGGTTCTTGATGGTCGTCAGCCGCCCGGTGCCCGACATGCCGGTCACGAAGACGTTGAAGCCGATTCCCCGCATCCCGAGGCCGAAGGCCATCGCCTCCACCGCACGGTCCTGGCCGACGATCGACGGCGCGGGCTCGATCGACTCCGGGCCCTTCGCCGGCAACCAGCTCTTGGGGCAACTCCAGGCAAGGTGTTTGCGGGAAAGCTCACGGATCATTGGTTCTCTCCTTCATGCACAACAGGGCGGGCAACAGCGTGATGCCGAGGACCGCCGTCGAGACGGCGCCGAGAATCGCCGCCGCGCCGACCGACCGCAGGGCCGGGTAATGGGACAGGATCAGGGACCCGAAGCCCACGATCGTGGTCAGCGACGCCACCGCGATGGCTTTGGCCGTTTCTCCGACCTGGGCGTGATCTCCACCCGTTTCGTACCAGCGGTGCAGCAGGTGGACGCCGTAGTCGACGCCGATCCCGACGATCATCGTCAAAACGAAGATGTTGAAGAAGTTCAGCCGGAAGCCGAGCAGGGCCATCCCCCCGAGCATCCAAACCATCCCCACCAACAACGGCAGCAGGGCCAACAGCGCACGCACCGGACCCCCCAGGTCCGCCCACATGAGGATGTAGACGACGGCGAGACCCAGGGCGAGGGCTTTGATCGCGTCGTCCCAGACGATCCTCCGCAGCTCGGCCGAAATGAGGTTGATGCCGGCCAGCACCGCGCCGGGGTGCGCCGCCGTCAGCTCCAGCACCTCCCCGGACGCCCCCTGCCGCCACTTCTCCACCGGCGGATAGAGGTAGACCGCGGCCGACACGTCGTCGCCGGCCCTCACCACGTAGCGGTCGATCACCCGCGCCAGCGGCGTCCCCTCGAGATCGGCAAGGGACAGCAGCTGCCGCCTCTCGAGAGCTTCGACGAGGTGATCGATGCCCTCCTCGAAGGCCGTGGGGTTGAGCCCGTGTGTCCGCAGACTCGACTCGAACCGGGTCTTGAGCCCCTCGAGCTCCGGGGCCGCCCGCTCGAGTCGGGCGATGAGTGCCTGCTGCTGCTCGGCGGGCGGGATCACGCCGGCGATGGTGTCGATCCCGGCCAGAATCTCACCGTCCACCAGATTCTGGAGGGCCGGCAGCACCGCGCGGCAGCGGGCCAGGGCCTCCTCCTCGGTGGCGGCGTCGAAGCGGAGAATCATCGGCGAAAAGCGAAGCTCGAAGGCGTCCATCACCTCGTCCCGGAGCTCGATCGCGCGGTTGTCCCCCGACCGCATGTTGCGGAAATCGTCGTCCCAGCGCAGCCCGCGCACCGCGAAGGCGAGGGCGACCGTCACCGCGATCGCCACCGCCATGGTCCACAGCGGCCGTCGCAGGCTCAGCTGACAGAGGATGTCGGAGCCGAACGAGTGCAGGTATGGACGATGCTGCCGGGGCCGCCGCTCCTCGATCAGGGTCAGCAGCGCCGGCAGGAGCAGGTACACCGTCGCGACCAGCAGCAGGATCCCGGTCCCGGTCAGCAGTCCGAGCTCCCAGAGGCCTGCGAAGTCGGTGACGAGAAACGAGTAGAAGGTGGCGGCGGTGGTCACCGCACCCAGCAGAACGCCGACGCCGGTGTGGCGGCCCATGGCATCGACCGCCTCCTGATGCCCGACGCCGCGGCGCCGCTCCTCGACATAGCGCGCGTACAAGACGATCACGAAGTCGATCCCGAGCCCGATGACCAGCCCGCCGAAGGCCGAGGTCAGCGAGTTGATCCTGCCCAGCGCCAGGGCGCCGAAGACGAACGTCAGCGCGATCCCGGTCACCAGCGGCAGAAAAGCGTAGACGAGGGCGGCGCGGGAGCGGAAGGCGAGCAGGAAAAGCAGCATGACGCCGACGAGCGAGGACACCAGTCCGACCACCATGTCGGAGGTGATGAGCCGGGCGTCGTCGAGGGCGACCACGTAGCCGCCGGTGAACTCGACCCGAGGGGGCGGTTCGCCCCCGCGTTCGTCCACCCAGGCCGCCGACAGGGTCTCGACGCGCTGCTCCAGTCCGTCCACCAGAACACGGTCGAACTCGAGGTCCTGCGCCGGACGGGTCGGCTTGGCCATCATCAGGAGAAACCGTCGCCCGGGGTCGATCAAACAGCCGGTCTGCGGATCGACCCGGACGCCGACCCCGCCGAACCTGACCCGCGACAGGATGCGCGGCAGGAGACCGGCCGGGTCGATCTTGAGGAGCTCCTTGGTGACCACGCCCTGCGGCGCCATCAGCTGGCCGCGCAGCCGCGCGACGGTCCGCTCCAGGCCCTCGCCATCGAGGCTCGCGAGCACCTCGTCGAGCTGTGACGGATCGAGGAACAGCGCCGCCCGGTCGAGGAGCGGCACCGCCGCTTCGGCCGAGCTCTCGATCCGGTACTCGACCCAGTCGATGAGCTCCCACTCGCGCAACACGGCTGCCATGCGATCGGCGAAGTCGACCGCCTCGGCGAGCGGCCGGTCCGGCTCCAGGTGAACCACCACCAGCAGAGTGTCCACGGAACCGAATCGCTCGATTGTCGTCCGGAACCCGTCGACGACCTCGTTGTCGCGCGGCACCAGAGAGAGGATGTCGGTTTCGATCTCGACCTGCGAGGCGAGAAGCCCGGCCGCGATCCACGCCGCGAGGGCGATCCCGAGCACCGCCGCCGGGTTGCGGCGACCGAGCCGGACGAGGAAGAGAGGCAGCTGCCTCGGCAGCAGGCCTCGACTCACGTCTGATCCTCGGTCAGAAGGTGCCGGTTCTGCCAGAAGTAGAGCACCATCGAGGCAACCGTCAGTCCGATGGTGATCCACAGGGCGACCAGGGCCAGCAGCTGCCAACCCTCGGAGTTGAGGCTGAAGATGAGAATCGAGACGGTCACGATCTGGCTCGTGGTCTTCGCCTTGCCGAGGCTGTTCGCGGAAATCGCGCGCCCCCGCTCCAGGGCGATCAGCCGCAGCGCGGTGACGGCGAACTCGCGACCGACGATCAGGGTCACCATCCACGCCGGCACCTGGTGCAGCCCGACCAGCGAGATGAAAGCCGCACTCATCAGGAGCTTGTCGGCGATCGGGTCGAGCATGGCGCCGGTGACCGTAATGCGGTTGGTGCGGCGGGCTATAATCCCATCAAGGGCATCGGTCAGCGCAGCCAGGAGAAAGATGCCCAATCCCCAGTACTCTTTGTCTGGAACCTCGGTCAGCAGCACGACCACCAGGAGCGGCACCAGGAAGATGCGAAACAGGGTCAGCGAGTTTGGCAGGTTCCACATCGTCCACTTCCTTGGCGCCCGACCTGGAAACGGTGACCGGGGCGCGGGCGGTTGTCGCTCGGCGTCCACAGCTCCCAACGGGTCCACCGATTCTAGCCCGGCCTCGCCGCCCCGTCACCCCGAACCGCAGCCCGATGCCTCGCGATGCGAGTGACCTCGCACTGCGTCAACCATCCCTCCAAAGAGGCGAGCCAACGTTGCAGGAGCTGCCGCAAATGGCTGTGCGAAAGCTGCCTCCACCGCTACCACGGGCGGGTGTACTGCGGGCGTTGGTGCCATCTGCGGTCGATCCTGGGCGGCTCCGTCGATGCAGCCCTCGCGGCGGCCCGAAAGCCGGTCCACGCCGCCTGGGCGATCACCGTCAGCGCGGCCGCAGCCGCCCTGCTGCTGAGCTCGGTCGGCGTCCTGATCGGCCAGCTGGTGGAGGTGGCCCACCGCCCCGAGGCAGCGCCGGACAACGCCCAGCGTCCGTCCCCTGCCACCGCCCGGGTCGTCACCGACGGCGGCGCGCGTCGGCTCCTGATTACAGCGGACCGCGGCTCGCGGGTTCTGCTGCGCGACGGCGACCGGGCGCTGAAGATCGTTGCAATCGGCGAGTCGGGCACCGCCGAAATTCCGCTGACCGGGAATCTCGCGGCGTCGTCCGTCCTCCATGTCGTTCGCCTCGACGACGATGAGCGAAGGCTCGACATCGCACCCGCCACGCCCGCCGTCGTCGAGGCTGCGACGCCACCGCAGACATCGGCCGGGCGGCGCGCGGCGGACTCCGCCGCCCCGCAACCGGCACGGAAGGACGCTCCTCCGGTCCTCCAGCTGGTACGCGACGGCGGCCCGTTCGTCGCCCTCACCTTCGACGGCGACTCGTCCGCCAATCGCACCGCCGAGTTGCTCGACGTGCTGCACCGGCTCGATCTGCGGGTCACTTTGTTCGTCACCGGCCGCTTCATTGAAGCTCACCCCGGAATCATCCGCCGCGCAGTCCTCTCGGGGCACGAGATCGGCAATCACACCTACTCGCACCCGCACCTGACGACCTACGCGTCGAACCGGCGCCACGACCTGCACCCGGAGATCACCCGGGAGCGTCTTCAGGCCGAGCTCCGGAGGACCGAAAGGGCCTTTGCAGCAGCCACGGGACGCACCATGCTGCCGCTGTGGCGGGCCCCCTACGGGGAGGAGAACCGGGCTCTCCGAGCCTGGGCGCTCGAGCTCGGCTACCTGCACGTGCGCTGGAGCTCGCTCGACCGGGCCTCGCTCGACTCCAGGGACTGGGTCGCCGACGAGCATTCCAGCCTGTACCAGAGCTCGTCGGCGATCATGCAGCGGCTGGCCCGGTTCCCGGAGCTGCGCGGCGGCATCGTCCTCATGCACCTCTCGACCGAACGCGCCGACCCACCCTGGGACGAGCTGCCCGCCTTCATCGACGAGATCCGCCGGCGAGGGCTCCAGCCCGCCCCGGTGAGCCAGCTCCTGGAGAGCTCGCGGACCTGGCGGCCGTGGCTGCGGCGGGCCCAGGAGCGCCA
>CAZMED010000048.1:0-1414 GCA_964565045.1 uncultured Thermoanaerobaculia bacterium
CTCGGCTACGTCGGCCACGCCCCGGCCTGGGACGAGGAGATCGTGCACGGCGACCTCGAGGGCCGCGACTTCATGCTCTACTACGTTCGCGGCGACCGCGTCCTCGCCGCCGCGGCGATGGGTCGCGACCGACAGCTCAATGCGCTGCACGAGCTCATGCAGCTCGAGCGCGAGCCGCGGTCGTCCGAGCTCGGCGACGGCGACCTCGATCTCGTGGCCCGGCTCGGGACGCCGGCCTGAGCCGCCCGGACGGCCGTGGGGGCCGCGTTCTCTTCCGCTCTCCGCGGCGGCGCGATCAGGTCCTCTCGATCCGGGTGACCAGCAGGGCGAGATAGGCGGGTGGTCCCGGATCTCCGCCGTTGCCGGAGGGCGGCCCGGGAAGCTCGCGCATGCCGGCGACGACACCGCCCGCGCGCGCGAAAGCGGTGACGTAGTCGGTCAGCGTCCAGTGATAGTCGGTGATCACCACGTCCTCGCCCGCCGCCTTCGGGGTCAGCACCACATCGTAGGCGGCGCCGGAACGCCAGTAGTCGTAGCCCTCCGGCAGCTCGTAGTGGAAGGTGCCGAAGTCGCGCTTCCTGAAGCACGGGTGGGTGATCACCGCCAGCAGCCTGCCGCCGGGCTCGAGCGCGCCCACCAGGGCCGCGGTCACCCGCTCGAGGCGCTCGCGCGTCGCGCACATCATCAGCACCAGGCTGCAGAGGGCGGCGTCGAAACGACCGAGCCCGGCCAGGGCGCTCTCGTCGCCGGCCAGCAGCCGCACCCGGCGCGCCGCCGCCCGGGGCTCGGACTCGAGCGTGGCCCGCGCCGAGTCGATCATCTCCCGGCTTTCGTCCACCCCCACGACCTCCCGCGCGCCCGCCCCGGCCAGAGCCAACGCCAGGTTTCCCGGGCCGCAGCCGAAGTCGAGCACCCGGCGGTCCTCCACATCGGGCAGCAGCTCGCGCATCAGCCGCCGCACCATGGGCTCGTGGCTCTGCCGTCCGAGCTCGTCGTAGGACTCGGCCGTGTCGTGATCCCAGGGCATCGGACTCCCCCTCCCGGCGACCGGCGCATGCCGCCCCGGTGCGGCTCGGGCGTAACGCCCGCTTCCGCCGCCGACCGCACACCAGCTTCACCGGCGGCGGACGCCGCTACCATGGGTGCGGTTCCCAGCTGCAGATCGGATTTCCCCGGTATCCGGCGCCGTCCGACGACGCGCGCAGCGGGCTGGGGGCAGCCCCGGCGTGCTTTCCGAGGCCGACCCGGCCGCCTTCACCAGCCCCCGGACGGTACGGTGCCGGCGGTGTTCCGCGCCCCGGCGGACGGGCCGGGACATCGCCGAGGAGCCGATGATGACGGAGTTCAGCCAGCTCAGCCCCATCGTGCAGGCCCTCGTCGCGACCCTGGGCACCTGGGGCCTGACGGCGGCGGG
>CAZMED010000048.1:1514-2768 GCA_964565045.1 uncultured Thermoanaerobaculia bacterium
CGGGGCGATGATCTTCGTGGTTGCGGAGGAGCTGATTCCGGAGTCGCAACGGGAAGGGAACGTCCACTTCGCCACCGGCGGCGTGATCCTCGGCTTCGCCGTGATGATGACTCTCGACGTCGCCCTCGGGTGAAACGCGCACACGCCATGAGAAGGGAGGCGACTCCGCCGTGAAGATCAAACGTACCGAGGTCCCGAGAGAGGAGTGGCCGACCTTCTGCCGGTCGTTCAGCAGGCGGCACCGCGGCTGGCTGGTGGCGATCAGGGAGGTCAGGGCCCCGGGCCCGCCCGCGATCATCGCCCACCAGGCTCCGCTGGACGACCTGGACCTCACGGCCCGTCCGGCACCACGCTCGTCCCCCACCGGCGGCGACGCGCACGAACAGCTCCGGGTGAGCCTCGCCGCCACCGGCGAGCAGGAGGCCATGGCGCTCGTCATCCACCGGCCGCACCGGCTCGCCGCCCTGACGACGGAGGATGGCGCGCATGCGGGGCTCCGCATCGAGACCACGGACGGCAACTCGCTCGAGCTGCGTTTCCGGACCAGCGCCCGGCTCGAGACGGTCGACGGGATCATCTGAAGCAGCGACCGCGGGGCGGCGCGCGCCTCTCGCGCACGCCGGGGCGGCGTCCTCAGAGATCGCCGCTGGAGAGCAGCCGCACGCCTTTTTCGATCAGCGCCGCACGAACCTCGTCGTCGCTGTCCGGGTCGACGCCGCGGGTGAGGTCCCAGATCACCGTCGTCGAGAAGCCGGCATCGACGGCATCCTCCGCCGACCAGCGGACGCAGAAGTCCCGGGCCAGGCCGCACAGGAACACGGTCTCGATCCCGCGATCGCGGAGGAGCCCCGCCAGTCCGGTGGAGGGGCGCTCCCCGCCCGGGCCCCAGTTGTCGCGGAAGGTCGAGTAGGAGTCGACCTCCGGATCCGTCGCCTTGCGGACGATGACGTCGGCCCGGTGCCACGGCAAACCGCTCTTGAGCTCGGCCCCCGGCGTGTCCTGCACGCAGTGGTCGGGCCACAGGATCTGCTCGTGGCCGTGCAGCTCGATGGTCTCCATCGGCTCGCGGTTCCGGTGGCTGCTGGCGAAGGACGCGTGGCCCGGCGGGTGCCAGTCCTGGGTCGCGACGAGCACGTCGAAGCCCTGCGACTGCATGAGCCCGGTGATTCCCGGCAGGATGACGTCGCCTTCCGCCACCGCGAGCCTGCCTCCCGGCAGGAAGTCGGGCTGCAGGTCGACCACGAGGAGGGCGCC
>CAZMED010000048.1:2868-17604 GCA_964565045.1 uncultured Thermoanaerobaculia bacterium
CGAGATGCGCTGCATCTCGTCGTCCGAGAGTCGGATGTCGAAGACCTCGAAGTTGTCGCGGCGGTGCTCGGCGGTGGCGGCCTTGGGAATCGCCGCCACGCGCTCCTGTTGGAGGAGCCAGCGCAGCGCGATCTGGGACGGCATCTTGCGGTGGACCTCGGCGATCTCGGCCAATACGGGGTCCTCGGCGACCGCACCGCGGGCGAGCGGGGAGTAGGCCGTGAGCATCATGCCGCGCTCGCGGACCTCGGCCAGGAGCTCGTCCTGCGCCAGGAAGGGGTGGTACTCCACCTGGTTGCACTCGATGGGGACCCTCGCCGCCGCCATCTTCAAGAGCTCCGGCGTGAAGTTGGAGACCCCGAGGTGGCGGGCGCGGCCGTCGATCTGCAGGCGCCGCATGGCCGCCAGCGGCTCGTCCAGGGGCAGCTCCTCGTTCGGCCAGTGGATCAGCAGCAGGTCGACGTAGTCGGTGCCCAGCCTGGACAGACTCTCGTCGGTGCTCTGCAGGAACCGGTCGTGCTCCAGGTTCTCCCACCACACCTTGGTGGTGAGGAAGATCTCGTCCCGGTCGACGCCGGAGGCGGCGACGGCCTCCCCGACCTGCTCCTCGTTGCCGTACATCTGCGCGGTGTCGAGGTGTCGATAGCCGATCTCGAGGGCATCGCGCACCGCGTCCACGCACTCGGCGCCCGTGATCTGCCAGGTGCCGAAGCCGAGCTTCGGCACCAGGTCGTCGTTCAGCTCGAGGTACTCCATGGCTCACAAACCTCCTCTCGCGACCATCCTAGAAGCCGGCCTTGCGGAGGTATTCGGGGGCAGCCCTGAGCTTGATCACCGGGCGGGATCCGAGGCCTTCCGGCCGCCCTCGTCACGCGACCGGCGGGCGTCGGAGCCCTGCCGCGCGGGTCTTCGCCCGAGGGCCCTCAGGGGCGTTTCCCGATAGGCAGAACGACGGGTCGGGGCTGGAATCGAAGGGGCGGACAGCGGGCGCGCGCTTGCGGCCTGACACTCCGAGCACCCGCGCGACCTCTGCCGACCGCAGAAGGGAACCACCATGGCCGACGTCGAGAGAATCGAGCCGAAGGCGGTCCGCAGCGCGCAGCGCGACCCGGACCGGGAGATCTACCTGGTGTGCGCCTACGACGACCACGCGAAGTGCGAGGACCTGCGTCTCGAGAGCGCCATGACCTTGCACGAGCTCGAGCAGCAGGAGGACCAGATCCCGCGCGACGCGGAGCTGGTCTTCTACTGCACGTGAACCGAGGAGCACACGTCCGCCGGTCGGGCGGCCGAGTATCGGGACCGCGGGTTCGAGAACAGCGCAGCCTTGAAGGGCGGGGTCGACGCGTGGAAGGACGCCGGCTACCCCATGGCCTGAAATTGCGGTCCGCTGGACGACGGCGACGGGAGGCGGCATGCCCCGAGACACCATCGACTTGAGATACGAGGTGGAGCGGCTCTCCATCCTCGACGAGGACGGCAACCTGGATGCGGACCTGGTTCCCGACCTCGAGGAAGAACGGCTGCTCGAGATGCACCGCACGATGCTGCTGGCGAGACGCTTCGACGCGCGCATGCTCGAGCTGCAGCGGCAGGGGAGGATCGGCACCTTCGCTCCGGTCAAGGGCCAAGAGGCGGCTCAGGTGGGGGCGGTCGCCGCCATCAACGACGACGACTGGATGGTGCCCTCGTTCCGCGAGACGGCCGCCTTTCTGTGGCGCGGCGGGCCGATGTCCGCACTCCTGCTGTACAACGCCGGCTACAACGAGGGCGGCGCCGTGCCCGAGGATCGGCGCGACATGCCCATCGCCATCCCCGTCGCCAGCCAGATCCCGCACGCCGTGGGCATCTCCTACGCGCTGAAGTCGCAGGGCAGCGACCGCCTCGCCCTGACCTTCTTCGGCGACGGCGCCACCTCGGAAGGCGACTTCCACGAGTCTCTCAACTTCGCCCGGGTCTTCAGCACGCCGACGATCTTCCTGTGCCAGAACAACCAGTGGGCGATCTCGGTGGCGCGGGAGCACCAGACCGCCTCACGGACCCTCGCCCAGAAGGCGCTCGCCTACGGCATGCCCGCCCTCCAGGTGGACGGCAACGACCTCCTCGCGGTCTACGCGGCGACCTCGGAGGCCGTCGAGCGCGCCCGCGCCGGCGACGGCCCGACCATGATCGAGGCGGTCACCTACCGCCTCGGCGTGCACACCACCGTCGACGACCCGAGCGTCTACCGCGAGGAGGACGAGGTCGAGCGGTGGAAGGAGCGTGATCCGATCCCCAGGATTCAGGCCCACCTCCGGAACCGCGAGCTGCTCTCGGACGACGAGCTGGACGAGCTCGAGGAGGAGATCGAGGACAGCATCGCCGAGGCGTGGGAGGAGGCGCAGGCGACCATGTCCGAGCTCGAGGACCCGACGGTGATGTTCGACCACATCTGGGAGCGGATGCCGCCGCACCTCGAGGCCCAGCGCGAGCAGTTCACCGAGCTGCGTGAGGAGGACTGATGGCTGAGCTCACCATGGTCGAAGCCATCAACCTGGCCCTCCACCAGGAGATGGAGCGCGATGAGCGGGTGGTGGTCCTGGGTCAGGACGTGGGCGTCGGAGAAGGCGTCTTCAGGGTGACGGAAGGCCTGCTCGAGAGCTTCGGCGAGCAGCGGGTCCTCGACACCCCGCTGGCCGAGTCGGCCATCGTCGGCACCTCCATCGGCATGGCCGTCGCCGGCCTGCTCCCGGTCTGCGAGCTGCAGTTCTCGGGCTTCTCCTACTTCGCGCTGCACCAGTTCGAGAGCCACGCCGCGAGGCTGCGCTGGCGGTCGCGCGGTGGGCTCACGGTGCCGATGGTGGCGCGCATGCCCTACGGCGCCGGCGCGCACGCGCTCGAGCACCACTCCGAGAGCAAGGAGGTCCTGTACGCCCACAACCCCGGTCTCAAGGTGGTGATCCCGTCGGGGCCGCGGACGGCGCGGGCCCTCCTCGTCAGCGCGATCCGCGACCCGGACCCGGTCGTCTTCATGGAGTCCAAGGCGCTGTACCGCTCGTTCCGGGAGGAGGTCCCCGACGACGAGGAGACGCTCCCCATCGGGCCGGCGCAGGTGCTCCGGGAGGGCGATGCGGTGACCCTGATCAGCTACGGCACCATGCTGCGGCGCTCACTCGAGGCGGCGGACATCCTGCGCGAGGAGGACGGTGTCGAGGTGGAGCTGATCGACGTCCCGACCGTCGCGCCCCTCGACGGCGAGACCATCGCCTCGTCGGTGCACTCGACGGGGCGCGCGGTGGTGGTCCACGAGGCGCACCGCAGCTACGGGCCGGCCGGGGAGATCGTGGCGCGGCTCGTCGAACAGGAGTTCCTCTACCTCGAGGCGCCGGTCCGGCGGGTCACCGGCTGGGACGTGATCGTGCCGTACTTCGCGCGCGAGCAGGCGTACCTCCCGTCCGCCGAACGGATCGTGCAGGCCGTTCGCGAGACCCTCGAGTTCTGATCGGAGAAGAGCATGGCCAAGGAGTTCAAACTACCGGACCCCGGCGAGGGCATCCACGAGGCGGAGATCATCGAGGTCAAGGTCGCGGAGGGCGACGGGGTCGAAGAGGGCGACCCGCTGTTCATCGTCGAGACCGACAAGGCCGAGGTGGACGTGCCGGCGCCGTTCACCGGCACCGTCGAAGAGTTGATGGTGAAGGACGGGGACGATGTCCGGGTCGGCGACGTCCTGCTGACCTACTCCGAGTCCTCCGGTTCGGGATCGGGCAGCTCGGAGGGGCGCGATGAAGCGGGGCGGGAGGAGCCGGAGGACGGCGACGACGACGCCGGCGAGGACCGCGGGAAGAACCAGGAGGGACGCGGGAAGAAAGAGGCCGACGACGGGCGCGAGGAGCACGAAGAGGAGGCCGAGGCGGAGGCCGACAAAGAAAAAGAGGAACACGAAGAAGAAGAAGAAGAAGAAGAAGAAAAGCCGGAGGCGATCGAGGACGAGGACGACGAGCAGGACGGGGAAAAGAAAGACGAGAAAGAGGAGGGGGAGAAGGAGAAGAAGGACCCCGAACCCGAGGACGAGCCGCGCGCCCGCAAGGCTCCGGACGACGAGTCCGAGCGCTCGGCGGACGAGGAGGCGGCGGGCGGCGACTCCCCCGCCGGACCGGTTCCGGCGGCGCCCTCCACCCGGCGGCTCGCGCGCGAGCTCGGGGTCGACCTCGAGAAGCTCCGCGGCCGCGGCGACGAGGGCCGGGTCACCGACGACGACGTGCGCGAGGCGGCCGGAGAGGAGGCGCGCGAAGCCGAGGAGCGGGCGCCGGACCGCGAGGCCGCCGGAAGGGCCGGCGCCGAGGAGGGACTGCCGCCCTCGAAGTGGCCGCTCACGCCGCGGCAGCCCCAGCTGCCCGACTTCGAGCGCTGGGGCGCGGTGGAGCGCCTCGAGCTGCGCGGCGTGCGCAGGGCGACGGCACAGAGGATGGCGCTGGCATGGTCCCAGATCCCGCACGTCACCCACGAGGACATCGCCGACATCACGGAGCTCGAGCAGTTCCGCCGCAGCCAGAGCGAGGAGATGGCGTCGCGGGGCGCCAAGCTGACCCTGACCACCCTGGTGATCAAGGCCGTGGTCGCGGCCCTCAGGGAATTTCCGAGGTTCAACGCCAGCCTCGACCCCGAGGCCGGTGAGATCGTCCTCAAGCGCTACTACCACGTCGGCGTGGCGGTCGCCACCGATCGCGGGCTCCTGGTGCCGGTCATCCGGGACGCCGACCGCAAGACGGTGATCGAGCTGGCCACCGAGCTCCAGGAGCTCGCGGAGCGGGCCCGCGACGGCGACCTCGAGCTCGAGGAGATGCGCGGCGGGACCTTCTCCATCACCAACCCCGGCGGCATCGGGGGGACCCGCTTCACGCCGATCGTCAACTTCCCTCAGGTGGCGATTCTCGGCTGCGGCCGCGCCCGTCTCGAACCGGTGGCCGAGGGCGAGATCGGCTCCGCCCAGGTCAGCCACCGCTTCCGGCTGCCGCTCTGCCTGGGCTTCGACCACCGGGTCAACGACGGCGCCGACGCCGCCCGCTTCGTCAATTTCATCCGCGAGCTGCTCGGCGACCCCCAGTCCTTCACCCTCGCCGTGTGAGACGGACCATGCCGGAGGTCACAGCGGGCAACTCGAGACTGCGGTCGGACGCCGTCTCCAGGACGAACACCGAGGACCGCACCCCGGCGGACGTCCGCTCGGGCGCGGGGCGGTCGCCGCGAATCCGCCCTCGACGGCCCTCGAACCCGACGAAAGGTGCTCTGGATGACTGAAGATCCAGGCGTCGAAGTTCCCGAAGGTGCGGAGCAGGCGGTCCGCGACGAGGTGGAGCAGAAGATCACGGGGCGTGAGGAGCCGTCGCGGCGCCTCTTCGGCGCGTTCGGAGGCGTCTTCGTCCCCACCCTGCTGACCATCCTCGGCGTCATCATGTACCTGAGAGAAGGCTGGGTGGTCGGCAACGCCGGCCTCCTCGGGGCGTGGCTGATCATCCTGCTGTCGTTCGCGATCACCGCCTTCACGGCGCTCTCCCTGTCGTCGATCACCACCAATATCCGCATCGGGGCCGGCGGCGCCTTCTCGGTCATCTCGCAGTCGCTGGGCCTGGAGGTCGGAGGCAGCATCGGCATTCCGTTCTTCATATCCCAGGCCCTGGCGGTCGCCATGTACATCTTCGGCTTCCGCGCGGGCTGGCTGCACCTCTTCCCCGATCATCCCGCGCTGCTGGTGGATCTTCTCGCCTTCGCCCTCCTGTTCGCCATCGGCTTCATCAGCGCGGGTCTGGCGTTCAAGATCCAGTACCTGATCCTGGCGGTGATCATCGGCTCGCTGGCCTCGATCGCCGCGGCGGGCTTCTCAGGGTCCATGGATCAGCCGGTGCAGTGGTGGGGTGCATTCCCGGGCAGCCTCGAGGAGGGGTTCAAGGGCATCGGGTTCTGGGCCGTCTTCGCGGTGTTCTTTCCCGCCTCGACCGGCATCATGGCCGGAGCGAACATGTCCGGCGACCTCAAGAACCCGCGCAGGAGCATCCCGGTGGGAACACTCTCCGCCATCGGCGTGAGCCTCGTCATCTACCTGCTGCTCGCGTGGTGGCTGGCGGCGAGCGCCACCACCGAGGAGCTGACGTCGAACTACACCATCATGATCGACCGCGCCTCGTGGGGGTCGCTGGTCCTGGCCGGGCTCCTGGGGGCGACCTTTTCTTCGGCCCTCTCCTCCATCGTCGGTGCGCCGCGGATCCTCCAGGCGCTGGCGGAGCACCGGATCCTGCCCGGGAGCTCGTGGTTCGCGGTCCGCACACCGTCGGGTGAACCCAGAAACGCGATGCTGTTCACCGGCGTGCTCGTGATCGCGGCGCTGATGGTCCGGGACCTGAACGCCATCGCTCCGCTGATCACCATGTTCTTCCTGATCACGTACGCCATGATCAATGTGGTGGTCTTGATCGAGCAGAGCCTGCGGCTGGTGAGCTTCCGGCCCCTCCTGCGGATCCCGCGGTTCGTGTCCTTCATCGGCGCCGCGGGCTGCATCTTCGCCATGTTCATCGTCAATCTGACCTTCGGCGTGGTCGCCCTCGCCGTCGTGCTCGTGCTGCACGCCTATCTGGTCCGGAAGCACCTCAAGGCGCCCTACGGAGACGTCCGCAGCGGGCTCTTCGTCGCCGTTGCGGAGTGGGCGGCCAAGAAGGTGGAGCGTCTGGCGGGGACCCGGGAGAAGACCTGGAAGGCCAATCTCCTGGTCCCGGTCGAGGTGTCCACGCAGGCCGGGGCGGTCTACGCCCTGTTGCGGGACATCGCGAGACCCAAGGGCTTCGTCAGGCTTCTGGGTCTGACCGGCAGGCGCAACTACGACGAGCTCACCGAAAATCTGCCCGCCATCGCCGAACGATTCCACAGCGACGGGATCTTCGCCACCTGGACCGTTGTGCAGGCCGCCACCTTCAGTGAAAACGTGGCCGCCGGCCTGGAAGCCCTCGGCGGCGCGTTCTTCAGGTCCAACATGGTCTTCCTCAGGCTGCCCGAGTCATCCGAGCGAACGCAGGAGATGTGGAAGGTGATCGGCAGCGCGGCACGAAATCAACTGGGGGTGGTGCTGTACGCCGGCCCGGAGGAAACCCTTCCGGCGCGCGCGAAGGCGGTGCACCTGATCGTCGGAAAACCCGACGGCGGTTGGCGCATCGGCACCGACCTCGGGGACGCGGACCTCGGTCTCCTGGTCGCCTTCAAGCTCAAGCTGAACCGGGGGTGTGATCTCGTGCTCAGCGCCCGGATCGACGCCGAGGACGAAAGCGGGGACGCCCTCGACTACCTGAGATCCGTCACCGAGCTGGCGCGGATTCCCGATGCCGAATGTCGCGTGGTACGACCGGGGGAGGCGCTCTCGGCAGGACTGCAGGTCGGCGTGACGGTGTTCAGCATCACCGGGGACACCGAGCTCGAGGAGGTCCGGTCGCGCACCGAGGAGGCGCAGACTCCCTGTCTCTTCACCCTGGACTCCGGCACGGAGAACGCCCTGGTCTGATCCATGCGCGGACCGTCCGTGCGGCGCGGCGCGATTGTCAGCGGTGGTCCCCGAGATCACCCAGGCACGAGGAGGATCCGCCTCCG
Organism: uncultured Thermoanaerobaculia bacterium; assembly: GCA_964565045.1. Classification (GTDB taxonomy): domain Bacteria; phylum Acidobacteriota; class Thermoanaerobaculia; order Thermoanaerobaculales; family Sulfomarinibacteraceae; genus Sulfomarinibacter. The sequence continues at coordinate 10,480 of CAZMED010000048.1, forward strand.
CCGCCGGTCGCGGTCAGACACGGCGACGATTCACGGTGGAAGCGGGGCGGCCCGGGTCCGTCATTTCTTCGGGCGGCCGGCCCCGCGCCCCATAGGCGCTGACTCAGGCGTGTTGGCGAGCGATCTGTCGGTGCGGTCAAGTTCAGCTCGCGCTCTTTGTCCGTCCCGAGCCCGAGCCCGAGCCCGTTGCCGTTCCCGATAATCTCGACCTCCTGAGAGGGAGAGTGTCATGTTCTTCGACCTCGAGCTGACATCGTTGGTAAGGTCGATCCCTGAGAAGAACCCGAATCTTCGATAACGGTCACGGCAACGGGCTCGGGCTCGGGCTTGAACAGCCTGCTCTCAGGTTATGTTCGCGCCCATGCCCCGCGCCCCCGTCAGGACAGTCAGCTCGCGAGCTCGGCCTGCAGGGTGATCTCGATGGCGCCGAGGGCCCTGGAAACCGGGCATCCCTTCTTGGCTTCGGCGGCGAGCTTCTGAAACTCGTCCTCCGAGATCCCGGGCACGTTGCCGCGGGTGTGGAGGTGGCTCGTGGTGATCGAGAAGCCGTCGCCCGTCTTCTCGAGGCTCACCATGGCCCGGGTGTGGATGGTGTCCGGCGGGTGGCCGGCGTCGGCGAGCATCTTGGACAGGGCCATTGAAAAGCAGCCGGCGTGGGCGGCCGCGATCAGCTCCTCGGGGTTGGTTCCGGAACCCTCCTCGAAGCGGGAGCCGAAGCTCAAGTCGGCGTCGAGCGCTCCGCTCGATGACCTGACCGTGCCCTTGCCGTCCTTCAACGACCCGCTCCAGTGTGCCGATCCTTCTCTCGTCTTCATCGTGAACTCCTCTCGTGCTCTGCGCTCGTGGTTGCGGCGCCCCGGTCGGCCTCGAGCGACCGGCTGAGGTCCTCGAGGGCCCGCTCCAGGGCGGGGCTGAAAGAAACCGGGTACTCGAGGTCGTCCGCCTCGATGCCGAGCAGCCGGTCGGGCAGGCGGCCGAGCTGCTCGCGCGCCCGGGCGCGGGCGTCCTCGAGACTGATTTCTCCGGCGGCCAGGCGGCGTCCGCCGCGCATCACCGGCTCGAGCAGGGGTTGGCCGGCGAGCTCCTCGTCGGCGCGGGCGATGACGTCGTGCACCATCTTCCCGGCGTCGACGCTTCGAAAGACCTGCTTCGGACCGGGGTGCATGACCTTGGAGGTCGAAAGCTTCATGCGCGGCCGGCCCGCGTACGCCACCAGCTTGTAGGCCATGTCGAGCCCCGGGGCGTCGTCGCTGACCGCCATGTTGGTGCCGACGCCGAAGCCGTCGATGGGGGCTCCGGATTCGACGAGCTCCCGGATCGTGTACTCGTCGAGACCGCTGGAGGCGAAGATCTTGACGTGCTCGAGGCCGCCGTCATCGAGCAGGCGCCGGGATTTCCGGGCGAGCTCCCCGAGGTCGCCGGAATCGAGCCGGATGCCGCCCACCCGCAGTGGCCGTTCGTCGTTGCGGCTCAGCTCCACCACCGTGCGCACGCCTTCGAGCGTGTCGTAGGTGTCCACCAGCAGGGTCGTGTCGGGATGGATCTCGGCAAAGGCGCGCAGGGCTTCGGCTTCGTCGTCGTGGCTCTGGATGTAGCTGTGGGCCATGGTGCCGAAGATGGGCACTCCGTAGATCTTGCCGGCGAGCACGTTGGAGGTGCCGGCGGCGCCCGCCAGATAGCTGGTCCGTGCGACCTTCAGCGCGGCATCGGCGCCGTGCGCCCGGCGCGACCCGAAGTCGACCACGTCGCGGCCATCGGCCGCCATGACGACCCGCGCCGCCTTGCTGGCGGCGACGCTCTGGAAGTGGATCTGATTGAGAACCATGGTCTCCACCAGCTGCGCCTCGATGACGGGCGCCTCGATGCGGATCAGCGGTTCGTCGGGGAACACCGGCGTCCCCTCGGGCAGCGCATCGACATCGCCGGTGAAACGGAGCTCGGCGAGAACGTCCAGGAACTCCCGGCTGAACCGGTCCTGGTCGGCGAGGTAGGCGAGATCGTCCGCACTGAAGCGGAGATGCTCGAGGAAGCTCAGGACCTCGTCCAGTCCGGCCGCGATGATGAAGTTCCTGGTCGGGGGCAGGCGGCGGAAGAACAGCTCGAACACCGCGCGCCGGTCCATCCCCTCGGCGAAGTAGGCGGCGCTCATGGTCAGCTCGTAGAGGTCGGTGAACAGTGCCGAGCGCAGCGGGTCGTCGCGTTCGAATCCGGTCACGGCCGTGCCCGCCGCCCGCCGTCTCGCGCCGCCATCCTCAGGCGCCCTCCTCACGCGGCGAGGCTGCAGAGTCGATCTTCTTCAATGTGGCATCAGACATCGGTCGTCTCCATCTCAGCCCGTCACCTGGCTCGGCCTCGAGGCGGGTCGGTCGGCAATGCTGGAGCGAGTTTGGCTCGATGCCCGCATCCCCGGCCACCGGGACAGCCCCCAGATTGCGCTTGGGGTACCTCAGTCATGGATCGCGCCCGTCGACTCCCGCCAGCCCTCCTCGCCGATCAGCGGCACGAATCGGACCGGTTCCAGCTGCTCCTCCTCGAAGCCGCCGTCGGTCCGCGTGACGCGGACCAGGCGCTGCTCCAAGCGGGTGGGCCCGACCGGGATCACCATGCGTCCGCCGACCGCCAGCTGTTGCCGCAGGCTCTCCGGCACCTTCGGGCCGGCGGCCGCGACCACGATGGCGTCGAACGGCGCCTCGTCGGGCCAGCCCTTCGTGCCGTCGCCGTGCAGGATGTGCACGTTGCCGTAGCCGAGCTTCTCGAGCCGCTCCCGCGCCGCTTCGGCGAGCTCGCCGCGACGCTCGATGGCGAACACCTCGCCGGCGACCTGGCTGATGACCGCGGCCGCGTAACCCGAGCCGCCTCCGATCTCCAGCACGCGGTCGTCCGGCTCGAGATCGAGCGCGTCCACCATCGAGGCCACGATGAAGGGCTGCGAGATGGTCTGGCCGGAGCCGATCGGCAAGGGGCCGTCCTCGTACGCGAAGTCGGCGAGCTCGGCCGGAAGAAAGGCCTCACGCGGAACCTCGCGCATGGCGTCGAGCACCTTGCGGTCGCGAATCCCGCGGGCCTCGATCTGGTGCCTGACCATCTTCCGCCGTTGCGACTCGAAGCTCGTCATGTCGTCACCTCAATCCGTCGGGCTGGGCTCCCGTGACGCGATGCCCACGGCCGCTCGCGGCGAGCGTGCCGAACGAAGCCGGCCCGCCGCAACGGCGGCGGCCGGCGCCCTGCAGGCGTTTCGCGCTCAGCAGCCAAGCCCCGGGGCCGGGCTACTCGTCGTTGGAAAACAGATCGTCGTCCCCTTTGGCGTGGTGGTGGCAGGCGATGCAGCCCTCGTCCGCACCCTTGGCGACGCGGCGAGTTCTCTTCGGTTTGACGGCGGCCTCAGCTCGCCACCGTCAGGTGCCCGGCTTGCTTCCACCCTTCGATGCCGGCCGGGACCCGCTTGACCTTGCGGTATCCCATCTGCTCCAGCTACCGATCGTTTCCATGTTCGACCTCCATTCCGCGAATTTCCGTCGGATCTCGTGTCCGATCGGGTCCATGTTCGGGCGCCCGGACCCGCGTCGGGTATCGGGTCGGACCCGACTGCGATGCGGGGAAAACACTCTCCGCGTACCCTCAGGAGCACCTCCTGTTCGGGATCCGGGGACCCCTGCGGGAGTCGGCCCCCGGTGGGGAGACGATCGCTGCGCGGACGCCGGTCGTAGGGGAATTCCCCTGCCGGCGCTCAGTCGCCCACCCGACGCGGCGGCGACGCCGACAGCACTACGCTGTCCCAGGAAGCTCTCCATGGTGCTCACCGACCTCATCGTCGCCTTCGTGATCGCCACCGTCCTGGTGGCCTTTCTCGGCGCTGGTCTCCGCCGCCAGCCCTTCGGGGCCATCCTGGTGGCCATGTTCGTGGTGCTGTTCCTCGCCACCTGGGCCGGCGGGGCGTGGATGACGCCCATCGGGCCCCGGCTCGCCGGTACCGCAGTCCTGTCCTTTCTCGTCGTCGGCTTGCTCGCCGCGCTGCTGATGGTGGCGTTCATCCCCCGCTACCCGCCGCGCACCAGGGGCGAGGCGCTGCGCCGCCGGGACGCTCGACGCGAGGCGGCGGCCTTCGTCAACGTCTTCTTCTGGTTGGTCGTCGCGATCCTGCTGGTGGCGATCGTGGTCCGCTATGTCTGATTGGGTTCGGGGGCGCTCGGCGCTGATCCACCGATCCTTGCCCCCAACCTGCGAGTCCGGGGGTTCTCTGGGAGGGTGCCGTGCGGCTCAGGTCGACATCGCCGGTCATTCCTGACGGGGAGGGGTTCGCCCGAACCTCGGCCGTCGTCGAGTGCTCGGCCGAGGAGCGGAGGCTTCTCGAGTGCCTGCTCGACGAGTACCACCCCAACGTCGACGTCTTCTCGCTCCGCGACCGGGCGCCGAACCTCGTGGAGCTCGGAGTCCAGCTCGAGTCTGCCCGACGCCGCGACGCGCACGGTTTGCTGCGGCGCAGACTCCGCAGCCTCGTCGAAGAACGGTGCGAACCCGAGCCGCGGGAGGTCTCGCATCCGGCACCGAGCTCTTAGGCGATTCGCCCACCCGCGGCCTCGCACCGCGGTGCCACCGCCCCTCAGTCGGCCTCCTCGGAGGCCGCGTCTCCGATCCCGTACATCGGCAGCCAGAAGCTGCCCAGTCCATAGACCAGCACGACGGCCATCGGCCCGATCACGAAGCCGCTCAGACCGAAGGTCAGGAGCCCGCCGATCAGGCTCAGGAAGAGCAGGAAGCTCATCCACGTCCCGCGGTCGTCGAGCTTTTTCACGATGGACTTCCTGACGCGGTCGATAGCTCCCGCACCGACCAGGCTCGCCACCCCCAGCACCACCGCCGCGAAGGGGTGGCCGCCGGTCCACAGGATGGCGGCCAGCGGCAGCCACACGATGGTGACCCCGACCAGCGGGAGCAACGAGATGAAGGCGCCGAGGATCGCGATCAATGGGAGGCTGAAGCGATCGAAGCCAACCGCCCTGTCGACGGACCAAGCCACGAGGCCCAGCATGACGCCCTTGGCAACCGCGGTGGCGACGGTGTCGGTGACCAGCCGCAGCACGATGTCGCGGTGCCGGTCCACCATCCGCTCGCGCTGCTCGTCGTCGAGGGGCGAAAAGCTCAGCAGACGTTCCACAAGCTGCGGCCCCTCGGCGATGAAGAACGCCAGCGAGATCAGGGCCAGCGCCACCTCGGCGATGCGGCCGGTGCCGCGGAAGAGGAACCCCACCACCGCGGGCCCGAAACCACGCGCCTCGCGCAGCAGCTCCATGATGCGATCCGCGATACCGGCCCGGTCGAGACCGAGCTTCGGGTACATCGCATGCAGCTGCTCGACCTGGTCGACGAGCAGCTCGCGTAATCGGCTGGTCTGCTCCTTGTCGTCGGCGATGATCCCCACCGCCAGGTTGGCCACGTCGACGAGCGAGCCGGTGGTGGAGACCAGCAGTATCACCACCGGCGCCACCATCACGGCCACGATGACCAGGGCGGCCGCGACGCCGACGATCTGCCGCAGGGCGTGGCCCGAGAGCTTCGGCACGACCCTCCGCACGACGGCGGTGAGCGGCCTCGAGAGCACCGGCGCGGTCAGCAGGGCGAGGGCAGCGGCCAACAGAATGGGCTCGAGCAGCGGTCGGTAGACGATCGCCAGCAGCCACGCCGCCGCCACCACCAACGCCAGCATCACAACGTGCGGCAGCCACGCCCGGATCAGTTCCTTGAAGTCGGCGGTCATGGCGATGCGCCTCGTCGCTGCGCCATCCCGGACACTGCGGTCGGCGCGGCGGCGGCGGTCCAACGGGCTTCGGTCACTGCCATGTTCCTACCCTCGGCGCCGCTGCATGCCTTCGGCCAGGCGCTCGACGTCGTCCCGGTGGCAGAGCTCGGTCCCCGGGGTCAGCACCGCAGCCGCGCCCGCCGCGACGCCGAATCGCGTCGCCTCGGCGTCGGAGTCGCCGCGCGCCAGCGCGAGCACCAGGCCCGCAACGGTGCTGTCGCCCGCACCGACCTTGCTGCGGACTTGGACCGTCGGCGCCTTGACGTGTCGGCTGCCCTCGCGGTTCACCACCATTGCGCCGCCGCTGCCCATGGAAACCACCACGAGGCGGGCTCGGCCGTTCTCCACCAGGCCTGCGGCGATCTCCTCGAGATCGTGATCGTCCTCGATGTCTCGGCCCGCCAGCCCGGCGAGCTCGCGCAGGTTCGGTTTGATCAGCTCGACGCCTTCCTCGAGCGCGCGCTCCAGCGGCGGACCGCTGGTGTCGACGACCAGCTTCGAGCCCTGCTCCCGGCAGCGGCCGGCGAGCCGCCCATAGCTGGCCTCCGGCGCACCGGGCGGCAGGCTGCCGCTGGCGACCACGTAGTCCGGCGAGCCCTCGAGCACGGCCTCGAAGGCGCGCTCGCAGTCTCCCTCCCCCACCTCGGGGCCCGGCATGACGAAGCGGTACTGCCGGTCGGCCGAGCGATCGGAGATGGTGATGTCCGCACGGGTCCTGCCGTCGATGGCGATCCGCCGCCGGGACACGCCCTCGTCGGCGAGCAGCTCGTCCAGCAGCTCGCCGTTGGCGCCGCCGGCGAGATAGACGGCCTCGACCTCGCCGCCGAGCTCGTGAACCACCCGCGCCACGTTGATGCCGCCGCCGCCGGGGTCGCGGCGCAGGTCGTCGGCGCGCAGCTTCTCATCGGGCGACACGCGCTCCACGCTGGCCGTGAGGTCCAACGCCGGGTTCAGGGTCAGGGTTGCGATCTTCACGATCCTCCTCCGCGATCGGTCTCGCCCCGCCCCGACCATACCGGCGGTGTGCGGCCGCCGCCTCGGGGAGATCCTCGACATGCCGATCGGGGCACTCCCGGTCCGGCGCGGCAGCGCACCCCGACCGGGAGGCGAGCTGCCGGCGGGTGCGCTCTGCTGCAGGGTTCCGTTCCGGTCCCGGAGCGCGGTGGCGGCGGGACGGCGCACAATCGGCGGCGCAGCCTCCCGGTTGGTGCGTCGATCGGGTACTCTTGCCGCACCATGCGTCCTTTGGATCGGACGGTGCTCGAGCGGGATGTGCTGCTGAAGGGCGTCTGGGAAGGTCTCGGCACGCCGACCTGTTCGGTCACCGG
>CAZMED010000049.1:0-14042 GCA_964565045.1 uncultured Thermoanaerobaculia bacterium
CGCCGGGGACCACCGCGACCATCGACATCAACATCACGCGATGGACCACCGACGAGGAGCGTCAGCACCTGTTCGACGTGCTCGCGAACAAGAGCCAGCGAGCGCTGGTGCGAGAGATGCGCCGCCAGCCGGAGACCGGGTGGATCCGGGTGGTCAGCGCCGGCCGGCGCGGCAACGTCAATACGAGAATGCCCTCGGAACGGCTGCGCTACGCGCGCGAGATTCCGCTCGAGGACGGCGGTCGGCGCATCATTCTCGCGCTCGACCGGCCGATCTCGATGTCCGAGGCGTTGGAACAGCCCCGCTGGCGCAACTTCGACGTCACGGTCTTCTTCATCGATCTCGATGCCGAGAACGTCGGTAGCGGCCAGCTTGCCATCGGCGTCCAGCTCAGGGTGGAGAAGGAGACCAACACCTTGAAGGTCGTCAATTTCGCCACCGAGCCGGTGCGGCTCACACAGGTCACACGTCGGTGAACTGAAGAGAACACAGCGGAGGACGAGACGAGGTCGCTGACGTTGTCCTGATCGTGCGGCCGGCGATCAGCGACCTCGATCTCACAGCCCCGCCGGCCCGTTCCGCAGCGGCCCGGCCTTGCCTTGCGGCATCGTCGGGCGCTGCAACCTTCTGCGTCGAGCAGGAGGCGGGAGGCTCAGCTTCCGGGGGCGTCGCCGACCGAAGCTGTCGATGCCAGAAGCAGACGGACGTCCGGAGCGAAGACGCGGTTGCCCTCCATCAGCTGCAGCATGAGCCGGCCCCACAGCGCCCCGTCGATGTCGCCGTGGTCGCGGCTGATCTCGGCCGGCACCTGGAAGACCCAGAACGGGGTGTCGTTCCAGCGCCCGGGCAGCTCGCGGATGGCGATCTCGCCGCCGGCGACCTCCACGATGTGGCTGTGGAGCACCGGCAGGTGACCGGCGGTGTGGGTGCCGAGACGGCGTTGTGACGCCAGGTCGTCTTCGCGTGCGGGACGGTAGCGGACGAAGAGCGAGTTGACGGTCATGGCCAAGGGCACCATGTAGCGCGTGACGCCGTCGTCGACCGACGTGATGGAGGCGAGCATCGGGCCGGCGGCCGGTTGGCGGCGGCCGGCTGCGTCCTCCAACACCAGCCCCACATCGTTGCGCTTGAAGACGTCGATGAGCCGTTTTGTGTGCAGCGCTTCGGTGGAGGCGTTGGCGGCCACGATCAGGTCGTAGCGCACGGGAACCGCCGCTGCGGCGGACTCGGCCCGAAGGATCTCCGGTACGAGCGCCGAAGCGAGAGTCTTCTCGAGGATCATCCCGCCCATGGAGTGGCCGAGCAGGGCGCACTTGGACTTGGGGTGCTCGTTGGCGGCGTTGACCGTACGGTAGAGGACCTCGGCGAGCCCCTCGGAAGCGACCCGGTGGGCGGCCACCCGCCGGTTCCAGAAGGAGGCATCGATGAGGATCGGCAGTGAGTAGGTGCGGCCTCGCCAGCCGATGAAGAGACCCACGACCGGCCGCGGCCTGTCGCTCCCACCCAGGGAGGCGGCCTCCGACTGCTCCGCGACGGCCGCGACCCGGTCTTCGAACCACGCCAGCCGCTCTCCGGAGCTCTTCTCCCGCGCCGCGTTGCTCTTCCACCCGTGGATGAACTGGTAGAGGATGATCCCGTTCTCGCTCGTGCGGTTGAGCCGCCGGATCTCCGCGATCGCGGCGCCGAGCTGGCTCAGGTCCCACGGCTGACCCTGGTCGTCGAACTCCACCACCGCCACCGAGTACGGCAGTCCGCCTGCCGTGGAGTATGTCCTGAGGTAGTCTCCGGGCTCGGTGTTGAACATGCGGTTGCCGACGCAGCCGAAGGGCAGCGCGACCCCGACCGCCACCACGGCGGCGAGGACCCAGAGGGCGCGGCGCAATCCCGCCCGCCACCTCGAGGGGCGATCACTCACGGTGCCGACCGGCTCGTGGACATCGATCCAACCTCCCCGAGAAGCGCTTCGAACCAGGGTAAGATCTCGGACAGTTTACGCGATGGCGAAGGGGGTGTCACCGGTGATCGAGAATCGGTCGAGATGTTGGGTGCGGGTCACGGTGGTCACGGCCGTCGCCGTGGTTGCCGCAGGCGTGCTGTTCGCCTCGTGGGCGCAACGATCGAAGCCCGAGCTGTCGCCGTGGCACACGGTGGATCTCGAGCACGAGTTCGAGGCCCGGGATGCGCGGGGCGCATTCGACTGGGACGACTACCTGGCGCTCGAGGACCGGCTCTTCGGGGAGCTCGACGAGCGGGTCGTCCGCGACCGCGATTCGCGCGCGGAACCCGCCTGGAATCGGTACGCCCCGGGCGGCGTCAACAATCCGGCGGGCTTCCCCCGCAACTGGAATCGCTCGTACGAGCTTCGGGGAGTCGCGGACGGGGGAGGGGCTCTCCTGCTGCACGGCCTCACCGACTCGCCCTACAGCCTGCGACGGGCCGCCGAGATCCTCCATTCCGAGGGTTTCCACGTCGTCGGGCTGCGGCTGCCCGGCCACGGCACGACCCCCGGCGGGCTGCAACGCGCCGACGTCGACGACTGGCGCGCGGCGGTCCGCGTGGCCTATCGGCACCTGGAAGGAACGGTCGGGCCGTCGGGCGACCTCATCGTGATGGGCTACTCGAACGGCGGCGCGCTGGCCGTCGATCTCGCGCTCGACAGCCTCGCCGACGAGGAGCTTCGGGTCCCCGATCGGGTCATCCTCTTCTCGCCGGCGATCGGCGTCACGCGCCTGGCGGCGCTGGCCCGTGCGCACCGGGTCGTGAGCTTCATGCCGTGGTTCGACAAGCTGGCGTGGACCGACATCCAACCCGAATCGGATCCGTTCAAGTACAACTCGTTTCCCGCCGATGCGGGCTACCAGACCCACCTTCTGACGCGCTCGATCCGCCGCCGGCTGGCCGAGCTGGAAGCGCACCACGTATCGTCGCGCTTCCCGCCCGTGCTGACCTTCATGTCACTGGCCGACGCCACCGTGCTCGTGGAGGCGGTCGTCGAGGGCCTCTATGACCGGTTGGCGGGGCCGGAGCACGAGCTGGTGATTTTCGACATCAACCGGAAGGCGAAGATGCGTGACTTCTTCCGCACCGACCCCGCGGCGCGGCTGCAGATGTTGATCGAACGGCCGACCACGCCCTACCGGCTGACCGCCGTCACCAACATTGTCGATGCCACCGCGGCTCTCGAGGTCTGGACGCGTCCGGGCGGTGACCGAGAGGCCGAGGTCGAGGCTCTCGGCCTCGAGTGGCCGCGGGGCGTGTACTCGCTGTCGCACGTCGCGGTGCCGTTCCCGATCGACGATCCCATCTACGGCCTCGAACCGGATCCCGACAATCTCTTCGGAGTCCAGCTGGGGACCCTCGAGCCGCGCGGCGAGCGCGGGCTGCTGGCGGTGCCGCCTGCCACCTTCATCCGGCTGCGATGCAATCCGTTCTATGACTACGTGGAGCGACGGCTGCGGGAGCCGGTTGGCGGTCACCGGGTGTTGACGAGCTCGGGGCTCGCCGGCCAGCCCACGAGGTAGGTGACGCTGCTCAGGCCGAGCGACCTCACGCGACCGGTACGCCAGCGGTAGTCGTCGCGGCCTTCGGCGTCGGCGAGCTCGAGCAGCTCGTCGCGGGTGTAGCTGCGCAGGTTCGACACCAGGCCGTCCCACCCGGCGACCAGCGGCACCACGGGCACGACGTAGGTCCAGAGGAGTCGGCGCCACGTCAACGGCCGGATGAACGGCGTGCAGACGGCGACGACCAGAGGGATGAGGAGCACGGGGATCAGCCACAGCATGAGATTGCGTTCGGTGAACTCGAAGATCCCGATACCCTCACGTTTGAGCCTGGCGTCGGCCAGGATCTTCCGGGCGTCCGCGGGCGAAAAATGGTGGAACGAGGTGAACAGCGTGCGGAAACCGATCAGCTCGGCCGGGACGTCGGTCGCGTCCACCGGTACCTCGACCCCGATCACGACCCCGCGACCACCGTCCGCCGCGGCACGAAACGCTCCACGGTTGGGGTAGAGATCGGTCAGCGTCACCGACCGCGGCGCGCCCCCGAGTTCCTCCAGGACCGGAAGCAGGGACAGCACCGGCGCGCCCGCGCCGGAGCACAGATCGACGATGTGCTCGGTACCCGACTGCCCGAGAGCCTCGGCGAGCACCGGAGCGGCGACCCGGTACGGCCGAAAGGCCCGAAAGAAGAACGACAGAAAGTCGGTGACCAGGTCCCGCCACACGTCCGGAAACCAGGGCATCTCGTGAAGCTCGATCAGCTGGCGGCGGCGCATCACCCGGTTATACACCGGCTGACGCCGGATGATGGGCCGGCACCGGTACCCAGGGCATTCCCGGGTACGAAGCGCCGGATCGGAGTGTGGAGGACCACCGTCGTCGGCCCTGGCAGTGTGGATCCGATGATTCGACGCGCTCAGCCGATCGCGAGGGCGAGCACGGTGACGTCGTCTCCCGGCGCGGCGCCGTTGGTGTAGCGGGCGACCGCCTCCATGAGCCCCGCCACCAGGCTCTCAGCTGACTCGTCGCCGCAGCTCGCGAGGTAGGCGGCCGCGCGGTCGTATCCGAAGGGCTCGCCACCCGCGTCGACCGCCTCGATGACGCCGTCGGACATCATCAGCACGGCGTCGCCGGGCATCACGGGGACGTGCCGCACCTCGTAGCTGGTCGCCGCCAGCGTGCCGAGAGGCACTCCGGCCAGGAGAACTTCGTCGATGTTTCCCGTCGCGGCGCGCCGGATGAGAATCGGCGGCATCCCCGCGGAGGCGATCTCGAGGCCTCCGTTGTCGATGGAGACGACCGCCATGGCCATGCTGGCGTAGCGTTCGCGCATGTCCTGGAGGCCGGACCCGATGCGATCCAGGACCTCGGCCGGCGAGCTGTCCGGCTCGACACTGTGAAACAGGCTCTTGGCCATCGCGACGACCATGCCGGCCTGAAGGCCGTGACTGGTGGCGTCGCCGAAGGCGACCAGGGTGCGCGTGCTGTCGCCGAGTCGGAAGTCCACATAGTCGCCGCCGACCTCGGTGGCGGTGACCATGCGGTAGGCGATGTCGACGCCGGGGACTTCGGGCGCGCGCTGGGGCAGCATCGCCAGCTGGAGGCGGCGGGCGGCCTCGAGCTCCTCGCTGCGCCGTCGGTGCGCCGCCTCGAGCAGCCGCCGTTCGCCCTCCTCGTGGACCGCCCGCCGCTCCTGTTCGAGGGCGCGTTCCGACAGCACCCGGACCTCGGTCAGCCGCTGCTCGAGCTCACGCGCCGTGCGCGCCGCGCGGCGGGTGATGAAGACCGAAAAGGCGATCCCGACGACGGCCAGTGACAGGTTGCCCGTCAGATCGCTGCCGAGCGGTCTCCCGAGCATGCGGGCTCCGGCGGCGACGATCGTCGTGGCCGCCATCAGCGCGAAGGCGGCGGCGACGATCCAGGCATCGGGCTCCCGCCTCAGGAGCGCGAAAACGGACACGCGGAGCATCTCGAGGAACGCCACCACGAAAAAGACGCGCAAGGGGGCGGTCGACAGGAACGCGTCCCAGGTTCCCACCCACACCACCATGACGGCCCCGGCCGCGACCACCGCCCAGGTGAGCCACGACGGGCGACGGCGAAAAACGACGTGGACCAGCACCAGCCCGACCAGCACCATGGCGACGGCCGAGGCGACCTGCAGCTTGAAGAACTGGAGGCGGTCGATGAGGTCGGTCTCCATGGCGCTCAGGATCTCGAAGCCGAGCCCGGTGACGACGGTCGCCGCGAAGATGGCGAAGAACAGGTGCTCCCGCGATTTGCGGCGGAACGCGAAGAGGAGCAGGTGAAGGATCGCCAGCGCGGTGAAAGCGCCGGCGAACGCGCTCGGCATCGTGATCACGATCCGTGACCACCTGCCATACGACGCGGCCGCCGACTCGACACTGCGGATGTTGACCGCGAAACCGGCGCCGATGCCGCTGAAGAGGTTGCCCCGCGAGTTGGAGTAGCGGATCGCGAGCAGGTGGGTCCGTCCGGGCGCGAGAGCCAGGGCCCCGAAGTCATTCGGGTACACGGGACGCTCGGTCGCGGGATCCGCCGAGACCGTTCCCGTGCGGCTCACCAGGCGGCCGTCGAGAAAGAGCTCCGAGGCACCCATCTGCTCGACGCGGAAGGCGAGGGCGGTCGGCGGCATGTCCTCTGCGAGCACCAGCCGCCGCCTGAACCAGCCGATGTCGGGCCATCCGCCCGGCGGCGGTTCGTCCGTCGGGAGCGACGACGCGGCGACCGGCCACCCGCTGTCGTCGAAGGCCGGGTCGGCCCACTCCGGGTCATCCCCCGGGTGGTAGCGCCATCCGTACACGAGCTGGATTCGATCTTCGAGCGGACCGGACAGAACGAGCGGGTCGTCCGCGGGTCGCGATGTCTGGGCGGAGAGGCCGGGCGAGAACGTGAAGACGACGGTGCAGAGCACTCCCAGGATGTGTAGCCTGTGGAGCCCGCGGCGCACTCTCGCCGAGCTCTGAGCGAAACAGCGAGCTCGGGCGGCGACCGGCGCCGATCGCACGGCGGCAGGCGTCGTGGAGGTGCGCCGCCATGCCCTGAGATCGGACGAACTGCGACCGTGGTCGATGCTGTCCACTGATGGGCCCCGCTTCCAGTCGACGATGATGCCACGGAATCAGACGCCTGTCGCGAAACGGGTGCCGGTGCTTCCGATGACACGCATGGTCGCCACCGGTGCGCTCCGACTCTTTTCACCACCCATGGAACTCGCACCTTCTCTCGCCTCACTCGGCAGGCCGGAAAGAAAGGGGGCCCCGAAGGACCCCGATTCTCTGCTTATCACCCATTCCGCTCGTGAACCGGAGCAGAGCGGCTCGACGATGTGCGCGCGTGCGCTCAGCCGAGCTGGTTCTTGACGTGTTCCAGTACGGGCGTGTGGTCCTCCTGGGGGCTGAAGAGCACGAACTCGGAGTCCGCCTCGGCCTTGATGGTGTGCCCGGGTGGCCAGTAGAAGAGATCACCGGCCTTGGTGGCTTCAGATCTCCCGTCCTGGTACCTGACGTCCAGCTTGCCGCCGATCATGTATCCCCAGTGCGGCGACTGACAGAGATCGTGCTCCAGTCCCTCGAGCAGGGGCCCGAGGTCCGTGCCCTTGACCATCGTGAAGTGCTCGCCCCCGAGCATGCCGTAGCCGCTCGCATCGCCGAACTCGGGTCGCTGGCGGGCGACCGCCCCCGGGTGATCGATCTTGATCGGGATCTCGTTCTTCGAAACTCGCATGAGGTTCCTCCTCTGTGGTGGTTCGCCGGCCGATCCGCATAACCACGGCGCACCGCTTGCCGGCTTTCACGCGGCGTGCCGAGTCGCTGCGACCGGCCACAGGACCGAACGGGTTCGAGGCCGCGGGACCGGGTTCGCGCTGATCTTCGACTCGAGATTACTGGACCGGACCGGTCGAGGGATGAGGTGCCGCCCGGGATTCGCGGTGGGGCCTTTTCTCAGGGCATCGATGCATCGGTGGCCGGAAAAATGACGTCAACAACAGTGTGTGGGGTTCGGTTCGGAGGCGGTGGGGTGCCACGTCGGCAGCGATCCCTGCGTTCCAAGCGCCGCGAGAGAGCTTCCCCGGTCCCGATTTCTGGTGGCACCGATGCGAAGCCGCGGCCACGAGCCGTCACACCAGGCCGCGGTCGATCACCGACCGAGCCGCCGCCCGCACCGACTCGGCAGCCCGACGGTACTTTCCGTGGTTCTTCTACGAACGCTGTGGGTGGTACCCATCAGACTCGCGCCTCGGTTCCCGGACCGAATCCGACTCCAGCGACGCGTGACCGGCGAGGTCAGCCCGTCGCCACGCGGCCGTTGGGTCGCAGCAGGATCCTGACGTCGACCACCGAAAGCCCGTCGGACCGGGCAATCACCGGGTTGAGGTCCATCTCGTGGATCTCCGGGTAGGCCTCGACGAGCTCGGAGACGGTCATCAACAGATCGACCAGGGCGTCATGGTCGACCGGCGCCTGCCCCCGGACGCCCTGCAGAATGGGCGCCGAGTGGATCTCGGTCAGCATCTGCCGCGCCGCGATCCGGGTGATCGGCAGCACCCGGAAGACCACATCCCTCAAGAGCTCCACCAGGATGCCGCCGATGCCGAACAGGATCACCGGACCGAACTGGGGGTCGACCTTGGTCCCGATGATCACCTCGGTTCCCGGCTCGGCCATGGGCGACACGACGCAGCCGCGGATGTCGGCGGACGGGCGGTGGGCTCGGGCCGCGGCAACCACCGCGTCGAAGGCCGAAGCGACCGCCTCTGCGCCATCGAGACCGAGCCTCACGCCGCCGGCGTCCGACTTGTGGAGAATGTCAGGGGAGCAGATCTTGAGGGCCACCGGCCCTGCGGCCGCGTCCGCCGCCTGCACCGCCTCGGCAGCGGACGCCGCCAGTTGGTCTCCGGTCACCGGCGCTCCGTGCAGCGCGAGCAGCGCCTTCCCCTCGTGCTCGAGCAGCGCCTTCCGGCCCTCGGCCAGTGCGCTCTCGATGATCCCCCGACCGGCCGCCTTCGACCTCGCCCCCCAGTGGAAGACGAAGTTTGTCCGGCGGTGGTGCGAGCCGAGAAATTGGCCGTAGCGGTGAAGCGCACCGAGGCAGTGACAGGAGACATCGACCGAGTCATACACCGGGATGCCGTAGTACCGCAGCAGGTCGAGCGCGTGCGGCCGGGCGAAGGTGTAGAGGCTGTGGACGGCGATCGGCTTTTTCAGCTCGCGCACCAGCTTGCCCAGGCGGTGGGCCGCGTCCTCCTCGATGAAGGACAGCCGTGAGGAGAAGCGGATGCCGTAGCCGCCGAACAGCCCGACCAGCAGCAGGCCGCCGATCTTGGGGTCCTCGAGCAGGATGCGCGCGCAGTCGGCGAACACCCCGGGATCGGTGTCCGTCGTGCCGGCGACATCGACCGGGTTGGTCAGAGAGGCCGACGGTAGCAGCACCTTGGTGAGGCGTCCGCGGGTGGTGCGACCCAGCTCGGGCAGCGCCAGGCCGAGGTCGGTGAGGACGTCGGCGGCGAGGGTCGCGTGACCGCCGCCGTCGGCGAGCACGGCGACCGTACCCTTGGCCAGCGGCGGCAGGTTCGACAGCGTTTCGGCGGCCGGCAGCAATTCGTCGGAGCTGTCGACGGTGACGATCCCGGCGCGCTGAAAGGCGGTCCGGGCGACCTCCGAGATCCCTGCCAGGGCACCGGTGTGCGATCCGGCGGAGCGGCTGCCGATCACCGAGCGGCCGCTCTTCAGCAGCACGATCGGCTTCTTGCTGGTGGTCCGGTAGGCCTCCTGGAGGAAGCGGCGGCCGTCCTTCATGCCCTCGACGTAGAGCACGATGACCCGGGTGGCGGGGTCGTCGGCCAGGAACTCGAGGTACTCGGCAAAGGTGATGTCGGCCTCGTTGCCGATCCCGATGTAGAACGAGAAGCCCTTCTGGGTCTTGATGCTGGCCTCGGTGATCAGGTGCAGCGCCATGTTGCCGCTCTGGGACACCAGCGCCAGGTCGCCCTTGGGGACGTTGTTCAGGCCGACCAGGTTGAGCCCCTCGTGGACGTTGATCAGGCCGCTGGTGTTGGGCCCGACGAGACGGACGCCGTGCTCGCGGGCGACCGCCACGACCTCGTCCTGCAGCCGTCGGCCGACCGCGCCGGCCTCGCCGAAACCACCGCCGACGATGACCGCCCCGGCAACGCCGCGCTCGCCACAGTCGGCGAGGATCCGCGGCACCGTGTCCGCCCGGGTGGTGACCAGGGCGAGGTCGACCGGTTCCGGAATCGCCGCCACGCTGGGGTGGCAGGGCAGCCCGAGGATCCGTTCCTCCCTCGGGTTGACCGGAAAGACGCGGCCCTCGTAGCGGCCGTCGAGGAGCGAGCGGATCGCCTGGTAGCCCCGCTTGCGCTCGTCCCGCGACGCCCCCACCACCGCCACCGACCGAGCCCGCAGAATCCTCTCCAATGACATCCTCAACTCCCGGTGAACGTCGGGGGGCGGCGGGCGGCGAAGGCTCGGGCGCCTTCGCGCCAGTCCTCGGTCTCCATGCAGCCCAGGATGGCCTCGGTCTCTGCCTCGAGAGCTTCGTCGAGGCTCCGCCCCGCCGCCGCTGCGAGGTGCTCCTTGGCCAGACGCAGGGATCGCGGCGCCCGGGCGGCGAGGGCACGGGCGAGCTCGATGGCCTCGTCCAGCAACCGCTCGCCGGGCACGGCCTTCAGGGCGAGTCCGAGCTCCACCGCCTCGCGACCGTCGATGACGCGGCCGGTGTAGACCATCTCCTTCGCGCGGGCGAGGCCGACCAGCCGCGGCAGGTGCCATGTCGAGCCGCCGCCGATGAAGGTGCCGAGCCCCGTTTCCGGGAAGCCCAGCGTCGCCTCCTCGGACATCAGCACCAGGTCACAGCACAGCACCAGCTCGGCGCCGGCGCCCCGGGCCGGGCCGTTGACGGCGGCGATGACCGGCTGCGGATGGCGGGCGAGCCTTGAACAGGTGGCGTGGGCGAGCTCGATGTAGACGCGCCGCTGCTCGGGTGTGCGGCTGCCGGTCGCGTGCTCTTTGAGGTCGGCGCCGGCGCAGAAGGCGGGCTTGGCGAGGCCGTCCTTCAGGCGCACGGACCCGGTGAGCACGACGGCCCGCACCTCCGGGTCGGTGGCGAGACCCTCCAGAGCCCGACCGAGCTCCCGGTACATGGCCTCGATCACCGCGTTCATCCGCTCGGGCCTCCACAGGCGCACCAGCGCCACCCGGTCGGCACGCTCGAGCCGGATCGTTTCGAAATCCATCGGTCCTCCAGAACAGAGCTGTGGTCAGGGGTCCCGTCGCGACCGGGCGATCCGTGCCTTGAGCCCCGCCAGCCGCTCGCGGAACTCCGGCTGGGTGGTGGTCCACAGCTGCGGCTCGAGCTCGAGCTCGACCGCTGCCTCGTGCTCGTCGATCGCCTCCACACGGCGCAGAGTGTCCTTGAGTCGCCGGACCATGCCTGCGGGCGCCGCCGCCGCCCGCGCCGCCAGCCGCAGCGAGGCCTCGACCACCTCGCCATCGTCGACCACACGCCAGGCGAGGCCCCGGCGGGCCGCCTCCTCGCCGTCGAGCGCCTCGCCGAGCAGAACCACCGCCGCCGCGCCCTGCGGTCCGAGCAGCCGCCGCAACATCCAGGTGTGGCCGCCGCCCGGATGCAGCCCGAGGTCGAGGAAACGGGAGTCGAAGCGTGCGGAGCGGGCGGCGATCCGCACGTCGCAGGCGAGCGCGAGGTTGAAGCCGGCGCCGACGGCGGCGCCGTTGACCGCCGCGATGGTCGGCCACGGACAGCGCGCCACGGCGAGGAACCCGTGGTAGATCCGGCGCAGCCGTTCCCGATCCGCAGCCTCGAGATCGGAGAGATCGGCCCCGGCCGAGAACGCCGGCGGCGTCCCGGTGACGACCACGGCGCCGACGTCGCCGGAATCCTCGATGCCGACGAAGGCCTCGACGAGCGCCTCGGACATGGCGAGCGAGATCGCGTTGCGCCGCTCGGGTTCGTCGAGGGTGACCAGCGCCACCCGATCGCGGATCTCGGTGCGAACGCAGGTCACGACAGGCCTCGGCGGGCGCGGGAGCAGACGGCAGTGGAGAGATGCGTGGTCATGGGACCATCTTAGCGCTGCCTCTGCCGCCGTTGACGGTGGATCGCTGGAAGATGCGAGATCAACCCCTGCACTTGACGATTTCGTGGATTTCCTTCAAATGTGCTCTCAAAACAGCGTGTATGCGAGGTGAGGCACCATCGCGAGGTTGCCGGTGAGACACCCCGCTGCGGTCGGTCGATGGGTCGCCGATTCGGCACGCGTGCGGTAGTCTGAGCCTGGAATTGGAGAACGGATGAGACACCTCGATGAGGAGCTCGGCACCCGGGGACTCGCTGCTCGGACGGGCGGCGGGCTTGCCCGCTGCCCTCGACGTTCATCAGCTGAAAAGAAGGTCTTGTTCAAACGGTTTCTCGGCGCTCTGATGCTGGCTGCCTGGATGACGGCCGGCGCGGCCGGTGCCGGGGACGGTTTGCCCGAGGGTTTCGTCGACGCGGCAGCCGTCGTTCCCGGCCTCGTTGTCGATATGCGCTATGCGGGCTCGCACAACTTCGTCGGGCGTCCGATCGACGGCTACGAGGCGCCGGTCTGCATTCTGACGCGGCAGGCGGCCGAGGCGCTGGCCGGGGCCCAGAGGGAGCTGATGGAGTACGGCCTGGGTCTCAAGGCGTTCGACTGCTACCGGCCGACGCGCGCCGTCGCCGACTTCGTCCGCTGGGCGAAGGACGAGACCGACACGAAGATGAAGAGCGAGTTCTATCCCGACCTGGAGAAGACCGAGCTGTTTCCCAGGGGCTACATCGCCGAGAGGTCGGGGCATTCGCGCGGCTCGACGGTCGACCTGACGCTCGTCGACCTGCCATCGGGCTCGGAGCTGCCGATGGGCACCGGGTACGACTTCTTCTCGGAGCGCTCCTGGCCGAACGATGCCGAGCAGACCCCGGAGGCCCGCGCCGCCCGGTTGCTCCTGTCGCTCGTCATGCAGCGGCACGGCTTCGAGCCCTACGACTACGAGTGGTGGCACTTCAGGCTCGCCGACGAGCCCTATCCGGACACCTTCTTCGACTTTCCGGTGAGGTGACGAGCCGGTGCCGGACGGGTCACCCACGAGAATCAGCTCTCCACCGCCATGAAGCGCCTTGATGCCGGCATCGCGGCGTGACGGCCAGGTATGCTGAATCGGTGAGGATCGGATGACGCTGCGCGCGCGAGGTCGTCAGACGTCTCGGACGCTGCCGGGGCCGCCGTCCCCCGGGCGAGTGGTCCGGGCCGCCTCCGGCACGGTTCTCGGCCTGAGGCGTGCCGCTGCGAACGGTTTGCTTCTCTCTCTGGTGGTCGTCGCTGGCACGGGCAGCGGCTGCGGAAACAGCGAGACGCCGGCGGCCGGATACCGGGCGCGCCTCGGCGGGGTGGAGGTCCTGGCGCTCACCCCGCCTGCGCAGTTCGTCGGCCGCGCCCCGTCGATGCCGCCGGAGCGCGCCGAGCAGGAAGCCTTGGACGCGCTCCTCCGGCAGGAGAACCCGCGCTACTTCGCGCCCACCGATCCGCCACCTCCCGGGACCCGTGCCATGGCTGAGTTCGAGCCCGTGGACGCGGTGTACGTCGCCTTCGACGCCGCGACCGAGGACTTCGTGGCGGAGCTGCTGCCGGCGGTGCTGCCTGCGGCGCCGGTCGTCGTGACCCTCACCGGCGACGGGACCCGCGAGGGCTTCGACGGGTTCTTGCGCGCGCACGAAATCGACCGCAGCCGCATCCACGTGCTCGGGGTGCAGCACGACAAGTTCTGGACGCGCGACTTCGGGCCGGTCAGCGTCGAGCTGCCCGACGGGCGGCCGGCTTTCCTCGACTTCCGCTACCCCCAGACCCGGGTCCTGGACGACGGCATGCCGAGCGCCCTGGCCGAGGCCTACGGAGTCCCGGTCTTCAGGGTCCCGATCGCGCTCGAGGGCGGCGTCGTCATGAGCAACGGCCGGGGCCTGTGCGTCACCACGACGACCCTCGCGGTCGCCAATCCCGACCTGCCGTTCGAGGTCCTGGTCGAGCGCGTGCACCGGGCCCTGGGTTGCAGCCGGCTGGTGTTCCTGGAGTCGCCGCGCGACGAGGCCACCGGGCACGTCGACATGATCGCCAAGTTCACCAGCCCGGACACCGTGCTGGTGGGCGCTTTCGACCCCGCCGAGATGCCGGAGGAGGCGGCGCGCCTGGACCGCAACGCGCGGCTCCTCGCGGGCCTCCGCGACGACACCGGCCGAGAGCTCCGCATCGTGCGCGTGCCCATGCCCGCGCCGGAGGGCGCCGTCTTCCGCTCCTACACCAACTCGCTGCTGGTCAACGGCCGCGCGGTGATTCCCACCTACAACCGCGATCCCGCCGAGGAAAAGGCGGTCCTCGAGGCCTACCGCCGTGCCCTGCCTGAGGGCTGGCAGCTGACGACCGTGGATGCCTCGGGCGCTATCGGGCTCGGAGGGGCGGTGCACTGCGCAGCG
>CAZMED010000049.1:14142-17380 GCA_964565045.1 uncultured Thermoanaerobaculia bacterium
GACCGTGGATGCCTCGGGCGCTATCGGGCTCGGAGGGGCGGTGCACTGCGCAGCGCTCGAGCTGCGGATGGAGGGCGACTCCATCCAGCTCGACGTCGGGCGCAGGTGACGGCGATGACGGCCCCGGCGGTGGGCGGCGGCAGTTACATGTTCGCCTCGGATCTGCACGGGTGCCCGGAGAGATACCGCGCGCTGTTCAGCGTGATCGAGCGTGAGCGTCCCGCCGCGGTATTTCTCGGCGGGGACTTACTGCCCCACCACTGGTCCGCCTCGCTGGGCGGTGGCGATGTGGTCCGGGAGCTGCTGGAGCCTGGCCTGCGCGAGCTCCAGGATCACCTCGGTGCCGCGTACCCGACGATCTTCGTGATCCTCGGCAACGATGACGGCCGCGCCTCGGAACCTTCCGTCCTCGAGCTCGACCGCGGGGGTTTGTGGCGTTACGCCCACGAGCGTTGGCACGACCTCGGAGCCCATCCGGTGCTCGGGTACTCCTACGTTCCTCCCACGCCGTTCCAGCTCAAGGACTGGGAGCGCTACGACGTTTCCCGCTTCGTCGACCCGGGGTGCGTCTCACCGGAGCAGGGCGTGCGCACGGTTGCGGTGAGCGCAGACGAGGCCCGCTATCGCACGATCGCGGGCGACCTCGACGAATTGACGGCCACCCGCGTCCTCGACCGGGCGGTCCTGCTGTTCCACACGCCGCCCTACGGCTGCGAGCTCGACCGGGCCGCCCTCGACGGGTGCTCGTTCGACAACGTGCCGCTCGACGTCCACGTCGGCAGCATCGCCGTGCGGAGGCTCATCGAGAGCCGGCAGCCCCTGCTGAGCCTGCACGGCCACATCCACGAGGCGCCACGGCTGACCGGCGCCTGGCGGACGAGAATCGGTCGTACCCACTGTTTCACCGCGGCACACGACGGACCCGAGTTGGCGGTTGTGCGCTTCGACCCCGGCGATCTCCAGTCGGCGTCCCGCGAGCTGATCTGAGGATTCCGCCGCCTCCCCGCTCTTCAGGCGCGGTGCCCACGACGCGTTCGCCGACGTGCGGCAGTCAATCGTCACGACGACCCGAACCGAGAGGCAGCTCGAGGGCGGCATCGGTGACGGCGCCGATCTTGGATGCAAACGACGACTTTCTTTCGATGTCTTCGTCGCCGACGATGTGAACATCGAGAAGCTCCGGATTGCGGTAACCCGTGCGGAGGTAGTTGACGTGCCCGAGAGCGAGGCTCCAGCCATGAAGCCAGACCTCCAACTCGGCGCGCTGCGAGGCGCTGCCGCGGTGGTGGATCAGGAGATCGATGTCGCTCGCCGGGCCCGCACTGGCGTTCTTCGTACTGCCGATCACGTACATGGCGGCGACGCCGAAACGCTCCGGATCGGTTGCGGCGGCGATCTGCTCGGCCATTTGCATCCGCCAGCGCCAGTATCCCTCGGAATCGGTCAGGGTGTCCGCCGGCCACTCGGGGGCGAGGCCGGCGCCGGGCTCGCCCGGCGCGGCAAGCAGGCCGACCGCTTCGTCGAGATCGGAGTTCATGAGCACTCTCAGGATCCGGCCTCCGCTCGCGCTGGGAACGTCGACAACCCGAATCGTCTCCGCAAGGCGCTCGTACTCCGGGAGCATGGCGGCCAGCAGGTTCGGCGAGGCGTGGAGCAGGCGCAGGTTGAGGGTACTGTCTTCGTCGGGATAGAGGGGCAGATAGCGGATCTCTGATTCGACGAGATCCTGGAAAAAGTGGGTGCCGAAGCTGAGGTCGGGGAGATAGTCGCCGGTCTTGCGCGCGATCTCGATCAGCATCGCCGTGTTGTTGATGTCCGAGTAGGTGACGCTGACCCCGAGCTTGATGTCGCCGCGGCTGCCCCACCGGCCCGGACCCATGAGGATGAACTTGCGTTTGGGCAGAAGCTTGTTGAGCTTGCCGACCGCCTCGCCGACCGCGACCAGCTCGGACCGTTCCGAGATCGCAGCGTATCTCGCAGGATCGATGAAGACGATGTGCGTGATGTCGGGGACGCGGCCGTTGGAGACGTAACGGTGGGCTGTGAAGAGGGTGTCCTTCTCGGACAGGTCCTTCGGGATGGGCGCCGGGGCGTCCTCGGCGGCAAAGCTCTGCGGCCGGCACTGGAGAAGGTAGAAGTCGCGTCCGTCGTGGGCGAACTCGATGTCCACCGGCGTGCCGAGAGTCTCCTCCAGGATCCGTAGGATGTTCCCGACCTGGGAGACGAAGGGCGTCGAGTTGATGAGGCCGCCGAGGTCGGCGACCAGTCGGTCGCGAGCCGGATCGACGAGCAGTCGGACCGGTTTGCGGAGCACATCGTCCTTGAGAACCGAGAAGACGAGGTCGAACGCCGGATAGTCGACTCCGTACTCCTGGAGGAGCCATGCGAGCTCGACGGTCTCGAAGGTCTTGGTCTCGAGGTTGATGGCATCGACCGATCGCGGCGAGTAGCGGATCACCTCGTCGATGGTCGTGTTGACCCTGAGGCCGGGCTGCCCGGGAACCGCGAGAATCGGGTAGTCGTCACCGACCCGGTCGACGGCTCGCGTGCCGAGACCGGGGACCAGCCGTATCAGCCCGTCGGAGCGGCGGATTCTCGGCGACCACCGGAACTCGTTGTTGGAGAAGGCGACGCCGGCCACGGCGGGCAGGAAATAGTTGCCGAGCCGGGTTCCGACGACCTCCTGGATGAGAATCGCCATCTCCTCGTGGAAGTCGAGCAGACCCCGCTCCCGGCGATAGGCTATCGGGTCGGGCCCGAAGACCGAGGCGTAGACCTCGGTGATGGCGTCGAGGATCGCCCGCATGCGCTCGTTCTTCGAGCCCTGGTTGGCGATGAAGAGGCTCCGGTACTTTCCGGAGAAGGCGGACCCCATGCGATCCTCGAGGAGGCTGGAGGAGCGCACGATGAGCGGCGCGTCGCCCACGTCGTCGAGGATCATCGAGACCCCCTTGACGATCTCGGACGGGAACCGGGAGTTCTTGAAGAGCTGAATGATGTTCGGGAACTCCTGCCGCACCTGCGAGATCTCGCGGTACTTCTGCTGGAGAACTTCGTCGAGGTCATTGAACTCGATGAAGCTCATGAGTCCTTCGGAGGCCACGTACCAGCTTCGCGGCACCTTGAAATCTCCGATGAGCCCGTCGCCCGAGCCCTCCCGGCGCAGGATGGCCTCGGCGAGGAACAGCCCGGCGCTCTTGCCGCCGAGCTTGCCGTGGCTTGCGTCGGTCTGGATCAC
>CAZMED010000050.1:0-1483 GCA_964565045.1 uncultured Thermoanaerobaculia bacterium
CGTTCATGTCGCGGAAGGTGGTGGTGATGTTGCGCACCCGGAAGAGGTACTTGTACGGGTCGTCGACCCGGTACTGCGCGATCCACTCCACCACCGCCACGTTGAGGTCGCCGGTGAGCATCAGCGACTCCGCCTCCAGGTCGCGGTCCGAGTACCGTGTCCGCACCCCGGCCTCGACGGTCTCGAAGCCGAACTCCTGCTTGAGCTGCCGTTGCACCGGCACCTTGAGCACCTGCTCGATGGGCGTCGGCAGCTTGAAGTTGAGCCCCGGCTCGGCGGTCCTGGTGAAGGCGCCGAAGCGCAGCACGATGCCCACCTCCTCCGGCTGGATCGTGAACACCATGCTGAACACCAGCAGCGCACCGACGAGCACCAGCACGCCGATCATGATCAGTCGGGTCGGCGGCTTGCCGCGCCGGAAGGTGTCGAGATCGATGGTCCGCGGTCCCTGATTGTCCATGCTAATTCCCTTCGTTCAGTGGTCGTCGGGGGCTGTCAGGACCAGTGTGACGTCACATACGTTGGTCCCGGTGGGCCCGGTTCGAAAGGCGTCGCCCGCCGTCGCGAGGGCGGTGCCGCTGTCGTTGTTTCGAAGTGCGGCCCGAGCGTCGATCCCGGCCGCCCGGAGCCGCGCCATGGTCGTCTGATCGACGACCGCCCCGGCGTTGTCGGAGCGGCCGTCGATGCCGTCCGTCCCGGCCGCGAGCAGGACCGTGTTCGGCGCCCCCTCGAGCTCGATCGCGGCCGCGAGCGCGAGCTCCTGGTTGCGGCCGCCGCGGCCGTTCCCACGCACGGTGACGGTGGTCTCACCGCCATGGACAACCGATTCAGGGCCTCGGGGCTTCCTGGCGCGCGCTTCGCTCGCGAGCTTCCGCCCCCGTTCGGCGGCCTCGCCGACCAGGTGCCCCGGCGCGATCGCGACCGCCCAGCCCCGCCCTTCGAGGGCCGCCGCGGCGGCCTCGACCGCGGTCTGGTTGTTGCCGATCACCCACGTCGAGCTCGAGGCTGCCCACGCGCCGTCGTCGCCGTTGTGCTCGGCCGCCCGACCGAGGAAGTGCCCCACGGCTGCGGGCACCGCATCGCGGATCGCGAAGCGGTCGAGCACGGCGAGCGCCTCGGCCGCGGTCGAGGCCGAGGCCACGGTCGGCCCCGAGGCGATGTCGGGCAGTGGGTCGCCGAGGACGTCGGAGAGAACCAGGGTCCGCACCGCCGCCGGCGCCGCCGCGCGCCCGAGGCCTCCGCCGGCCGCGGCCAAGAGCTGCCGCCGCACCGCGTTGACCTCGGTGATGGCGGCGCCGGCCTTGAGCAGCGCTTCGGTGGTCGCGCGGACATCGGCGAGCTCGAGGCCGGGCTCGGGCGCCGCCATCAGGGCGGAGCCGCCGCCGGAGAGGAGCACCACCAGCAGGTCGTCGGCTCCGAGAGATTCCGCCGCCTCGAGCAGTCGCCGCGTCGAGGCCTCGCCGTCGGCGTCGGGGTAGGGGTG
>CAZMED010000050.1:1583-17050 GCA_964565045.1 uncultured Thermoanaerobaculia bacterium
GCGGCGCGGGCGTCGCGTCGCATGTCGCGCAGGGACACCATGGGCGGTAGTGTAGCCGACCCGGCCGACTCAGGTCGGCAGGTCGGAGTTTTGAGTGTTGAGTTTTGAGTTTTGAGTTGACCCCCACCCGCCCGACGAGCCCCGAGAGGGATGGGTGGAACTCAAAACTCAAAACTAAGAACTGACGCTTGTGGGCTTTGACTTCAGCACCAGCTCGTCGTCCTCGACCTCGAGCCGGATGATGGTTCCAGGGCCGATCTCCCCCGCCAGAACCATCCGCGCGAGCGGGTCCTGGACCAGCCGCTGGATGGTGCGCTTGAGCGGCCGCGCCCCGAAGTCGGGGTCGAAGCCGTGGTGGGCGAGGAGCCTGGTCGCGGAATCGGAGGCCTCGATGGAGAGCCCCTGATCGGCGAGCAGGCGGTTGAGCTGGGCGAGCTGAATGTGGACGATCTTCGCCACGTCCTCCTCGGACAGGCGGTGGAAGACGAGGAACTCGTCGACGCGGTTGAGGAACTCGGGTCGGAAGTGCTTCTTGAGCTCGGCCTCGACGAGGGTGGTCATGCGCTCGCGCTCGGACTCGGACAGCTCGCGGATGAGCTGCGAGGCGATGTTGGAGGTCATGATGACGACGGTGTTGCGGAAGTCCACCGTGCGACCCTTGCCGTCGGTGAGCCGGCCCTCGTCGAGAACCTGCAGCAGCACGTTGAAGACGTCGGGGTGCGCCTTTTCGATCTCGTCGAAGAGCACCACCGAGTACGGCCGCCGGCGCACCGCCTCGGTGAGCTGTCCGCCCTCTTCGTAGCCGACGTAGCCCGGAGGGGCGCCGATCATCCGCGCCACGGCGTGCTTCTCCATGTACTCCGACATGTCGATGCGGACCATCGCGCGCTCGTCGTCGAACAGGAACTCGGCCAGGGCCCGCGCGACCTCGGTCTTCCCGACGCCGGTGGGGCCGAGGAAGAGGAAGGAGCCGATCGGCCGGTTGGGGTCCTTGAGGCCGGCGCGCGCGCGGCGCACGGCCCCTGCCACGGCGGCCACCGCGTCGCCCTGGCCGACGACGCGCTCGGCGATGCGCTCCTCCATCTGCAGGAGCTTTTCCTTCTCGCCTTCGAGGAGCCGCGACACCGGGATCCCGGTCCACTTCGAGACCGAGCGCGCGATGTCCTCCTCGCCGACCTCCTCGGCGAGCATGGTGCCGTGCTCGGCCTGGTGCTCCTTGAGGGCGGACGAGGCCTTCTCGAGCTCCTGGTTGAGCCCGACGAGCTCGCCGTAGCGCAGCTGCGCCGCGCGCTCGAGGTCGCCGTCGCGCTCGGCGCGGTCCGCCGCCTCGCGGGTCGACTCGATGCCCTCCTTGAGCTCCTGGAGGCGGGAGATGAGCTTCTTCTCGGTCAGCCACTGCGCCTTGAGGCCGGAGGTCGTCTCGCGCAGCGCGGCCAGCTCCTCCTCGATCGCCGCCAGGCGCTCCCTGGAGGCCGGGTCCTTCTCCTTGGCCAGCGCCCGCTTCTCGATCTCGAGCTGCAGCGCCCGCCGCTCGAGCTGGTCGATCTCGGTGGGCATGGAGTCGATCTCGATCCGCAGCCGGGACGCCGCTTCGTCCACCAGGTCGATCGCCTTGTCGGGAAGGAAGCGGTCCGTGATGTAGCGGTTGGAAAGCGCGGCTGCGGCCACCAGCGCGGTGTCGGCGATGCGCACCCCGTGGTGGACCTCGTACTTCTCCTTGAGGCCGCGCAGGATGGCGACCGTCTCCTCGACCGAGGGCTCGCCGAGCAGCACCGGCTGGAAGCGCCGCTCGAGGGCGGCGTCCTTCTCGACGTACTTGCGGTACTCGCTGAGGGTGGTGGCGCCGATGGCGCGCAGCTCGCCCCTGGCCAGCGCCGGTTTCAGGATATTGGCGGCGTCCATCGCGCCTTCGGCCGCGCCGGCGCCGACCAGCGTGTGCAGCTCGTCGATGAAGAGGATCACCTCGCCGTCGGAGTCCACCACTTCTTTGACCACCGCCTTGAGGCGGTCCTCGAACTCGCCGCGGTACTTGGCGCCGGCGATGAGCGCGCCCATGTCGAGGGCGACGATGCGCCGCTTGGCGAGGATCTCGGGCACGTCGCCGGAGGCGATGCGCTGGGCGAGACCCTCGGCGACCGCGGTCTTGCCGACGCCGGGCTCGCCGATCAGCACCGGGTTGTTCTTGGTGCGCCGGGTGAGGACCTGCATGACGCGGCGGATCTCCTCGTCGCGGCCGATCACGGGGTCGAGCTTGCCGGCGCGGGCGAGCTCGGTGAGGTCGCGGCCGTAGTTGGTCAGCGCCTCGTACTTGTCCTCGGGGTTGGCGTCGGTGACCCGGTGCGAGCCGCGCAGCTCCTGGACCGCGGCGAGCAGGCTCTCCCGGGATACGCCGTGGACCGCGAGCGCGCGGGCGGCCTGCGAGTCCGGCACCGCCACGATGGCCATCAGCAGGTGCTCGACCGAGACGTACTGGTCCTGGAACTGCGGGGCGAGCTTCTGCGCCTGCTCCAGCACCTGGCGCAGGCTGCGGGAGGGCTGCGGCTCGGCCCCGCCCTCCGCCGAGGGCAGGCGTTCGAGCGCTTCCCGGAGCTCCGACTCGAGACGTTCGACCGGGACCCCGACCTTGGCCAGCAGACGCGGGGCGATGCCCGCCTCCTGACCGATGAGCGCCATCAAGAGATGGGTCGGAGTGGTCTCGGGGTTGCCGTGACCGGAAGCGACGCGAAAGGCCTCCTGGAGCGCCTCCGAGGCCTTGACGGTGTACTGGTGTTGTCCGTTCTTCACTGGAGCAGTCCTCCTGGATGCGGGGTTAAAAGCCGCCTGGAAAAATATAATATCTTAGTGTTCTGTTGTCAAGATTGAATTTTGAATATTTGACAATGCCGTTATCAGTTTTGATCCATCCTGTACCGGAACTGGTATCCGCCTCCACCTCCATCTTCGCGTGGACCGACGGGACGATCATCCCCCTGTCCCCAGGCCCCGAGCCTCGAGCCTCGAGCCCCGCGCCTCGCGCCCCAAGCCCCAAGCCCCGAGCCCCGAGCCCCGAGCCCCAAGCCCCTCCTCAACAGGTACAATGACCGGAAGCGCTACGGGGGGCACACCACCGAGATGGGTGAACAGGACGTCCGCGAGCAGTCACAGGCCGAGGAGATCCGGGTCTTCCTGCGCCACCTTCTGAGGGACGTGCAGGCCTTCGAACGGATGCTCGAGGACCGGCGCTTCGAGACCGGGGTGCGGCGGATCGGCGCCGAGCAGGAGCTCTTCCTGGTCGACCAGTACTTCCGCCCGGCGCCGATCGCGACCGAGGTCCTGGAGAGGGTCGCGGACCCGCACTTCACGACCGAGCTCGCCCGCTTCAACCTCGAGTTCAACCTCGACCCGCAGATCTTCGGCGGCAGCTGCCTGCGCGACATGGAGTGGCAGATCGGCGAGCTGCTGGGCCGGGTCCGCTCCGCCGCCCAGGCCTGCGGCGGTGACGTCCTCCTGACCGGGATCCTGCCGACCCTGCGTAAGACCGACCTCGAGATGATCAACATGACGCCCAATCCCCGCTACTACGCGCTGAACGAGGCCATGAACCGCCTCAAGGGCGGGGCCTACGAGTTCTTCCTCCAGGGCATGGACGAGCTCCACCTGCACCACGACTCGATCCTGGTCGAGGCGGCGAACACCAGCTTCCAGGTCCACTTCCAGGTCTCGCCGGACGAGTTCGCGCGCTTCTACAACGCCGCCCAGGCGGTGGCTGCGCCGCTGCTCGCCGCCGCCGTCAACTCGCCGCTCCTGTTCGGCAAGCGGCTGTGGGCCGAGACCCGGATCGGGCTCTTCCAGCAGTCCATCGACACCCGTCGCACGACTCCGCACCTGCGCGAGCAGACGCCGCGGGTCAGCTTCGGCCGCCACTGGGTGCGCTCGTCCGCGCTCGAGATATTCCAGGAGGATATCGCCCGCTTCCGGACGCTGATCTCGACGGAGGTCGAGGACGACCCCTTCACCGAGCTCGAGAGGGGCCGGGCGCCGAGCCTCAAGGCCCTGCGTCTCCACAACTCGACCGTCTACCGCTGGAACCGGGTCTGCTACGGCATCAACGACGGTCTGCCCCACATCCGGATCGAGAACCGCATCCTGCCCTCGGGCCCGACGCCGCGCGACGAGGTCGCCAACGCCGCGTTCTGGTTCGGACTCATCAGCGGCGTCCTCGAGCGCTACGGCAACATCGCCGACCACATGAGCTTCGACGACGCGCGCCGCAACTTCCTGGCCGCGGCCCGCCACGGGCTCGACGCCCAGCTGAGCTGGGCCGGGGCCTCGCCGGTGCCTGCCTCCCGCCTGATCCTGGACGAGATGCTGCCGCTGGCGCGGCTCGGCCTCGAGACGCCGCACCTCGAGCCGGAGAACATCGACCTCTACCTCGGGGTGATCGAGGAGCGGGTGCGCTCGCGGCAGACCGGCGCCCAGTGGCAGTTCGACTCGCTGGCCGAGATGGCCGACCGGGGCCCGCTGTCGGAGCGCCTGTCGGCGATCACCGCCGCGATCGGCTCGCGGCAGCGCGTCGGCAGGCCGGTCCACACCTGGGAGCTGGCGCGGCTCGACGAGGGCGGCGGCTGGAAGCAGAGCTACCTTTCGGTCGAGCAGTGCATGGACACCGACATCGTGACCGTCAACCAGCACGAGCCCGTCGACCTGGTCGCCAACCTGATGGTGTGGAACAACATCCGCCACGTGATGGTGGAGGACGACGACAACCGCCTGGTCGGGCTGGTGTCCCAGCGCAAGCTCCTCGGGCTGGTGGGCACCTACCACCCGGAGCAGATGGAGGCGCCGCTGCCGGTGAGCGAGATCATGCAGCGCGATCCGGTGACGGTGGCGCCCGAGACCTCGACCGTCGAGGCCATCGACCTGATGCGGGCCAACGGATGGGCCTGCCTGCCGGTGATCAAGGACGACCATCTCGTCGGCGTCCTGACCGAGAGCCGGCTGATGGTGATCGCCGGCGAGCTCCTGGAGCAGAAGCTGAAGGAATGAATTCGGAATTAGGAATTAGGAATTAGGAATGCCGCCCGCCCATTTGGGATTTCGGATTTCCGCCCCACCCAACCGAATCACCACCAAGACACCAAGGCACCAAGATGTTCACGAAGAGGGTCCTTGGTGTTTTCTTGGTGTCTTGGTGCCTTTGTGGTTGCGACGGTTCGCGCTGACACATCGAAAGGCGACCGTCACTGATCATGGTCGACCCGGTTTGGCCGTGCCGCGGTCGCGCCGCCCGCTCACGGCCCCGGTCGCTGTCGCGGTCGCTGCCCTCTGACCCCGCAGCTGTCACTGCCATCTGCCGCTGCCACTGAACCTGAATCCGGGCACGGAAACGGGAACGGAGACGGGCACGGGTCGGGATCGGCTAGAATCCTGCAAACGACTCTGGGGGGGTTCATGGCGGAGAAGAAGTTCGTTCCCTACGTTCCGGCCGCGACCAGCATGCCGGAGCTCACCTTCAAGGCGTTGTTCCTCGGGGTGGTGATGGCGGTGGTGCTCGGCGCCGCCAACGCCTACCTCGGCATGAAGGTGGGGCTGACGGTGGCCGCCACCTTCCCGGCGGCGGTGGTCGCGATGGCGGCCCTGCGGGTCTTCCGCGGCAACATCCTCGAGGAGAACCTGGCGCGGACCACCGCCTCGGTCGGCGAGTCGCTGGTCGCCGGGGCGATCTTCACCATCCCCGCCTTCCTCATCGCCGGCGCGTGGGAGGAGTTCAATCTCCTCGACGCCACCCTGATCATGGGCATCGGCGGCGTGCTCGGGGTGCTGTTCGTGATCATCCTGCGGCGGCCGCTGGTGGTCGAGGCCGAGCTGCCGTTCCCGGAGAGCGTGGCCGCCGCCGAGATCGTCAAGGCCGGACAGAAGGGCCAGACCGGCGCCGGACTGGTCTTCGGCGCCATGGGCATCGCGGCGCTGTGGGAGTTCTTCAAGAACGAGGCCGGCGTCCAGCTGATCCAGGACAAGGCCTCGCACTTCGTCCACTTCGGTCGCTCCACCATCGAGCTGCTCGGGCGGCGGATCGAGTATGCGGGCGGCATGCTCCTGTCGACGCCCGAGGCCTCGCCGATGGTGATGGGGGTCGGCTTCATCGTCGGCCTGCGGATCTCGGCGGTGCTGTTCTGCGGCGCGGTCACCGGCTGGCTGCTGCTCGTGCCGCTGGCCATCTTCCTCAACCCGGAGCTGCAGTCGCTCGGCGCCGAGCAGGGCTTCGGGGCGCTCGCGGTCGAGGTCTGGTTCCGGCAGATCCGGCCCCTCGCCGTCGGCACCATGATCGTGTCGGCCTTCTACACCCTCTACACCCTGCGTGCCTCGCTCATCAACGGCATCCAGAAAGCGCTCGTCGCGATCCGGGCGGGGAGCGCGCCGGCCGACACCGAGCGCACCGATCTCGACCTCAACCTGAAGTGGGTGCTGGTGGCGATCGGCGTGATGGCGATCCCCATGTTCTTTCTCTACCGCTACTTCTCGGCCTCGAACCTGCCGGCCCTGCTGCTGACGGTGGTGATGCTGGTGCTCGGGATCCTGTTCGCCGCGGTGGCGGGGTACCTGGTGGGGTTGGTCGGCAACTCCAACAACCCGATCTCGGGCCTGACCCTGTCGGCGCTGGTGATCTCGGCCGTGCTCATGGTCCTGATGGGCGTCACCGGGGTGCACGGAGTGGCGGCCGTGCTCGGCGTCGCGGGGGTGGTGTGCTGCGCCGCCGGCGTCGCCGGCGACATGATGCAGGACTTCAAGGTCGGGCACCTCCTCGGCGGTACGCCGTGGCGGATGCAGGTCGGCGAGATCATCGGCGTGCTGGCGGCGGCCGTCGCGCTGCCGGTCCTGCTCATGGTCCTCAACCAGGCCTACACCATCGGCTCGGTCGAGCTTCCGGCGCCGCAGGCCGGGCTCATGGCCCTGATGGCGCAGGGCATCGTCGGCGGCGACATGGCGTGGCCGCTGGTGATCGTCGGCATGCTCTTCGGCGTGGCGCTGATCCTCATCAAGGCGCCGGCGCCGATGCTGATCGCGGTCGGGATGTACCTTCCATTCTCCACCACCTCGGCGGTCTTCGCCGGCGGCGTCATCCGCTGGGTCCTCGACTGGTTCCTCGACCGCAGCCGCGCCACCGAAGACGAGCGCCTGCGCGCCGAGAACTCCGGCATCCTGGTCTCCTCGGGTCTGATCGCCGGCCAGTCCCTGATGGCGGTCCTGCTCGCCTTCGTGGTGCTCTACGAGCAGGCCCGGCTCGGCCTCGCCGAGGGCGAGCACCTCCTGCCGCACTTCGGCCACAGCTTCTGGGGCGGGCTCCTGGTCTACCCGTTGCTGCTGGTGCTGCTGGTGTGGCTGCCGCTCAAGCGCCGCCGTGTCGCCGGCCCGGGGGTGTGAGGGCATGGCGCGGACGGGGCCGCAGGCGCCGGGACGGGTCGTCGACCTGATGGAGCTCGAGCCGGTGCGCTGCGTGCCCTGGCGGGAGGGCCTCGACGGGCGGGTGGTCATCGACCGGCCGCGCCCGCCGCTCAAGGGCCTGCGCGGCCTCATCGCGGGATTCAGCTGGCTGATGACGCCGCGCCGGATCCTCCTCGACGACCTCGGCAGCTTCGCGTGGCGGCGGCTCGACGGCGCCACCAAGGTCCGCACCCTGGCCGGGGTCATGCGCGAGGCCTTCCCCGACAGCCGCGACCAGCTCGAGGAGCGTCTCGGCGCCCACCTGCGGGTGATGCGCCGGCTGCGGCTGATCGCCTTCCCGGACTGGGAGAAGCACCGGGGCTAGCGGCCATGAGTGTCGGAGCTCTCGACGACGCGATCGCGGTC
Organism: uncultured Thermoanaerobaculia bacterium; assembly: GCA_964565045.1. Lineage (GTDB taxonomy): Bacteria > Acidobacteriota > Thermoanaerobaculia > Thermoanaerobaculales > Sulfomarinibacteraceae > Sulfomarinibacter. Next base: position 9,411 of record CAZMED010000050.1, read on the forward strand.
GACGGGCTGCACAAGTGGTACCGCGTCTACGCGGCGCCCGGGGAGCGGCTGAAGAGGCTCGTCGGCCGACCGAGCCGGCACCTCGACTTCCGCGCCCTCGAGGACGTGAGCTTCACCGTCGAGCCGGGGACCGCGGTCGGCATCATCGGCGAGAACGGCGCCGGCAAGTCGACCCTGCTCAAGATCGTCGCCGGGACCACGATGCCGACCGCCGGCCGCGTCGAGGTCCGCGGCGTGGTGGCGGCGATCCTCGAGCTCGGTGCGGCCTTCCACCCCGAGTTCTCGGGCCGCGACAACGCCGTCCTCTACGGCGCGCTGATGGGCCTCGACCGGCAGGACATGGAGGCGCGGCTCGACGACATCTTCGGCTTCGCCGAGCTCGGCGAGTTCATCGAGCACCCGGTCAAGAGCTACTCGACCGGCATGGCCATGCGCCTCGCCTTCGCGGTCGCCACCCACGTCGACCCCGACGTGCTGGTGGTCGACGAGGCGTTGGCGGTGGGCGACGGCTACTTCCAGAAGAAGTGCGTCGACCGCATCCGGGAGATCCGCGACCGCGGCACCACCATCCTCTTCTGCTCGCACTCGATGTACTACGTGTCGTTGTTCTGCAAGCGGGCGCTGTGGCTGCGTGCGGGCCGCATCGAGCGGGACGGTCCGGCGCAGGAGGTCGTCAACGCCTACGAGGAGTACCTGGTCAACCGCGAGAAGCGCCGCCTCGGCGAGGCCGGCGCCGGGCCCGCCGACGGGCCGCCGGGCCAGCAGGCGCGGATCCGCGGCATCCGGCTCTTCGACGAGCACGACCGGAAGGTGGCGACCTACTCGCCGGGCATGACGCTCGTGGTCGAGCTCGAGTGGGAGGCGGTCGACCCCCAGGGCGAGTTCCACGTCGGCCTCTCCATCGACCGCGGCGACGGCACCCGGGTGGTGGCGGTGGCGACCTTCGTCGACGGGCTCCAGACCCGTTCGGGCGCCGGCGTCCGGCGCGACCGGGTGCGGATCGCAGGCCTGCCGCTCGCCAAGGGCACCTACTCGGTGACGGGCTACATCTTCGACCCCAGCGCCCTCCACATCTGGGACCAGGCGGTCGTCAGCGACTGCCTGCGTCCGGCGGACGACGGCTGGTCGCTCTCCCTGCTGTCCCTGGAGCACAGCTGGCAGCTCGACCGGGGCGCCGACGGGTGAGCGCGGGAGAGCCCGAGCTCCGCCTCTTCCGGGCCGGCGACGAGGCCGGGATCATCGCGGGCTTCGAGCAGGCGTACGGCGCCGAACGGTCGCTCGACGAGTGGGCGTGGCGCTATCCGGACTCGCCCGCCGGGCGGCCGGTCGTCGTCGCGCTCCAGGGCGGCCGCGTGCTCGCCCACCTCGGCGGCGTCCCGTCGCGGGTGCAGCTCGACCGCAGGGTGCTCGCGGCGGCGCAGCTCGTCGAGCCCTTCGTGCTCCCCGGTGTCGGCGGCCCCGAGGTGCGGGCCTCCCTGATGTCCGATCTGCTCGGGGCCTTCGTCGCCGAGCTCGGCCCCGGCCGCCGCTTCGACCTGGTCTACCGCATCGTCGCCCGGCCGGACGGCAGCGACGTGGACGTTGCCGGGGAAGGCGTCGAGCTCTCCGCGCCGACGGTGTTCGAGCTCTCGCGGACGACGGCCGGGGTATCGCCCCTGCGGCGGATGGTCTACCGCGCCGAGCCGGCCCGCGACTTCGAGCCGCGGCTCAACGAGCTCTGGCTCCGGGTGCGCGGAAGCTACCCGGCTTCCGTGGTGCGCGACGCCGAGCACGCCCTCGTCCGCCACGCCGGGCACCCGACCGCGAAGCGACACCGATTCCTGGTGCTGCCACGATTCGGGCGGCGGGCGCTGGCCTTCGCCGCCTTCGCGCGCTGCGGCGACGACTGCCGTTGGCTGGACCTGGTGTGGGACCGCGCCCACCCCGGTGCCCTCGAGCTGTTGGCCCACCTCTCGAGCCGCCTCGCCCGCCAGCTGGGGGCGGCGCGCGAGCGGGTGCTGCTCGGCGGCGACCCCGAGACCTGCTCGCGGCTCGGCGCGCTCGGCTTCGACCCTGCCGGCGAGCCGCTTGCGAGGCGCCTGGAGGTGGCGGCGCGCGCGCCCGACATCGACCTCGAAGCGCTCGTTGCGCGCTTCTACCTGACGGCCTGCGACCTCGAGGGCTCGTGAACGCCGGCGGAGCTCCCGTCCGGCGGCTGCTATCCTCGGCGCCCGGACGGGCTGATCGGTGCTGACGACCCTGCTGTGGACCGCGGTCCCCCTGCTCGCCCTCCACTATTGGATGTGGCGAAGCTCGCGCTCTTTGCTGCGCTTCCAGCTGCTGTTGGACGTGCTGCTCGTGGTGGTGCTCGGCCCCGCCCTGCTGCGCGGCGCCGACCTCAACCCGGTCCGCTGCCTCGAGCGCAACCGGCCCTTCACCGAGCACCATTGGGATGATGCCACGACCTTCCAGCCGACGCAGTCCGACCTGGTGCTGCAGTTCCACCCCTGGTGGGAGGCCGCGCGCGAGCAGCTGCTCGAGGGCCGCCTGCCGTTGATCGCCGACGAGATCGGCGGCGGGCTGCCGCTGCTCGCGGGCGGACAGACCGGCCTCTGGGCGCCGGTGATGCTGCCGGTGTGGGTGCTCGGGCCCGAGCGCGGCACCACCGTGATGGCCCTGTGGAAGCTCGAGCTCGCCGGCCTCGGGGCCTTCCTGTTGCTGGCGCGGCGCTTCCGCCTGCGTTGGGCGGCCGCCGCCGTCGGCGGCCTCGCCTCCGCCGGCGGCGCCTACCAGGTGGCGTGGCTGCTGGTGCCCCTGAGCTGGGTGACCGCCGCCCTGCCGTGGCTGTGGTGGCTGGCGCTGGCCGCCGTGCGCCGGCGCGCGCGCTGGCCGTTGGTGGTCGGGCTCGGGCTGGCGGGCGGCTGGCTCCTGGGCTGCGGCCTCCACCCCGAGACCGCCGCCATCGCCTTCGGCTCGGCCCTGCTGGCCGGACTGTTCCTGCACCCGCGGCGCGTCGGGCGCCTGCTCGCGGCCGCTGCGCTGGCGACGGTGGTGGCGGCGGCGCTGGCGTGGCCGACGGTGGGGTATATCGGCGCCTCCTCGCGGCTGCACCTGACCCGCGAGCAGCGCCCCAACCGCGAGCCGGTCCCGGAAGGCTGGCGTGCCCTGGCCCTGCGCCAGGCCGTGCTGCCGGCGGTCAACGGCCACCCCGGGCGCGGCGACTGGCGGGCCCCGTTCCCGCACGCGCCGGCCGCGACCGGGGTCGGCGGCGCGGCGCTGGCGCTGCTGGCGGCGGGCGCCGTGCGCCGCCGCCACCGCCGGCTGGCGTGGGCGGCGGTGGCCTGTCTCGCCGTCGGCGTTGTCCTCTACCTGCGGGTGCCGCCGCTCGACGGCCTGCTGGTGCGGCTGCCGCCGCTCGACCGCATGACCCTGCCGCGCTTCGCCGCCCTCCTGCCCTGGGGCCTGGCCGTGATCGCGGCTGTGGGCCTCGATGCTGCGCTCGCCGGCAGGTTGCGCGCCCTCCGCTGGCGGCTGCTGCCGGCGGCGGCGCTGGCGGCGGCGGCGCTGGCGTCGAGCCCGTGGCGGCTGGCGGCGGCCGACGGCGTGCTGGTGCTGTCGAGCGTGGCCGCGGCGGCGGCGGTGCCCTTCCTGCTGCGACGCCCGCCAGTGCTGGTTTCAGTGCTGGCCGTCGAGCTGGCGGCGTACGCCGTCGGCATCAATCCGGTGGCGGCCGCCGCCGACCGGCTGCCGCAGCCGCCGATTCTCGAGCGCCTGCGGGCCCTGCAGGCGGCCGAGGGCGGTCGCGTCATCGGCATCGACGGGGTTTTCCCCGCCAACTTGGCCGGCCGCTACGGGCTCGCCGACCTGCGCGCCTACGACCCCCTGCGGCCTTTGCCCTTCGCCCGTTTCCTCGGCGCCCTCGGCCAGGTCGACCCGGTGCTCGGCGGGCCCCTGCGGCAGGCGCCGCCGCGGCTGTGCGGGGCGTGGTCGGTGCGCTTCCTGGCGGCGCCCCCGGCCGCCGTCATCGCGGGCTGGGAGGAGCTGTGGCGGGGGAGCGGCGGCTCGCTGTGGCGCAACCCCGCGTGGCAGCCCGAGCTGCGGGTGGTGGGGCGTTCCGTGGTCGGGGGCTGGGACCTGCTCCTGTCGGAGACGGTGGATTTCGCGACCACGGCGGTGGTGCCGGAGGGGACGCCGCCGGTGGCGGCCGACCGGGCCGGGATCGAGGTCGCGGCCCTCGAGGGCGGCCGCTTCGGGGCACGCGTCGACTGCGACGGCCCCTGCCTGGTGGTGGCGGCGCGGCCGTGGGCGCCCGGCTGGCGGGCCTTCGTCGACGGCGCGGAGCTCCCGGTGGTGCTCGCCAACCTGGCCGGGCTCGGCGTGGTGGTTCCGGCGGGTGAGCACCGCGTCGCGTTCGAGTACCACCCCTGGCGCTGGTCGGGTGGAGTACCCTGAGCGGCATGGAGCGCCCGCCCGCCGCCGCCCCCGACCTCTCGGTCGTGGTCCCGGTCTACAACGAGATCGGCAGCGTCGAGCCGCTGGTCGAGCGCGTCCGCGCCGCCCTCGACGTGGCCGCGCTCACCTGGGAGCTCCTCGCGGTGGACGACGGCTCCGACGACGGCACGGGCGAGCGCCTCGACGAGCTGGCCGCCGCCGAGCCGCGGCTCAGGGTCCTGCATTTCGCGGCCAACTGCGGCCAATCCGCGGGCCTCGACGCCGGCTTCAGGCACGCCCGCGGGCGCCTCGTCGCGCTCCTCGACGCCGACCTCCAGACCTACCCCGAGGACCTGCCGCAGCTCGTCCACGTCCTCGAGGCGCGAGGCGTGGACGCGGTGGTGGGGATCCGCGCCGAACGACACGACAGCTCCTGGAAGCGCTTCAGCTCGCGCTTTGCCAACGGCGTCCGCAACCGGCTCACCCGCGAGGACATCCAGGACACCGGCTGCCCCATCAAGGTCTTCCGGGCCGAGGCCATCCGCAAGGTCAAGATGTTCACCGGCATGCACCGCTTCCTGCCGACCCTGCTGCGCATGGAGGGCTGCACCGTCGCCCAGGTCCCGGTGCGCCACACCGCGCGCACCGCCGGGACCAGCAAGTACGGCACCTGGGACCGCGCCTTCTCGGGCCTCCGCGACGCCCTCGCCGTGCGCTGGATGCAGGACCGCCGCATGCGCTGGCGCCTGCGCTAGCCCCGTGCCCGTCTCCGTTTCCGTGTCCGTGCCCGATTGAACGCCAGCCCGCCCAGTGGCCGCGATCGAAGATCGCGGCCACGCGGACTCGGCCGACAGGACCTCCGAACGCGAGCGTTCGTCGGTCCCGCCGGCCTCGTCCGCCGTGCGCCTCACGGCGCACGGGCGGGCCCCGCTGAGCGTCTCGTCGATGAATCGCCCGCCCCCGGCCCCCGCCCACCCACCCTCGGAAATCCACGCCGGCCCCCGCCCGCCCCACCTCCCGCCGCGGATTTCCGAGGGGCAGGAGTTTTTTCACATGGCGTTGCAGCCTTTGGTGTCGTGCCTTGGGTGGGGGTGGGTGGAAAATCCGAAATTGGCGGGTGGAATGTCACGGGGAGCGAGGCGCAGGGCGTGCGTCGCCGTGGATCCGGGTCCATTGAAATTGAGACGACAACTGTCGGAAAGGCTGCAAAGTCGCTTTCTTTTCTCTTGGAACCTATATTGGAACTCGTGGATCATCGCATGAGCCGCCGGTTGATTGGTTTGCTTGCGTTGTGCCTGGTCGCCCAACTCGGTGGGGCCGAGGACACTCCGTGGGAGTGGGTGACGCCGTTGCCACAGGGGCACGATCTGTTCGCGGCTGCGTCAGGCAACGGGGTGACGGTCGCAGTCGGTCGGGGCGGTACGGTGATCGCGAGCGCAGACGGCGGCGAGTGGCGGACCAGCCACACCGCTGACGGATACTCGCTGATGGATGTGGTGTGGGCGAACGGCCTCTTTGTCGCGGTCGGTGGTGAGGTTGGGTTCGAGTTCAGCCCCGGTCTGGGGGTGATCCTCACAAGCGAAAACGGCATCGACTGGGTGGAGCGCCATCGCGAAAATTCCCTGTCGCTCGAGGCCGTGGTCTGGACCGGATCGCGGTTCGTGGCGGTTGGGATTGGCTACGGGGCTCTCTTCAGCTCGGACGGGCTCTTGTGGTCCAAGAGTGACTTCGATGATTCCGAGTACATCTGGGATCTCGCTTGGAACGGTTCACTTCTCGTCGCGATCGGCCGCGATGGCTATTTTGGCGGTGAACTCACGTTCTTCGCGAGTCAGGACGGCGAGATGTGGCAGCAGACCGCCATGGAGCGTGTCTATGAACCGCACTCCATTGCAGCCCTCGCCGGCCGATTTGTGGCGATCGGGAGCGAGGGTGATGCCCTTGTGAGCGATGACGGACTGACCTGGACGGTCGCGCCTCATGATTCCCCGAGACAGCTCAGAGTGATCGTTGACGGTGGTGACCGTTTTCTGGCCACGGGCAACGACGTCGTCGCATCGAGCATCGACGGCTACGTGTGGACGATCGAAGACGTCCCCATGGACTCGCGCGTGAACGGCCTCGCCTGGCTCGGCGACAGCTATCTCGCGGTGGGTAATGACGGCTTCATGATGTCGAGCCCCGACGGCTCCGAGTGGACTCAGCTCAGCACGAGGGCGTTCGGGATTTCAGGTCATTGGGAGATCAACGAGCTCGCAACCGACGGCGCGACGATCGTCGGCGTCGGCGAGGGTGGGCTGATCGTCACCGGTCGCCACGGCACCGAGTGGGCCCGTCGTTTCTCGCCCGCCGACTCGGAGCTGAACGCGGTCATCTGGACGGGCTCCGCGTTCTGGGCCGTCGGCGGAGCTCGCGTCATGCGCAGCACCGACGGCGTGCACTGGGCGGAGCAGTACTTCGACCCCGAGGTCAACCTTTCCGACGTGGTTTGGAACGGATCGCTCTTGGTCGCCGTGGGTTGGAACGCGAGCCACAGTGAGGCCCAGAGGCTCATTCTCACCAGCTCGGACGGCCACACGTGGACCAGCCATTGGTTCGATATCGAGGACGTCTTCTTCACGGTGGGCTGGACCGGGTCCGGTTTCGTAGCCATTGGACGGGGAGCTCACTACCTCATCAGCTCGGATGGGACGACCTGGGAGCAACACGTCATCGCCGAAGGCGTCACCCTTCGGGACTCGGCATGGAACGGGAACCGTTTGGTGGCGGTCGGAGGCCGGAGTGAGTCGGGCGGGGTCGTCTTTTCCACCACGGACGGTGTCGAGTGGTTGGAGTCGGTGCTCCCGGAACCCGCGCCTTCAGGGTTCGACGACGTCACCTGGACCGGCACCCACTTCGTCGCCGTCTCCCGATCGAGCGGCGATGTGGTCTTCACGAGCACCGACGGCCTCCTCTGGTCGGCCGAGACGACAGGCACCGGCGTGTGGCCGGTGTCGGTCGTCGGTGATGAGCGGAGTCTCACCGTCACCGGCCGCGGTCTGCAGATCATCCGCCGCACGAAACCGTTGGCGGATCCGGATCCGCCCCGCCGGCCCGCGCGTCGGGTGGCGCCGGCTGGTGACCATGCGCAAGTGATTCCTGCCATTCAGCGATGATCTGAGTCGGCAAAGCGTCCTGTTCCGCCCGCCCTTCCCGAGAGGTGCCACCATTGACATTGTCTCAGTGGCAGT
>CAZMED010000051.1:0-16400 GCA_964565045.1 uncultured Thermoanaerobaculia bacterium
AGGATCTCGCGCAGGGTCTGGTAGACCAGGTTTGCCGATGCCGGACGCATCAGCGGCTGCTTGGCGAGGCAGGACATGACGATCCGATCGAGCTCGGGCGGCACGTCGGGGCGGACGCCGCGCAGCGGCGGCGGCGGAGCGGTGAGTTGCAGTTGGATCATGGAGGCGGCAGACGAGGCGCTGAACGGAATTCTGCCCGCGAACATCTCCCACAGCACGATGCCCATGCTGTAGAGGTCGCTCGGGGCGTCCAGCTCGTCGCCTCGGCACTGCTCCGGGCTCATGTAGGCGGGCGTCCCGACAACCACCCGCTCCTCGCCCTCGGAGCCGATCTGGCGCCCGCTCGAGACCCCGAAGTCCATCAGCTTCACGACGCCGTTGGGCAGCACCATGATGTTCTGCGGCTTGACGTCGCGGTGCACGATGCCCTCGGCGTGGACCGCGGCGAGGCCGCGGCACAGCTGCTTGGCCACCTGCAGGCCGGGCGCGAGCCCGAGCCGGCCATGCTGCTTGAGCACCTGGAGCAGTGTCATCCCCGGCACGTACTCCATCGACAGGCAGCGCAGGCCGTCCGCCTCGACCAGGTCGTGCACCCGGATCACGTTGGGGTGCGAGATGCGGCGCGCCAGACGAACCTCCTGCTTCAGCTTGGCAAGGCCCTCGGTGGCCTGGGAGAAGACACCGGGGCGCATCACCTTGAGGGCGACGTCCTCCTCGAGCTCGAGGTCCGACGCGCGGTACACCACACCCATGCCGCCGCGCCCGAGCTCGGAGCGGATCTTGTACCGTTCCCCGAAGACGTCGCCCGCACCCGGCAGGGCGTGCTCGCCGACGGCCGCGGGCGGAGCGCTCCGGACCTGGGTGGGCTCGTCGGCGGTCACCGCGGAGCGCGATCTGAGGTCCACCAGGAGCTTTTCGAGCGCCTGCTTCTCCCTGAGCTCGTCAACCATCGCCACGAAGGCGTTCGAAAGCACGCCGACCTCGCCGCCGCCGGACACCGGGAGCTCCACGTCGAGGTGCCCGTCGCGGATCGCCTCGGCGCCCGCCGCCAGCTGCCGCAACGGCCGGGCGATGCGCCGGCCGAGCGCGAACGACGCCGGCAGCGACAGCGCGAGCATGACGGCGCCGGCGAGCACCATGCCGCGGCGGATTTCGAAGAACGACGCCATCTCCTCGTGCCGCGACCTAGCCACCAGCAGGGACGCCAAAACCTCTCCGGACGAACTTTCGACCGGCACCGCGAGGACCTCGCGGGCCTCCTCGGGGAGGGAGACGGTGGTCGGGCCCCAGCTGCGGCGATTCCCGAACAACAGCTCGGCGGCATCGGGCTCTGCGAAGACGGCCGCTGCCAGTGCCGCGCCGTCGATCCCCGCCGTGGCGACGCTGAGCTCGGGCTGCAGCGGTTCGTCGCGGCGGGCCATGTCGACGACGACTGCGAGGTCGCCGCGGGTCAGTCCCTGCAGCTCGGCCAGGGCGCGCGCGCCGTAGGGAAAGCTGACCGCGAGGATCCCCTGCAGCTGGGCCCCATCGCCCTCGCCCGAGATGACCGGTGCGGCGGCGATGAGGGCGAGCTGATCGCGTTCGCGGATGAAGGCCGTCGTGCCCTGCCAGCTGTCGAGCACCGACGCGACCCATCCGACGGCGGCGAAGGGCTGGCCGACACCGCTGCCGTCGGGGCGGTCAGAGCGGGCGAGGACCCTGCTGTAGCGGTCGAAGAGGAAGATGGTGCTCGCTTCCTGGAGCATCGCCGGGGCGTCCTCGACCGCGAAGCTGAGGCGGGTCGAGAGGTCGACCTCGTCGGCGAAGATGGCCTGGGTGCCGGGCTCGCGGGCCAACGATCGGACCTGTTCGAGGGCCGCACTGGAGCGGGCGGATGCGTAGCCGGAGAACACCTCGGGCACCCGGCCCAGGTCCTCGCGGATGGTGCGCTCGGCGACCTCCCCGGAGCGCCACGAGGCGATGAGGATGGTCAGCGTCAGCGTCACCGCCAGAAGGGCCGCAGCGAGCAGGAAGAACTGAACGGCGAGACCGGGTCCCGGCCGCCGCTTCCTGGACGAGACCCGTTTCGGCCGCACCTCGGAGATCGCGACCGTCTCGAGCCGGTCCTGGTCCATCCGTTGGGTGCTGTCAGTATCGAAAGTCGTCGTCATCGGGTGGGGGGTACTCCTTCCCGTGCTTGTTGAGGTGCGGTTTTTCCCGCCAGTTCGAGATGTCGAGCTCGACCTCGAGCCGGGTCGTGCGGCCCGGTCGGACCTCGACCTCGCGCGACCAGAGACCGGCGCGCGCGTTCCAGCCTTCCACCAGATGTCGCCCGGGCGACACGTCGTCGAGGACGATCTCGCCGTGCCCGTCCGCGGCCGCGGAGTGCCGCGAGTCGACGACCATCAGGTAGGCGGTCATGTGCGGATGGATGTTGCAGTAGACCTGCACCAGGCCGGCCTCGTCGAACCGCACCGCCTTGGACTTGCCGCTGCGATAGAGGCCGAGGTCGAAGGACTTCGGCTTCGAGAGGCTGAAGACATTGTGGAAGACGCGGTCGTAGTTCGGGAACTCCACCGTGGATCCGACCGGAACGACCACGATACGGGGCTCGAACTGCTTGCCACGCTGGGCGATCCGGACGCCGTTGGCGGTCCGCCCGCCCGCCCGGAAGCCCGGCAGCCACGCGACCGAGTCGTCGCCGGGCACCCTTTCGGTGCCCCGAAGGAGCGAGACCGTGAAGCGCACAGTCCCCGGCGGAACCGGCGTCGGCGTCGGTGTGGGGACGGCCGGGGTCCGCGTTGGAGCGGGGGAGACCGACTGGGCCTCCGCCCGTCCGACATCTCCGATTGCGACCAACGTCAGCCAGGCCGCCGCAGCCGCGGCCGCGAGGGTGGTGAGCGCCCGGCCTGTTGTGAGCTCTCGTGTCATGAATCGTTCCGTCGGTCCCCGGGGGACCCTGTCAGCTCGATATTTCGGAGAATGAGATTCGTTCTATATGGTAACCCAGATCGGGCGCAGTCCATTGCGCGGCACGGTTCGGATGTAGAATCAGAGAATGAACGAGCAGAAGATCAAGGGGTCGGTCCTGAAGTCCCGCCTGGCGTTCGTCCGCGAGCAGGGCGGCGAGGATGCCCTCGCCAGGGTTCTGGCCAGCCTGCCACCCGACGATCAGAAGGCCCTCAACAGCGTGATGCCGGTGGCGTGGCTCCCGTTCGAGATCGGCCGCCGCCTGGACGACGCGATCGTCCAGGTGCTCGGCGGCGGCAGCCTGTCCTACTTCGAGAGGCTCGGCGAGGCCTCGGCGGAGAAGAACCTCGGCACCGTGCACGCGGCGTTTCTCGCCCCCGGCGACCCGCACGCCTTTCTCGCCAAGGCACCGCAGATCTACCGGATGTACTACCAGGTGGGACGGCGCGAGTACGAGAAGGTGGGCGAGCGCGAAGCCGTGCTCACCACCCACGAAGCCGAGACCTTTTCCAAGGCCGACTGCCTGACCGTCATCGGATGGTACAAGCGGGCGCTCGAGATGTGCGGCGCCAAGAACCCCCGCATCTTCGAGGAGCAGTGCCGCGCCACCGGCGGCTCGGTCTGCCGCTACCGCGTGACCTGGCAGTGAGGTCGGGCCTCGCCCGCGCGGCGCGGACTCGACCGTTCAGGACGGAAGCCTAGAGCGCCTCGTCATCGACGGTCGCCGGCAGCCAGGCGCCGTCCTCGTGCGCCACCGGGTCGGTGGCCATGTCGTACCCGCAGTGCGGGCACGGGGACTGCATCGGCGAGGTCTCGAAGGGATGGTCCCAGTCGACGTAGTCCTCGCCGCACCTCGGGCACGAAACCTCGATCATCTCGGCAGCGGAGCGCATGACGCCTCCCTTCTCCCGGTGAGGTGAACCTTCCTGTCTCCAATATAGGTTGCGATGCCGGCGGACGCACCACCCTGGTCCGACGGGCACTGCCGCCGCCGTTGGGCGCCGGAGCATCTCGCAACGACCGCGGACTGTCGGCGGCGGGCGGTGTGCCGAGACGGCAGCGTCCGGTGCGGCGCCGCGTCGGTGCGCACCATCAGCCGGGCGGGGCCTGGTACTCCGGGACGTGATTGACGATCGGCTGCAGACTCCGGAGATAGGCGAAGATCGATTTGAGGTCGTCATCCGTCATGTTGCGGTATGCCGGCCACGGCATCGGCGGCATGATCTGGCGACCGCCGCCCATCATCTTGCCCTCGCGGATGGCCTTGATGAACATGTCCTCGGTCCACATTCCCATGCCGGTCTCCGAGTCCGGGGTCAAGTTGGCCGCGTAGCTGACGCCCCAAGGTCCGGCGAACGCGGTGTTGCTGGAGGTTCCCGCCCACAGCCAGCCGCCGTCGCCGAGTGCCGGCGGGGGACCGACCTCGAATTCCTCCGGGTGACCCGACAGCGCCCGCGACATGTCCGGCTCGGGCCCGTTGAGCCCGAGCTTCAGAGGAGTGTGGCAGTCATTGCAGGCTCCCACCTGCACGAGGTAGCGGCCGCGCTCGACGGCTGCGGCCGCGTCGCGGGCCTGAGTTGCCGATGACGGCCGGCTGCACCCGGTGTGGACCGACGCGACCAGGAGCATGGCACCTACCGACGCACACGAGATCTGACGAGCCGTACGCTGTCGCATATCCGATCCCCCTTGTTCGAAGCCTGAATCTGAATATGGGATTGAGTCTCGATTTTGTCAAGATCCCGGATTCAGGCTCGAGGCGGAAGAACGGACCTGTTCGAGCCGCTCGAGGCGCCGCAGCCGTGAGCGGAGATCGAATGTGTAGATGGCGAGCGCGATCCAGATCAGGGGGAACGACACCGCGTGGGCGATGGTGAACGGCTCGCCGTAGAGAAACACCGCCAGGATGAAGGTCAGGGTCGGCGCGATGTACTGCAGCAGGCCCGCTGTCGACAGCTGGACCCGTCGTACGCCGAGAGTGAAGAGGATCAGGGGAATGGCGGTCACGGCTCCGGAAACCACGAGCATCAGGTCGGTCGGCCACCCGAGGTGTCCGAAGGCGCCGACACCGCGGCGTTCCCGGAGGACCAGGTAGGCCGCCGCCACGGGCGCGAGCGCGGCCGCCTCGAAGGTCAGACCGACGACCGCATCGGCTTTGACGGTCTTGCGCAGCAGGCCGTAGAGCGCGAAAGAGGCAGCCAGCGTCAGCGACAGCCAGGGCAGCTGCCCGAGGCGCAGGGTCAGGATCGCGACCGCAATCGCGGCCAGACCCACCGCCAGGGCCTGACGCCGGTTCAGGTGTTCCCGCAGGACGACGAGGCCGAGGACCACCACCATCAGTGGATTGATGAAGTAGCCGAGCGAGGTCGAGAGCACGCGGCCGGTGTTCACCGCCCACACGAAGAGGCCCCAGTTGACGGCGATGAAGACCGTCGAGGCCGCCAGCGCCGCGACGGTGCGCGCGTCGTGAAAGACGGCGCGGAGCTCGGGCCAGCGCCCGCGCAGGCTCATCCAGGCGGCCGCGAAGAACAGACCCCACACGACGCGGTGGGCGAGGATCTCCAGCGCCGGCACGTGCTGCAGCGCCTTCCAGTAGACCGGGGTCAGGCCCCAGATCAGGAAGGCCCCGGCCGCGTACAGCACCCCGAGCTCGGTCTGCCGGGTCTCTTGGCTCACGGCACCACCGTCGGACGACGCCTTCGGTTCCGCATGTCGTTCGCGGTCACCGTTGGCGCGGAGGCGGCATCTGGTAGGTGCCGTCGAGCCGCTCCACGAGCTCCTCGTAGCGCCGGGCAAGCTCGGCCCGTTCGGCCTCGAAGGCCTCGTCGTCGAGCTCGCCGCGTTCCCGGCGCGCCTCGAGCGCCGCCAGGTGAGCGTCGTGCCAGCGTTCGGGGTCGAAGTTGTAGGTCATGCGCCGTACCGAATCCACCCGTTCCCGGGCCCCATCGTATCGCCGCACCGGGCCCGCGCTGCGGGCTCGGGCAGCCTGACGCCCCGTCGAGACGGATGATGCGGAGCGTGATGTCGCTTCGTACTACTCTGCGCCGCCGGCGGCCGCCTCCGTCTCCGCCGGGGCGAACGCAGGCGCGACGCCCATCTCCTCGAGCAGGTGGTGGGCGCCGTCGATGCGGTCCATCACCCACAGCATGTAGCGCACATCGGCGTGGATCGAACGCGTGACCTGGGGCAGGAAGTCCCAGTCCGAGATCATGCTCTCCCAGTTGCCGTCGAAGAGCAGGCCGACGAAGCGGCCGCGGCCGTCGATGGTCGCCGAGCCCGAGTTGCCGCCGGTGGTGTCGACGTCGGACAGGAAGTTGACCGGCAGCGAACCGATCTCTTCCGAAGCGTAGGGCCCGTAATCCCCTGCGGCCACCGCGTCGAGCAGGGGCGCCGGCGCGTCGAAGGGCTCGATTCCTGTCGCCTTGGCGGCGATGCCTTCGGCGGTCGTGAAGGGCAGGTGGAAGACCCCGTCCCGCGGGACATAGCCGCGGACGGTTCCGAAGGTCACGCGCAGGGTGCCGTTGGCGTCGGGGTAGATCTCCCGGCCCTGGGCGGTCTGGAAGGCGAGCAGGGCCTCCATGAAGCGCGGCCGCGCCTCGAGCAGGCGGCCGTCGAGCGCCTCGTCCTCGGCCTCGAGCGCGAGCTCCGTCGGGTGCAGGGCGATCGCGAGGCGCACGAAGGGGTCCTCGCTGGCCTCGAGCTCGGCGCGGTTCAGATCGAGCAGGGCCAGGCGGGCGCCCGCGTCGGTCAGGTCGGTGGCGATGTACATGCGGTGCAGCACGCCGGCGATCTGGGCGGCGGGGTCCTCCGCGCCTTCGAGCCCGAACCACTCGTCGAGGACCTCGAGGCGCTTGGACTGCGGCAGTGCGGCGTAGTGCTCGAGCGTGCGCTGCAGGAGCGCCATGTCGACCCGGGGGTCGAAGCTGCGCGCCGAGCGCTCGATGCGAGCCTTGATGCGGCGCATGTCGCGTTCCTGGTAGCCGAGCTTGCGTTCGGCGTCGGGCTTCTCGCGCTCGCGCGCGAGCCGGTAGGCGGTTGCGGCGGCGGACATCAGCTGGTTGTAGCGCAGCGAAGCGAGCTCCTGGTCGCGCTCGCGGTGTGCGCGCTGCTGGGCGAGGAGCGCCTCGAGCTCGGGAAGCGCATCGCCCCAGCGGGCCTGCCGCTCGGGATCGGCCTCGATCCACGCCTGCAGCTCGGCCTCCAGCGCGCGCTTGCGCGCCACCGAGTCGGAGCGGGCGAAGCCCGCCACCATGCCCTGGGCGTTCTTGAGCCCGTTGTTGATGCCCGAGACCATCGCGGCGTAGGCGATCTCGACCTCGGGGAGGCCGGCGGTCTCGCGTCCGATGATGTCGAGGCTCTCCTGCCGGCGGGCGATGCGCTGCGGGTAGGTCCAGGTGATGGCCTCCTCGACCTCGGAGGCGAGCCGGTAGCGGCTCGTCCGGCCGGGGAAACCGACCACCATCACGAAGTCGCCCGCCTCGACGCCGTCGGTGCCGATGCTCAGCCAGTGGCGCGGCGTGTACGGGATGTTGTCCGGGGAGGGGTCGGCGGGCAGGCCGTCGGGCCCCACCCAGGCGCGGTAAAGGGAGAAGTCGCCGGTGTGGCGCGGCCACATCCAGTTGTCCACGTCGCCGCCGAACTTGCCGATCGAGGAGGGCGGGGCGTAGACCAGGCGGACGTCGCGGATCTCGAGCTGGTCGTAGAGCAGGTACTCGGTGCCGCCGTAGAAGGCCGCCACCTTGCAGCGGTGCCCGACACTCTTCTCGCAGTCGGCGATGAGCCGCTTCTCGGCCTCCTCGACGGCCGCGAACCGCGCCGCGCCGTCGGCGTCGGCGGGCACGCTGTCGAGGACGTCGCGGGTCACGTCCCGGACAGCGACCGTGACGTACACCCGGGCGCCGGGTGCGGCCGGCAGCTCGTCGTCGCGGCTCGAGGCCACGAAGCCCTCCGCCAGCAGGTTGCGCTCGGGGGTCGAGTTGAATTGGATGGTCCCGTAGGCGCAGTGGTGGTTGGTCGCCACCAGGCCCTCGGGAGAGATGAACGAGGCCGAGCAGCCGCCGAGGGAGACGATCGCCCCCATGGGGTCGCCGGTCAGATCCGCAAAGCTCGCGGGCGGTGTTTTCAGGCCCGCGGCCTCGAGGGCGGGCGCGATCCTGGGCAGCTGGCTGGGCAGCCACATGCCTTCGTCGGCGAAACCCGGGACAGCGACGAGCGTCAAAAGACAGGCGACGAACAGTGAACGCATCTTGAGACCCCCCATTCTCACGAGACGGCGCGAGCGCGCCGGAGGCCGCATGCTAGCAGAATTTCGGGCGGGTTCACCGTGCACGGCGGGATGGGATAGGCTGCATCGGTGATCCGCGTCCTCCTCCTCGGCGACACCCACCTCGGCTTCGACCTGCCCTCGCGGCCGCGCGGCGAGCGGAGGCGGCGCGGTCCCGACTTCTTCGCCATGACCCGGCTGGCCCTGGAGCCGGCCCTGCGCGGCGAGGTCCACCTCGTGGTGCACGGCGGCGACCTGCTGTACCGCAGCAAGGTGCCGGCGTCGCTGGTCCAGGCGGCGCTCGAGCCGCTGCTCGAGGTCGCCGACCGCGGGGTGCCGGTGGTCCTGGTGCCCGGCAACCACGAGCGCTCGGCGCTGCCGTACCCGATGCTGGCAAGCCACCAGCACCTGCACGTCCTCGACCGGCCGCGCACCATCGTCCTCGACCTGGCCGGGGCACGGGTCGCCGTCGCGGGCTTCCCGTGCGAGCGCGACGAAATCAGGGACCGCTTCCTGAAGCTGGTGGGCTCGACCGGTGCGGGCGATGTCGAGGCCGATCTCCGCCTGCTCTGCCTGCACCAGACCGTCGAAGGGGCCGCGGTCGAGGGCCACGTCTTCCGCTCCGGCGCCGACGTGGTCCGCGGCCGCGACGTCCCTGCGGGCTTCGCCGCGGTGCTGTGCGGGCACATCCACCGCGCCCAGCTCCTGACCAGCGACCTGCGCGGCCGGCCGCTCGCCGCTCCGGTGCTCTACCCGGGCTCGGTGGAGCGGACCGGCTTCGCCGAGCGCCACGAGGCGAAGGGCTTCGTGGTGCTCGAGCTCGAGCCGGACGGCTCGGCGGCTGGCCGACTGGCAGGGTGGGAGTTCCGCAAGCTGCCGGCGCGGCCCATGGCCGTCGTCACGGTCGATGCGTCGCGTCTCGACGCCGAGGCGCTCGAGGGGCGGCTGCGGCACGAGCTCGAAGCGCTGCCCGCCGACGCGGTCGTGCAGCTGCGGATTGAAGGCGAGCTCGGACACGGCGCTGAGAAGGCGCTTCGATCGGGCGCCGTGCGCCGCCTGCACCCGTCGACCATGAACCTCAGCCTGCGGGGGCCTGCGGCATGGCGCCGCAGTCGCGATTGAGAAGGGACCGGATCCGACCCCGCCGCCAGCCTGATCCTGGGGCGCGCGCGGAAGGGGACCCGAGCCTGCCGCCGCCCGTACGTTGGATCCCGTCAGCCGGACGCCGTCAGTTGCCGGCAGGGCCGGCGTCCGGGACCGCACCGCCGACCCCCTCCACCGCGACGGTGATGGTGGTGTCGGTCAGCGCGCCCGGCTCGCCGGGTGAGGCCACCACCCAGCCAATCGTCTGCTTGGCGCTGGTGTCGAAGTAGCTGCCGTCGGTGGCGGCGACCTTGACCGCCACCCGGCCCGCCGACTCGTCGACGATGAAGGGCAGGAAGAGGTAGATGCGCCCGCTGTCCTCGTAGCGGCAGGCGAGGGTCGAGCCTTCCCTGCCGGCGAGCTGCACGGGCCCGTAGCCTTCGCGCTCGACGCGCAGGCTGAGCTCGCGGTCGCCGAGCCGCAGGTCCGGCCGGCGCCGGCGTTCCTCGGCCGGCATGTCGAGGTAGATCTCCTCGACCAGCCAGCGGGCGTAGGTCACGAGGTCGCCCTCGGACGACCAGCGCTCGCGGTCGAAGCCGACGCAGCCGGAGCCGCTGGCGGCGAGGAACGGGTAGCGCGCCGCCCACAGCGGGGTCTGGCCGAGGCTCGAGCCGGCGCGGTCGAGGGCCCACTCGCGGCCGCCGCCGAGGGCCAGCGTCATCGCGCCGCCGCGCGCATCGCCCGCGACCCGGCCGCCCGGGAAGGGCGCGCCCGACAGCAGCAACATGCCGCGGTCCGGATCGAGCAGCACGACGAACGAGCCCGCCACCGATGGGCAGCCCGAGGCGGCGTCCGCGACCACGATCTCGGGACGGAGCGTTTGTTCGGCCCAACCGACGGCGCACGAGGCGGCGAGCAGGGCGAGAGCGGCGAATCCTTGCACGGTGCTCTGAGTACTCATGAGGGTCTCCGCGGGCAGGCTACACCGGATCGGGGCCTCCACAAAGTGTTGCAGGTCACGTGCCGGGCTACACTGTCCGCAGCATCACGACGAGGGGGGACACCATGCGCGTGACCTCGTTGATCGAGAACAGCTGCCCCGACGAGCGCCCCGGGCTGCGGGCCGAGTTCGGGCTCTCCATGCACATCGAGGCGAACGGTGTCCGGGTGCTCTTCGACACCGGGTCGTCGGGGGCGTTCCTGGACAACGCCAGGACGCTGGGCATCGACATCGCCGCGGTCGACCTGGCGGTCATCTCCCACCAGCACTTCGACCACGGCGGCGGCCTGGCCTCGTTTCTCGAGGCCAACCACCGGGCGCCGGTCTACCTCCGGAAGAGCCCGCTCGCCGGCCGCTGGTTCCGGGCCTTCGGGCTCCTCAAACGTGCGATCGGTCTCGACCTCGAGCTGATGGAACGAAACGCCGGTCGTATCGAGTTCGTGGACGGCACCCGCGAGGTCGCGCCGGGAGTGTTCCTGATCTGCGGCATCGGCTCGGCGCACCCGCGGCCGCCGGGCAACCGGCGGCTGTACGTCGAGCACGGTGGAGGCTTCGACCGCGATCCCTTCGACCACGAGCTGATGATGGTGGTGCACGAGGGCGGCGGGATGGTGGTGTTCTCGGGCTGCTCGCACCACGGCATCCTCAACATGATGGACGCGGCCGCCGCGGCCTTCCCGGACACGCCGGTGAGAGCCGTGTTCGGCGGCTTCCACCTGATCGGCCTGCCCTTCTACGACTCGATGGGACCGAGCCGCGCCGAGGTCGAGGGCATCGGCCGGCAGATGCTGGAGCGGGTCTCAGGGCCCGTGTACTCGGGACACTGCACGGGCGCGAAGGGCTTCCGCGTGCTCGAGTCGGTGATGGGCGACCGGCTGCGGCTCTTCGCGACCGGTTCCGTCGCCGAGGTGGCAGCCTCGCACGGTTGACACGACAAAAAGTAAGCACTAACTTACCGTTAGTGGAATCTTACGAACGAGCCCTGGCGGCATTCGCCGACCCCACCCGACGCGCGATTCTCGAGCGCCTCGTCAACGGTCCGCGCCCGGTGGGCGAGATCGCAGCCGGGCTGCCGGTCAGCCGTCCGGCCGTGTCGCAGCACCTGAAGGTGCTGAAGGAGGCCGGGCTGGTTTCCGAACGGCCACGGGGGACGCGGCGCATCTACGCCGTGGACCCGGCCGGGCTGGCGCCGCTGCGCGCCTACCTCGAACGCTTCTGGGGCGAGGTGCTGACGGCCTTCGCCGCCGCGGTCGAGGACTCTGACGACAGGAGGGCTTCATGACCTCAGGGGAAGCAGTCGAACCGGTGCGAAGGGCAGTGGATGTGCGCTGCCCTCCGGCCGAGGCCTTCCGCCTCTTCACGGACCAGATCGACGCGTGGTGGCCCCTCGCGACCCACTCCGTCGGTCAGGCGAAGGCCGCAGGCTGCGTCTTCGAGGGCCGCGTGGGGGGCCGTATCTACGAGACCCACGACGACGGATCGCTGCACCTCTGGGGCACGGTCACCGCCTGGGAGCCGCCGGCGCGGGTGGTCTTCTCGTGGCACCCGGGACGTGATGCCTCCACCGCGCAGGAGGTGGAGCTTTCGTTCACCGACACGGGTGGCGGCACCCGCGTCGAGCTCGAGCACCGCGGCTGGGAGATCCTCGGAGAGCGGGCGGCCGGGACTCGCGAGGCCTACGACAGCGGCTGGGCCGGCGTGCTGTCGCTGTTTGTCGAGCACTGCCGCGGCGGCTGAGCGGAGCTCTGTCGAGCCCGGGAGACGGAGAAGGCCTCAGCTCTTGCGCGAGGTCTTGGCGGAGAAACCGGTGAGGACCGGAACCGTCTTACGGCCCTTGCACTTCGGGCACACGGGCCGGGCCTTCTCGCGCTCGGCAACCGTCATGATCTTCTCGAACTGGTGCTTGCACTTCGAGCAGCGGAACACATAGGTCGGCATGTCTGTCCTCCGGTCCCTGCGTTGTGCGGCGCCGCGGGATCGAACGGGCGCGCGCCGACGGATCAGCCGTCGCGTCCTCGATGATGAGGCAGACGGGGCGATTCGGCAAGTACCCTCTCGGGCGCGGCGCGTCGGCCCAAGCAGGGCGTTGATCAGCCGCCGCCGAGGCGGGCCCTGCGCACGCGGTCGATCTCCTTCGAAGCGGCGAGGCCGCGAGTCCTCAGCGAGAACCACACGAGCCGCTTGCGGTCCATCACGGAAAAGCGGCGGCCGTAGCGGGACAGGGCACGGCGGTCGATCTCGAACCCGAGCCCCGGCCGGTCGGGGACATGGAGGGTTCCCCGGCTGTGCGTGAACGGCTCCAGGAGGAGCCCGTCGCGAGCGTCCACCGTCCAGCCCGGTGGCGCCAGCGGGTACTCGAGCTCGCGCTCGGCAGCGAAGCCCGAGGCCGCGAAGAGCTGCAGGTTGACGGCGAAGCCGATGCCGTTGGTCCAGGTGTGGGGCGAGTAGGCGAGGCCGTGCTGCCGGCACAGCTTGGCCACCTCGATCGTCTGGTCGATGCCGCCGGTGAAGACCGCGTCGGGCTGGAAGACGTGGTAGCAGCGGCGCTCGATCATCATCTTGAGCTCGGGCAGGCCGCAGCTGTGGAGCTCGCCGCCGGCGATCTCGACGCGGCTGTGCGCGGTGAGGGCGGCGAGATCGTCGTAGGCGTCCATCGGCAGCGGCTCCTCGATCCAGGCCACGTTCGCGTCGGCGCAGGCGTCGGCGAAGCGCTTGGCGCGCGGCAGGTCCCAGAGCGGGGCGTCGGCGATGATGGTCACCCTCCAGCCCTGGTTGGCGTCCACCGCGAGGCGCACGCGGCCGCCAAGCGCGCGCGCCGTCTCCGCCACGTGCCGGATGTCCACCGCCTCGTCGTGGTCGTGGACGCGCAGCTTGACGGTGCCGAAGCCTTCGGCGGCGCGCGCCTCGACCTCCTCGATGCGGGCCGCGGGCTCCTTGACCTCGCCGGTCGAGGCGTAGAGCCGGACCTCGCACGGCGCGCCGCCCAGGAGCTCGCACACCGGCTTGCCCTCGAGCTTGCCCTTGATGTCCCAGAACGCGGGCTCGATCCACCAGTTGCGCCAGCCGAGGTAGGCGATCTCGCGCAGCCGCTGCTGGACGAGACCGATGTCGGTCGCATCCTCACCGAGCAGGTACGGCCCGAGCAGGTCGCCGAGCCCGGCCCGCTCGCGCGCGATCGCCGGGCCGGCGCTGTAACCCTCGACGCCGTCCTCGGTGATGATCCGCACCAGCGTGAAGCGGTTCTCGTTGGACGGCATGCCCGGGATCCAGGCCGGCCGGAAAATCGCCGGCAACGGCACGGCGACGTGGAAGAGCTCGACCCTGGCGACGCGGCTGGTTGTCCGGCTCATGGCCGAACGATAGCACCGCCCGACGGCCGCGTTGCGCCGTCGCTCCAAGTTGCGGCTCATCCGGAATTGCATGAGATGGAGGCATGGGATTCAGCCCGCGCCCGTGCCCGTCTCCGTGCCCGTGCCCGATTTCAGGTTCAGTGACAGAGTCAGATGGCAGTGACAGCGGCAGATGGCAGTGGCAGCGACAGGCTCAGAGGGCAGCGACCGGGCCAGCGTCCGTGGCAGCGGGCAGGCGGCGCGAAAGCTGCGTGCCCGAGCCGGGTCGTTCACACCGCTCGATTCGAGGATTCTCTATTGAACCACAGAGGCACGGAGGGCACAGAGGGAACACAGAGACGCCCACCCACGTCGCAACCACGAAGACACCACGACACGAAGGGAATCACGAAGCCCGCCTACCCGCCCCAAAACGCAGAGGCGCAGAGGCGCAGAGCCCGCCCACCCCTCCTCCCGCGCTGCGCGAAAAGGGGGAGGGCGTGGTTGTGAAGGATTTGCAACGGGTGCCGGGCGTGCACGCCGCCGAGGGGGCCTACTCGCCCGATGCGAGCGGCGCCGCCCCTGCCTCGCTATGATGAACCGATGAGCGACCCGCCCGCGATCTCGGACCGGCTCCCGGGTCTCTGGGTCCAGGCATTGCTCGTCGTGCTGGCCGCCTGCATCACGTACGGCCCCACCCTCGGCTTCGAGCTGGTGTGGGACGATCTTCTGCTGGCCGACTCCGTGGCCGGCGCGGTGGCGCAGGGGGGGCTCGGGGGCCTGCTCACCGCCGAGTTCAACCTCGGTCTGCCGACGGGGTATTACCGGCCGCTGGTGCTGCTGAGCCTGCACCTCGATTCTCTCGCCGGGATCCCGCTCCATCACGTCACCAACTGCGCGACGCACGCGGCGTGCTCGGTGCTCGTCATGCTGCTCATTCGCAGCCTTCTGGGGGGCCGGGTGGGACCGCTGGTCGGCGGCCTGCTGTTCGCCGTTCATCCCGTGCACACCGAGTCGGTCGCCTTCGTCTCCGGCCGCACGGATCTCATGGCCGGCCTGTTCATGCTGCTCGCCACTCTGTTCTGGGTTCGGATCCGCACGCGGGCTTCCGGCCATCCGGGGCGGGACATGGTTCTTCTGGCGCTCGCGTACTTCGCCGCCCTGGCCTCCAAGGAGCTGGCGCTGCTGCTGCCCGCGGTTCTCGTCGTGTGGGACCTCATCCTTCCCCTGCCTGAAGGTGAGGACCGTTTCGGTCTCGGGCGGGTCGGGCGCTGGCTCGCGGCGATGGTTCTGCCGCTCGCGCTGTACGTCGTCGTCCGCTTCGCGCTCGCGGGCGTGCCCTTCGGGTCCCCTCCGGAGCTGGCCGGCGCCGGCGGGGTGCCCTGGGCGACGTTCGGGTGGCTGACGATTCCCTCGCTGCTGGTCGTGTACCTGCGCCTGCTGGTCGTGCCGTGGCCGCTCAACAGCTACTACACGCCCGACCAGGTGGCGATGACCGCACCCTCGCTGGTGGCCGCGTGCGCTCTCCTCGGGCTGTGCGCCCTCCTGTCGCGACGCCGGCACGGGCGCGTCGGCTTGTTGGCGCTGTCATGGATTCTGGGTTTCCTGCTGCCGGTGTCCGGAGTGGTCGCCATCGCCGGGGCCGCCGCGGCCGAACGGTTCCTGTACGTGCCGTCGATCGGCGTCTGTCTGCTGGTCGGGTATCTGGTGGAAGCGGCCGTTTCCGGGGGAAGCCGGACGGCGCGGCTGGTCACCGTGTTGGCATGCGCCGTCGTTCTGTCCGTCGCTGCCGCTGCATCGCTGAAACGCTCGCTCACCTGGCAGGACCCGAGAACCCTGTTCGAGACCATGATCGAGACCTCTCCGAAGGCGTGGGCGGCCCACCTGGGCCTGGCCAACGAGCTCGTGAGATCGGGGCATTACGACGAGGCGGAGCGCCACTTCCTGGAGGTCCTCCGGTTGCATCCCGCCGACGCGGACACCGTGTCCTCCTGCCACCACAACCTCGGCGTGCTGTACCAGATCCGCGGCGACCACCGCCGGGCGGTTGCCGCCTTCAGGTCCGCAATCGCCGCCCGGCCGCAGTCGTGGCAGGCCTATCGCAGCATGGCGGCAAGCTACCGGAGCCTCGGGCTGATGAACGAGGCTGCACAGGCGGAGCAGAGCGCCCGCCAGGTGTTCCTCGAACACTTCGACAAGCCTCACGGCGGAAGTTAAACTGAGCCCGGAAACCGCTGCCGACGGAAGCGCGCCGGCCTTCCGGCAGCCGTGTCGCCCTGCGCGGCGGATTTCACGACAGTGCCCGGGCGGAGAGACATCTCGGTGAGAGTGGCAAGGTCCAGCTGGGATCGTTGTTCGCAGGGTCGCGGCGCGCCGGGATCGGCGGACTCGGCGTGAACCTCGCGCTGGCCGTCTCGATTCCATTCCTCGGCGCCGCGTTGGTGCCGTTGAGCTGTGCCCGAGGTCGCCTGTGGTCGGCCTTCGTCGCGGGTGCGGTGGCGCTGTCCTCCCTCGTCGCACTGGCACCGGCCGCCCTCCGGGTCATGGCGGGCGACACCGTGATCTGGCGTCACGCGTGGGTCCCGTCCGTCGGGCTCGAGCTGTCGCTGCGGCTGGACGGGCTCGGCCTGATGTTCGCTCTGATGATCCTGGGCATCGGCGTGCTGGTGATCCTGTACGCCCGGTACTACCTGTCCGAGCACGATCCGATGGGTCGGTTCTACGCCTACCTGCTGCTGTTCATGGGCTCGATGCTCGGCGTGGTGCTGTCCGAGAA
>CAZMED010000052.1:0-16373 GCA_964565045.1 uncultured Thermoanaerobaculia bacterium
CCCGGGCAACATGCCGGCATTCCGCTGGGACGCGAGCAACAGCGCCGCCGACCAGTCGGTGCAGATGGGCATGCACCACGATGGGATCCACTACTTTCCCCTGGACGGCAGCAGCAGCCACGGCCTGCTGGTGATGAACCACGAGTACACCGACGACGGATTGCTGTTCCCGGACGGGAAGAAGCACTGGACCGCGGAGAAGGTCGCGAAGGCGCAGGCGGCCCACGGCGTGGCGGTGATCGAGGTGGCCCTCAGGGACGGCCGCTGGGAGATGGTGCGCCCGTCGAGCTACGCCCGACGCTTCACGGTGCGCACTCCGGTCGCCGTCGGCGGACCCGCGGCCGGCCATGCGCTGATGAAGACCGAGGCCGATCCCGAGGGCCGCACCGTGCTCGGCACCCTGAACAACTGCGGCAGCGGCATGACGCCGTGGGGGACCTACCTCAGCGCCGAGGAGAACTGGGCCTTCTACTTCGACGGCCCGGCCGAGCGCGACGCCGACCAGCGCCGCTGGGGCCTGCTCAAAAACGGCCTCTCGCGCTGGGGCGAGCACGACCCGCGCTTCGACGCGAAGCGGCATCCGAACGAGTTCCACCGCTTCGGCTGGATCGTCGAGATCGACCCCTACGATCCCGGGAGCCTGCCGGTCAAGCGCACCGCGCTCGGCCGCGGTGCGAAGGAAGGCGCCTGGGTCGCGGCCACCCGCGACGGCCGAGCGGTCGTGTACTCCGGCGAGGACGCGCGCTTCGAGTACATCTTCAAGTTCGTCAGCCGCG
The DNA here is from genome assembly GCA_964565045.1 of uncultured Thermoanaerobaculia bacterium. Taxonomy (GTDB): domain Bacteria; phylum Acidobacteriota; class Thermoanaerobaculia; order Thermoanaerobaculales; family Sulfomarinibacteraceae; genus Sulfomarinibacter. The sequence goes on from CAZMED010000052.1 coordinate 777, forward strand.
ACCGGATCGCCCCGGGCGGCGCGCAGGCCAACGCCACGCTCCTCGACCACGGCACGCTGTACGTCGCGCGCTTCGACGCCGACGGCACGGGCCGCTGGTTGCCGCTGGTGCAGGGCGAGGGGCCGTTGACGGCCGCCAGCGGCTTCCCCGACCAGGGCGCAGTGCTGATCCGCAGCCGCCAGGCGGGCGACCTGCTGGGCGCCACCAAGATGGACCGGCCGGAGTGGATCGCCATCGACCAGGACGCGCGCACCGTGTACTGCACCCTGACCAACAACAGCCGGCGGGGCAGGTCGAATCACCCCGACGTGGACGCAGCCAACCCGCGCGCCAAGAACACCATGGGCCACATCATCCAGTGGACCGAGGACGGCGACTTCGACGCCGCCACGTTCTCGTGGAAGCACCTGGTGCTGGCCGGAGACCCGTCCAACAAGCGCCCCGAGGCGCGCGGCGACATCCGCGGCGACATCTTCGCCTGCCCGGACGGGCTGACGCTGGATGCGCGCGGCGTGCTGTGGATCCAGACCGACATGAGCTCCGATGAGATGCACCGGGGCGAGATGCAGCGCCTCGGCAACAACCAGATGCTGGCCTGCGACCCCGCGACAGGCGAGGTGCGCCGCTTTCTCATCGGTCCGGTCGGCTGCGAGACCACCGGCATCGCGCTGACGCCCGACGGGCGCACGATGTTCGTCAACATCCAGCACCCGGGCGAGCCGCTCACCCCGCGCAGCGACGGCCTCGAGGTCCCCAGCCTGCACAGCGACCCGGACCGGCCGCGGCGCTACTCGAACTGGCCCGACTTCAGGCCGGACGGGCGGCCGCGCTCGGCGACCGTGGCGATCCGCAAGGCCGACGGCGGGCTGATCGGGACCTGAGTCGGCAGAGCCCGTGACCCACCTGCGCAGCGCTCGCGAGACGTGATCCGGCGATGGCCGGGGACACCCTTTTCGTCTTTGTCCTGATCGGCGTCGCGAGCCTGCTCTTCGCGAGCGGTCGGGTGAGGCTGGACATGGTGGCGCTCGGGGTCCTGCTCGCGCTCGCGCTGAGCGGCGTGCTGACCCCGGCGGAGGCGGTGTCGGGGTTCGGCGATCCGGTGGTCATCCTCGTCGCCGGTCTGCTCGTCCTCGGCGAGGCTCTCACCCGCACCGGGGTGGCCCACGCGATCGGCGCCTGGCTGCTGCGGGTCGGCGGCACCGGCGAGGTCCGGCTGATGGTCCTTCTGATGGTCGTGGCGGCGGCGCTCGGCAGCGTGTTGAGCTCGACCGCGGTGGTGGCGATCCTGATTCCCGTCACGCTCACCCTGAGCCGCGAGGCGAACGTGGCGGCGTCACGGCTCCTGCTGCCGATGTCGTTCGCCGCCCTGATCAGCGGGATGATGACGCTCATCGCCACGACCCCCAACCTGGTGGTGGCGGCGGAGCTCGAACGCGAGGGGTACACCCCCTTCGGGTTCTTCTCGTTCACGCCGATCGGGATCTCGGTGCTGCTGGTCGCGGTCGTCTACATGGCGGTCATCGGCCGCCGCCTGCTGCCGAGCCACGTCGCGGACGACGAAACCGGCGGGCGCGGCGTGCGCGAGCTGCTCACCAGCTTCGAGGTCGAGGGACGTGTCCATCGTCTGGGGGTGCCCGAGGGCTCGTCGCTGGTCGGTCAGTCGTTGGCCGAGGCTCGGGTTGCGACGCGTTTCGGTGCCCGGGCGGTGCTGATCGAGCGCACCGACCGTCTGCGGAGGACCTCGATCTTCGTCCCGATTCCGGAGACCCTGATCCGGAGCGGCGACGTGCTGGTCGTGTTCTCGGCCGGCGACGGCGCCGGACCGGTGGTCGAGGCCTTCGGCCTGCGCGTGCTGCCGCTCGAGGACCGTCACGCTGAGGTGTGGCTGCGCGAGATCGGCGTCGCCGAGGTGCTCCTCCACCCTGAGTCGCGGCTGCTCAACCGGACGATCCGGGAGTCCGGGTTCCGCACCCGGTTCGACGTCCTGGTGTTGGGGCTGCGGCGCAAGACCGAGGCCATTCGGGACTTCGTCGATCTTCCGCTCGAGGCGGGCGATGCCCTGCTGGTCGTCGGCCCCTGGGAGCGCCTCGCCGGGCTGCAGTCCGCGGCCCACGACTTCGTCGTGCTCGCCCTGCCCATCGAGATCGACCAGGTCGCCCCGGCACGCCGCCGCGCTCCGTGGGCGATCGCCGCGCTCGTGGGCATGGTCGTGCTGTCCGCGCTCGAGCTGGTGCCGGTCGTGGTGGCGGTGCTGATCGCGGCATTGGTGGTGATCCTCGCCGGCTGTCTGAGCCTCGACGACGCGTACCGGTCGATGCACTGGAGCTCGCTGGTGCTGATCGCGGGCATCCTCCCGGTCGCGACCGCGCTCGAGCAGACCGGGGGCGTCGCGCTGGTCGCCGACGGCCTCGTCGCCACCTTCGGCTCGGCCGGGCCGGGGGTGATGCTCACCGCGCTGTTCTTCCTCGCCGCCGGGCTCGGGCTGTTCCTGTCGAACACCGCGACCGCGGTGCTGGTGGCGCCGATCGCGGTCGAGGCGGCGCGCGTCATGGGGGTCGATCCGTACGTGTTCGCCATGACCGTCGCGATCGCGGCCTCGGCCGCGTTCATGACCCCCGTGTCGACGCCGGTGGTGACGCTGGTGGTCGAACCGGGCGGCTACCGCTTCGCGGACTTCCTCAAGATCGGCATCCCGCTCGTCGTGCTCACCTGGCTCGTCACCCTGCTGGTGACCCCTCTCGTGTTCGGGTACTGATGGGTTCCCTGTCAATGCTTCCGTGACGAAAGCACTCAATTGTCCGCGATACCGGCGCACCTCCTGACACGGAGCTTCTCATGGGTGGCGCCCATGAAGCCTCACGGCAGCGTCAGCTCCTCGATGTCCTGCGCCTTCGCCCGGTCGAGCGGGATATACGTGATGCCGGGGAGCGCGCCGAAGTCGATCTTCCTGAGGTCCACCATCCGCACCCGCCGGTTGTGCTGCGTGTGGTAGTAGAGCACCAGGTTCTTCGTATCGACGGCACTCGTCCAGAGCGTGGCCGATCGCATCCCGACCTCTTCATCCACAAGGCCCGACCCTTCCGCCGCGCCGAGTGGCACGTTGAAGCTGTCGAGGATACGGAACGCCTCGTAGATCGTTTCCTCCCCGTCCTCGGTCGGTCGCGCGGTCGCCGAGAAGGCCACCGCACGCACGAAGCGCGACGGCGGGGTGAAGTCCCCCGGCAGGCCGATCATCCCGCTGCCCGCGCCGAGCGGCCGGAAATCGAGCTCTCCCACCTCGCGTCCCGGCAAGGCGACGGGGGAGAGATTGACGAAGTTCCTGAGGTTCGTAATATGCCAGTCGTAGGTCGGCGCGTTCGTCAGCACACCCAAGGGCGCGTCGGTGATCTGAACCTTGCCAGCGAGGAACTCGATCACCACAGCCGCGCCTGTCGGATCCACCACGAGGAAATGCAGAGGCGCCGGAAATCCGAGCGCCTCCTCCACCACGGCAACAACGCGCACGCCCGAGAAGCCCTCGCGCACCTCCGCCACACTGCCGTAGGTGCCGAGGATGTAGTTGGCGACGTCCACGGGGTCGATCGAAACGTCGCGCGTCGCGGGATCGAACGCCGGGTACTCCGCGAAGCCCGGATGGTAGAGCGCGCCGATGGTCAGCCCGGCCTCGTTCGCTCCGTCGAGCGCGATGGGGCGCTTCAGCCCGTCGAGTCCGACAAAGCCGTAGCGCGCCGCCCAGACGAGGCCCGGCTCACCGTCGGGCATGAGGCTCCGGAACTCCTGCCCGCGCGGGACGACCATCACCCGCGAAAAGAGGTCGAAGGCGCCCCACTCCATCGTGCGGCCGTAGACGACACTGCCGTCCGCCGCGCGAAGCGTTATGGCAGTGCAGGCTTCGGCGTCGAAGCCCGCCCCGGTGGCGAGAACCCCGGTCATGAGGGCGGCAAGGCTCGTGCGCAGGCGGATCATCGGTACCTCCTCGATGGCCGTCGACGCGCTGGAGCGGGTCGTTCCGGCTCGTGACTGCTGATCCGACAGATTGCGGAAGCGACATTCTCAAAGTGGCCGGCGGCTTGACCTCCGCACGATGCACCCGTGAGAAGGCGCATGTCAAGTGGGCACCGATGCCCTCGGTGAGACCTTTCCGCCCGTAAAGCTGTCAAAGTGTCAGGAGCTCAAGAAGCTTCAACTTCCCGAGCTCCCGACGAAAGACGCGATCGCTTGCGGGTCGGAAGCGAATCGCTCGCCACTCGGCCCCCGAAACAGCCCCCCAGCGCCGTGCTAGCCTGAAATCGAACGAAACGAAAGCCCTGTCCTCCGACTGATCGAACGCATCGAGCACGAGATCGAGGTGAACCGATGACCTGGGCGCTCGCAGTCACACTGCTCGAGCTCGTCGGCATCCTCTCCGCGGCGCATGCCGTCATGAATGTCAGAACGCCGCAGGGCACGATCGCCTGGGCGGTCTCACTGGTTGCCGCGCCGTTCCTGGCCGTGCCCGCCTACTGGGTGTTCGGCCGCAACAAGTTCAAGGGGTATGTTCGCGCCCGCCAGCACAAGCTCGAACGGCTCGGCGACACCATCCGGCAGGCCAATGATCAGCTGGCGGCATGCTCGACGGTGAGCGAGGCGAATCCCGGGGCGGTGGCTGCCGCCGAGCAGCTGGCTCGCGTGCCTTTCACCGGAGGCAACCGCGTCGACCTGCTCATCGACGGGGACGCCACGTTCTCGAGCATTTTCGAAGGCATCCGTGCGGCGCGTGACTACGTCCTGGTCCAGTTCTACATCGTGCGCGACGACGAGCTGGGCCGGCGACTGGCGTCCGAGCTGGCCGGCAAGGCTCGAAGCGGAGTTCCGGTCCACTTCCTCTACGACGAGATCGGCAGTATCGGGCTGCCCGGCGCCTTCATCGAGGGGCTGCGAGCGGCCGGCGTGGAGGTGACTCCGTTTCACAGCAGGAAAGGCCCCGGCAACCGTTTCCAGCTCAACTTCAGAAACCACCGGAAGACCGTGGTCGTGGATGGCCAGGTCGCCTGGGTGGGCGGCCACAACGTGGGAGTGGAGTACCTCGGGCACGACCCGAAGTTCGGACACTGGCACGACGTGCACGTGCGCATCGAGGGGCCGGCCGTCATCGGCGCCCAGCTCGCCTTCCTGGAGGACTGGCGCTGGGCGACGGACAGTGCGCTCGACTGTCTGAGCTGGACGCCCCGCCTCGGGAGCGGGCGCGCCGAATCACTGGTCATCGCCAGCGGCCCCGCCGATCCGATGGAAACCGCGCTGCTCATGTTCATGCACGCGATCACCTCCGCCAGGGAGCGGATCTGGATCGCCAGCCCCTATTTCGTCCCGGACGACGCCATCGTGCAGGCCCTGCAGCTCGCGGCTCTGCGCGGTGTCGATGTGCGCATCCTGATTCCGGAGAAGGCGGACAGCAGGTTGGTGACCCTCGCAGCCTACTCGTATTTCAGTGACGTCAAGGCGGGCGGCGCACGGTTCTACCGGTATCAGCGTGGGTTTCTCCACGGCAAGTTCATGCTGGTCGACACCAACGTCGCCACCGTCGGGACCGCCAACTTCGACAACCGCTCCTTCCGGCTGAACTTCGAGATCACGGCCGTGGTGTCCGACGAGACCTTCGCCGGCGAGGTGCAACGGATGTTCGAGCAGGACTTCCAGGACTCCAGGCTGATGGTTCCCGGTGAGCTGGACGCCAAGCCCCTGTGGTTCCGGCTGGCGGTTCGCGTCGCACGCCTGCTGGCTCCTCTGTTGTAGTCATCGAGCCGCAGAGCAGGCGGAACCCCCTCATCGGAGCGAGGCTCTGAGAACTCGGGCAATCGTGCCGGCTCTCTTGGAGCTCGTCTCAGAGGGCGTCGACACAGCGACGGTGCGAGGTACCAGGAATGTTCTTCCGCGCTCGCCGGGTTGCAGCTACGGCAGAGATCCGGAGGAGACATGGACGACAACGACGGGCGCGATGAGCGCTCCCTCGATGGCGAGGAGCTGAAGGCCGCGTCGGACGCGGAGGAGACCCTCTCCGTCGCCGGTGCTCTGGGGAGAAGGCCCAGGTCCGCGACCCCGCCGCCCGTGATCCCCGGCTATCGCATCGTCGGCCTGCTCGGCGAGGGTGGGATGGGCGCGGTGTGGGAGGCGGAGCAGGACCGACCGCGCCGCCGGGTGGCTCTCAAGGTGATGCGCCGCGAGCACCAGGTGGACGATCTCCACGCCCGTCTCTTCCATCGCGAGGCCGAGACGCTGGCGCGGCTCAAGCACCCCAACATCGCCGCCATCTACGAGACCGGTCACACCGATGACGGGCGCGATTACTTCGCCATGGAGCTCGCCCCGGGGCGGACCCTCGACCGGTGGCTGGGCAGCCGCCCGCAGGTGGTGACGGCCGACGAGCTCCGCCTTCGCCTGCGGGTCTTCCGCACCATCTGTGCCGCCGTCAACTACGCGCATCAGCGCGGCGTCATCCATCGCGACCTCAAGCCGTCGAACATCATCCTCGGCGATCGCGACCAGGAGGCGTCCGGGGACTCCGCCGAGGCCGTCGGGTCGTCGATCAAGATCCTCGACTTCGGCCTGGCCAGAATCACCCATGCCGACGTGGCCGCGACCCTGGTGTCCGAGATCGGCATGATCAAGGGCACCCTGCCCTACATGAGCCCCGAGCAGGCGCGGGGCGAGGTCGAGGCCATCGACGTGCGGACCGACGTCTACGCCCTCGGGGTCATCCTCTACGAGATGCTCGCCGGACGGCGCCCCTACGACATCCGCCGGGCAGCCCTGGCCGAAGCGGTCCGGGTGATCTGCTCGGAGCCGCCGCTTCCGCTCGGAGCCAGCTGGAGCGGGACCCGCCGGATCGACGCCGACCTGGAGACCATCGTCGGCAAGGCCCTGGAAAAGGAGGCCGACCGGCGCTACGGCAGCGCCGCCGCGCTGTCCGAGGACATCGACCGCTACCTGAGCTCGCAGCCCATCATGGCGCGCCCACCCAGCGCCCGCTACCAGCTCAAGAAGATGGTGCAGCGCAACAAGCCGACCTTCACCGCCCTGGCGGCCGGGTTGGCGGCGCTGGTGGTCGCGGTGGCGTCCACCTCGTGGGGAATGATCCACGCCCGCAGGGCCGAGAGGCGTGCCGCCGAGTCGGCGGCCGTGGCTCAGGCGGTGAACGACTTCCTCAACTACGATCTGTTGGCGGCGGTGGCGCCGTCGGACGACAAGGGCCGGGGCAAGGACGTCCCGATGCGCGAGGTGCTCGACGCCGCCGCGGACACCATCGACGCGGCGTCCCGGCCCGACGGGCGCTTCGGCGATAAGCCGCTCGTCGAGGCCGCGATCCGGAGGACGCTGGGGGAGACCTACCGCCTCCTCGGAAACTACGACGCTGCCGAGCCCCAACTGGTCCGCGCGCTCTCGATCCGCGAGAGCCTCCCCGGCGAGGACCCGAACCTCGTGTTGGCGCTCTATGACCTGGGCAGCCTGTACGAGGAGCAGGGGCTCTACGATCGTGCCGGGGAACTGCTGGCGAGGGCGCTCGCGATCTCGACCCGCATCCACGGAGAGGCGCACGAGAGCTCCCTGACGGTCATGAGCACGCTGGCAAGGGTGTACGGCAAGGAAGGCCGGTCGGACGAGGCGGAGCCGCTGCTCGAGCGGACCCTCGAGCTCCAGAGAACCGCCCTCGGCGACGAGCACCCGGACACGATCATGACCATGAACAACCTCGCCAACTTCTACCAGGAACGCGGGCGTTTCGCGGAGGCGGAGACGCTGCAGCTGGAGCTGCTCGAGGTGCGCGAGCGGACCTTCGGCGAGGGCTCCCTGGAGACCATGAGGCCCATGAACAATCTCGCGAACATCTACGCGAGCATGGGCCGGTTCGACGAGGCCATCCCGTTGTGGAACCGCGCCCTGGAGCTCAAGGTTCGTTATCTGGGTGCGGACCATCCGAGCACCCTCAACACCTTGAACAACCTGGCGGAGATGGAGGAGATCTTCGGCCACTACGATCGGGCGGAGTCACTCCACCGGGAGGTCGTCGAGGCTCGCAGGCGGGTCCTCGGTCCGGAACATCCGATGACCCTGCTGTCCATGGTCCAGCTCGCCTTCGTCCGCGGACGGCTCGGGCATCTGGAGGAGGCCGAGACCCTGGTGCGGACCGTCATCGAGGCCGCTGAGAGGACCCAGGGGCCCACCAGCCGCCTCACCATCGAGGCCAGCGACGTGCTGGGCACGATCCTGCTTGCGCAGGGCCGCGTCGAGCAGGCCGAGGACCTGCTCCGGCGGCTCCGCGACGTCGTCGAGCGGGAGCACCCGGACGACGAGTACACCCTTGCCGTGGCGTCGGCACACCTCGGGATGGCCCTCGCCGCTCTCGGCGAGCGGGCGGAGGCCGAGGCACTCCTCGTCGAGTCGATCCCCCGGCTGACCGCCGGCGAAGCCGAGACCAACCGCATCATCGGGGTGCTCGCCGACCTCTACGACGACTGGCACCGGGCCGAGCCCGACCGTGGCTACGATGCGCGGGCGAGCGAGTGGCGGCAGAGGGCGGAATCGGCGATCCCGAAAGCCGGGTGAGACGGGCCTTTCCGGCACCAGCGACCTTTCGCAGATGACCTTCGGTCGCTCCGTGACGGCTTCGGCGCCTTTTTGCCGGACGACCCGGACCGCACGATCCTGCCCATCGACCCCTTGATCCTCCGATCGAGCCGGCCCCTGATACACTGACCCAACCCCGAATCGTGGCGTGGACGGGTCGCTCCTCGTGCGGATCGGGAGGAGTGGGACCGGAGATCCGTCGGCTGGGGCGACCGTTCGAACGGACCGTGGCTGAACAGGGAGGCCCGATGAACCTCGCACCGCTGCCCCGCCGGTTCGCAGGAAGTTCCACGGTCCTCGCCGCCGCGGTCGTCATGCTCGCGGCGGGCTCGTGGTCCGGGGCGGCGACCATCGTGGTCCCTGACGACCAGCCGACGATCCAGGACGCGGTCAACCACGCGTTCCCCGGCGACGAAATCGTGCTCGACGACGGCACCTATGACGAGAGCGTCGACCTCGATTCCATGGGCAGCGACGTCGGCTGGGACCCGGGCGACCTCACCATCCGCGCGGCCAACCCGCTCGCGGCGGCGGTCAACGGTTCGACGGGCAGCGCCTTCCGCGCGACCGCGTATGCCGGCGACCTCACGATCCGGGACCTCAACCTGACGGCCTTCTCCGGGATCGCCGGTGGCGTCGTCGACCTCGTCGACGTCAACGGCGTGGTCGCCCTGCTCGGGAACGCGTGGACCTCGGGTTACGGCGGCGCCGGCGTTCGGGTCGTCGCGACCGGAGCAGCGCGGACGACGTTCGAGGTGCGCGGCAACACCTTCGACACTCCCGCTGACAACCGCCACGCCATCGACACCCTGGTCTTCGGCGCACCGACCTTCGACCTCATCGTCGAGGGCAACACCTTCACGATGCTGCAGGACGACGGCGTCAAGCTCAACGTCCAGACGCCGAGCGGCCCCGGCGGGCCGGTGGTGCTCGCCCGCATCAGGGGCAACACCTTCAATCCGGCGGCCGCCAGCGGCAGCGCCGTCGATCTCGACCTCGGCGACACCGGCAGCGTGGGTACGGTGGCGTCGGTCTCGATCGAGGACAACGAGATCCTCGGCACGGTCTCCGACGAGGCGGTCTTCATCGACGTCGAGGGCGGCGGCACCTGGGCCAACCTGATCATCCGCAACAACCGGATCACGAGCTCCGGCCAGGAGGGCCTCACGATCGACGGCGGCTCGTCCACCGCCGACTCGGTGGCGAACATCCTGATCGAGGGCAACACCGTCAGTAATGCGGCCGGCAGCGCCGGCATCCGGGTGCGGCCCCAGGACGCGGGCACGGGGACGGGAAGCCTCTGGAACATCGTGATCCGCGACAACGAGATCGCCTCGCCGCTCGGGAACGGGCTGGTGGTCGACGCCGGCTCGGCCGACGGCAACTTCACGCTCAACCTCGACCTGGTCAACACCACGGTCACCGGTGTGATGGCGCCGTTCGCGGCCTACCGCCTGGACCAGAACGTGGGCACGGTGCAGCTCGAGCAGGGCGCTTCCGCCTCGACCGACCCGGCGACGGTGATCGCGGACAACGGCAACGCGGGCGTGCCCGTCACCATCATCGGCGTGGTCACCGTGGCGGCCGATGCTCTTGACGATGGCTGGATTCCCGCCAACCTCGGCGACTTCGTCTGGAGCGACACCGACGGCGACGGCGTCCAGGGCGCCGGGGAGCCCGGCGCCGCCGGGATTCCGGTCGCTCTCGAGGGCACGTTGTCGGTCAACGGCGGCGCGGTGGAGTTCGAGACGGTCAGCGACTCGACCGGCGTCTACCTCTTCCCGGCCATGCTGCCGGCTGACGCCACGCTGACCGTGGCGCCCTCCGAGCTCTTCGTCGGACTTTCGCCGCGCTTCGCGGGCGGCGACCCGGCGCTCGACAGCGACTTCGATCCCGTGACCGGCCAGGCCGAGGTGTCCCTGACGGCCGACGACCTCGACGTCGACGCGGGCCTCATCCCCTTCGACCCGGTGATTCTCAGCGGCGGCGTCTTCGAGGACCTCACGGCCGACGGCTCCGTCACCGGTGACCCGGCGCTGCCGGGGGCGAGCCTCGAGCTCTGGCGGGACGGCGGCGACACCACGCCAGACTTCGGCGCCGGCGACGACGCTCCCGTGTCGGGGACGCTCACGCTCGCCGACGGCAGCTACGGCTTTGCCGGCGTCGGCAGCGGGCTCTACTTCATCCGGCAGCTGCTGCCGATGGGCTTCGTACAGACAACCTCGCCGACGGTCTTCGCGGTCACCACGGTGAGCGGCGCCGACGTTGCCGGCCTCGACCTCGGTGTCGCGGTGTTGGGCTCGATCCACGGCTTCGCGTACGACGACCTCGACGCCGACGGCGTCTACGACGACGGTGTCGACAGCCCGCTCGAGGGTGTCGAATTCGCCCTCTCCGGGAGCAACGGTCTCGGCGGTGCGGTGATGGCCACGACCACCAGCGCAGCCGACGGCACCTTCGCCTTCACCGGGCTGGTCCCGAGCGTCGACGGCGCCGGCGCCGGCACCGGCTACACGGTGACCGAGACCGTGCCGGCGGGGGCTGCTGCCACCACTGCCGTGACCTTCTCCGGCGATGTCTCGAGCCGCCGGGAGCTGGTGGCGTTCGACGGCCAGGCCGGGCTCGGCCCGGACGACCCGCGCCTCGAGGTTTCGGTCGGTGCGGCGCTGCGGTTCGGGACGACGACGAGCGCCGACATCGAGGTCACCGTCGCCGAGTCCGTCGACCCGGCGGTCGCGGGCTCGGGCGTCGGTAACCTGACCTACGTCGTCACCGCGACCAACAACGGGCCCACCGCGGCCTCGGGGGTGGTGGTGTCGCAGGCCCTGACCCTGCCCGCCGGAGTCGCGCTGGAGTCGGTGACCCCGAGCGCGGGGACCTGGGCCGATCCCGAGTGGCGCATCGGCAGCCTCGGCAACGGCGCGAGCGCCACCCTGACGATCGTGCTCACCGTCGCGGCGGGTGCGGAGCCCGGCACGGACGTGATCACCAGCGCCGCCGAGCTGACCGCGGTCGACGACCCGGAGATCGACGCCGGCAACGACGCGGCCAGCGAGTCGACCTCCATCGAGCGCGAGGTCGACCTGGTGCTGGTCACGACCGATTCCCCCGACCCGTGGTCGCCCGGCGAGTCCCTCGTCTACACGCTGACGGTGACCAACATGGGCCCGTCAGACGCCACCGGCGTCGTGGTGACGGACTCGCTGCCCGCCGCGGTGGCCCTGGTGGCGACCTCGGGCTGCACCGAGGACCCGGACGGCGCGCCCACCTGCACCCTCGGCTCGATCGCCGCCGGCGACTCGGCCCGGTACACCATCGAGGTCGCGGTCGGGCCGGACCCGCCGCCCATGATCACCAACACCGCCACCGCGACCTCGACCGAGCCCGAGCTCGACGAGGTGGACAACACCGACGACGAGACCACGACCCTGGACACCACGGCGCCGACCGTCACCGGGGTGTCCGCCGGCGGCGCGTTGCTCGAGGAATGCGCCACGGCCAGCGAGCCGATCGGCTCGCTGCGGGTGGAGTTCTCGGAGCCGGTGCGCGATCCGCCGGGCGACGGCGACAACGACGACGTCACCAACCCCGCCAACTATCTGGTGGTCGCGACCGGGCCGGACCTCGAGTTCTCGACCGCGGGCTGCGGATCGGTCTTCGACGACGACGTGGCGGCGCCGATCTCGGGCGTCCATTACGAGGTCTCGACCCGGACGGCGACCCTCGCCACCGGCCTCCTGCCGAGCTCCCAGGTGCGGGTGATGGTGTGCGGCTCGACCTCGATTCGCGACCTCGCCGGCAACCCGCTCGACGGCACCGGCGACGGCGCCGGGGGTGACGACTTCGTGCTCACCTTCCGGTCGGATCCCGGCAACCGTTTCGCCAACGGGCACTTCGACTGCGCCGCCACCGGGCTCGGCCCGTGGGTGCCCTCCGACCCGGCGGAGATCACCTACTCGAGCGACGACGCCGGGTCCTCGTCGATCTCGGGCTCGGCGCAGGTGCGGCAGCTGGCGGCCAACACGTCGTTCCGGATCGACCAGTGCGTGGTCGTGCTGCCGGGGACGGGATCCGAGCTTCGCTCCAGGTGGAAGCTCGAGACGGCAGGCTTCCTGTCGTACTCGAGGGACTGCGAGTTCTTCACCGCGGCGGGCTGCGGGGCGGCCGGCAGCGGCATCGGCCGGTCGATCATCAGCGACCTCGTGGGCGACACCGGCGGCAGTTGGGTGGACACCCTCGACCTCGTCGACGTTCCGCTGTCGGCGGCGTCGGCGCGCTGCGGCTTCGTTTTCGCCACGCCGACCGGGCTGGATTTCTCGGCCGGCCTCGACGAGCTGTACTTCGGCAACGCCGACCAGATCTTCGCTGACGGCTTCGAGAGCGGCGACGCGTCGCGATGGTCGTCGGTGGTTCCGTAGGCGCGCGCCGTGGAGGGGTCTATGAGATCGACCGGAATTGGCCTCGTCTCGATCGTGCTTGCGGCGGTTCTTGGTGGCGTCGTGGAGGCGGAAGACCTCGAGTATCAGTTCCGTCCCGTTCCGAAGACGTCGCCGGCCAAGGCGCTGCCGCCGATCCCGCCGGTCAGCCTGCAGCTGGTGCTCGACGACGATGCGTCCGAGGGGACCTTCGGCGTCGGCGCGCCGTCAGCGCGGCAGTTCCTGTGGTTCAATCGCTTCAGCCCCGGGAGCGCGGCCTACCGGCTCGACGAGATCTGGGTGCTGTTTCCGCCGGGCCCGAACATGGCGGTCGGCGGCGCAGTGGATCTGGTCGTCTACCACGACCCCGACGGCAACCCGGCGAATGGGGCCGATCTGGTGGCGACCTTCAACGAGACCATCCAGGTCGTGGACGGCAACACCTTCTCGGTCTATCCGATCAGCCCCGGGCTCGTCTTCAACCGGCCGGGGGACATCCTGATCGGAGTCATCGGCCGATTCGTGGTGAGCGGCGCGACCCCCTCGACCCAGCCGGCGGCGATCGACACCACCGCCAGCCAGGGGCGATCGTGGCTGGCGGTGTGGTCCGGCGACCCGCCCGATCCCGCGATCCTGCCCGCGGACTCGATCCACTCGACGATCGACGGGTTCGTGGCCGGCAACTGGATGATCCGCGGCTTCGGCGAGCAGCTCGAGGTCTCCGGCATCCCGGCCCAGACGCATGCCGGCATCGCGCTGCTCGTCGGCCTGATGGCAATCGCCGGCGCGCTGCTCCTGGCGAGGCGGCAATGAACGCACAGGAACGGAGGACGATGCGCATGGACGAAAAACCCGCTACCCGAGGGACCCACCGTCGGGAGTTCGTCGCCCGGATGGGAGCGGCCGGCGTCGGCGCCGCCCTGGTGAGCGCAGCGCCAGGCACGGCTGCCGGCGGCGCGGCCTGGCTCGACCGCGGCCACCCCGCCGGGATCGCCTGGGAGGACCTGGTGGGCGATGTCTTCCACCTCTGCGGCTCGCCCTTCGACGAGTCGGCGCGGCCGGCGGTGCTGGTGCTGCGCGAGGTCGAACGCGGTTCGTACGCCTGGGGGACGCGGCTCCCCGTCGGGGTGTCGCGGCACTGGTGCTCGCTGATCTTCGAGGTGCGGACGCCCGAGCCGGTGGCGAGCGCGACCCACGTCGTCGAGCACCGGTTGCTGGGGCGGTTCGCGGCGTTTGCCAACCATCGCCCCGACCCGCGCCACCCGGAGGCGAGCCTGTGCGAGATCTCCTTCAACTAGGCGGCAGCGTGGAATCACTCGAGCTCGATCACTTCGCGCCGCACGTGGGCAGCGTGTTCCGGGTCGAGGACGGCGACGGCGGACCGGTGGAGCTGGTGCTGGTCGAGGCCCGGCCCATCCGCCCGAGCCCCGGCGCACCGCGGCAGGACCCCTTTTCGCTGCTGTTCCGCGGCCCGCGGGAGCGGTATCTGCCGCAGCGGATCTACCGGCTGGTGCACCCCGAGCTCGACGAGCTGACCCTGTTCCTGATCCCGCGCCTGCCCGACGAGGAGGGAAGCTATTTTGAGGCGATCTTCAACTGATCGCGGACCGCTGACGGCGGCGTGCACGACGATGCGCGACGCGCTCGTCGAGCGGCCCGATCCGACAGTGACCGACAGCACCACATAGGAGGCTCCACATGGAACCGTTCATCGGCCAGATCCAGATCTTCGGCTTCAATTTCGCGCCCCGCGGGTGGGCGCTGTGTGACGGGCAGCTCCTGCCGATCAGCCAGTACTCAGCGCTGTTCTCGCTGCTCGGGACCGCTTTCGGTGGCGACGGCAGGACCACCTTCGCGCTGCCGGACCTGCGCGGCCGGGTCCCGGTCCACGTCGGCAACGGTCCGGGGTTGAGTCCAATCCGGTGGGGTGATAAGTCCGGTGCGGAGTCGATGACGCTCACCGTCGTCAACCTGCCGTCGCACAGCCACGCGCTGGTCGGAACCAACGCCACCGCGGACCAGGCGCAGCCGGGCGGCAACGCGCTCGCCCAGTCGAGCGAGGACCAGTACGCCGCGGCCGCGCCGGGCGATGCGATGCGGGCGGGGTCGGTGGGGAGCGCCGGCGGCAACCAGGCGTTCAACATCCGGAACCCGTTCGTCGGCATCTATTACTCGATCGCGCTGCAGGGCATCTACCCGTCGCGGAACTGACGCCTCCACTCCATGAAGAGGTGGGCGCCGCGGTCGTCGAGCCCGCGGAGACCTCGAACAGGAAGGCCAGGTCCCGGGTCGTGATCGGGCGGTCGTCGATCTTCATGTCCGCCATCTTGGAAAGTCAGAACCACCTGCGAATGTGGATGGGTGCCCCCCCTTCGCAATCCGACAACCTTGGGTCCGGGATGAGACGCGGTGGAATGGTGGGGTCCTGTCCACGCATGGGAGAAATCTCAGATGAATTCGAAGGGTGGCACCCAGTATGACCTCGTGCAGGAGTGCTCTCCGGAGCGGGGGCGGGATCTCGAGCCACTAGGCCTTCGGGTCATGGTCCCGCATCGTCGAGGACCGGGTGCTCTTTGCCGCT
>CAZMED010000053.1:0-10562 GCA_964565045.1 uncultured Thermoanaerobaculia bacterium
CGCCCCTCAAGTCGATCGCCGATCAGGTGATCCGCTCGGCGAGCTCCGTGCCGGCCAACCTCGCCGAGGGGCAGGGCCGGTCCGGACGGGACCGGCAGCACTTCTGGCGGATCGCCTACGCCTCGGCCAAGGAGGTGGACAGCCACCTCCGTCTGCTGGCCCACGCCGGGGTCGTCGATGGGCCTGGCACGGCCACCGTGCTGGCGACCTTCGACGAGGTGCGCGCCATGACCTGGCGGCTGCTCAACCCGAGGGCATGAGCGGGATTGTGCTCACGCGCTTGCCTGGGCACTGTCGCTGTCCACTGCCGCTGCCACTGCCCTCTGCCGCTGCGACTGCCACTGCCACTGCCCCGGCCACTTGTGACCGTGTGGACCTGCAGCGCTGCCAACCCGGCGGGTGGGCGGAAATCCGAACTCCGAAATCCGAAATCGATCGCCGCCGACCCCACGTCTTCCCGGATGAGCCGAACGTTCCTCTTCGCTGCGTTCCCAGGGCCCGGAAAATGAGCCGGCGAGAAGCCGGAAATCAGCCCCCGCATCGGTTGTGAAGACCTCCACAATGTGCGTCTATACTGGCTCGCGGCGGAGGGGGAGGTTCGGCGATGAGGGGTTTGCGGCTGCGCGTCATCGCGGTGCTGGTTTACGCGCTCCTGGTGGCGTCGGCGGCAGTCGCCGACGGGGACGACGCGGAGAAGGGGCCGAGCCCGGTCAAGGTCACGTACGACGAGGGGTTCCGGCTCGTCAGCGCGGACGGCCGCTTCGCGTTGCGCCTCAACGCCGGGATCCAGTTTCGCTACAGTTTCGTCGACTACGACCCCGCGGTCCGTTTCAACGACAGCGACTACTCCAACTTCTATATCCGGCGGGCGCGCCTCATCTTCACCGGCCACGCTTTCGACCCGAAGTTCACCTACTTCATCCACCTCCAGCTCGAGCCGAGCCGGGCGGTCAACGCCCACGACCTGTGGCTCGAGTACGCGTTCTCGGACCTGCTGCGGCTCGGGGCCGGCCGCAACAAGATCGCCTACGGTCTCGAGTTCCTGAACTCGGGGGCGGGGCTCGGCATGGTCGAGCGCTCGGTGTTCTCGGGCGAGACCGACATCGACGCCGGGCCGGACAATGCCCCCGGCCCCAGGTATCCCGGCGGCGGTACCGAACGGTTCGCGCTCAGCTGGCTGGCCGACAGCGGCTTCGCCACCGGCGGCCTCGTCCTCTATCGTTCGCAGGGCATCCAGCTGCGGGGGCATCGCGGCACGGCCTCGACGCCGACTTTCGAGTACCAGGCGGGTCTGTGGCAGGGCCGCAGCACGACCGGACTCTCGAACGACGGCAGCTCCCATCTCTACGCAGTGCGGGTCGGCTACCACCCCTGGGGTTTCGTCGACTGGCGGTTGGTCGGCGACGGCGGGAGCTCCGGCCGGCTCAAGCTCGGCCTCCTCGCCTCCGCCTACGCCAACTCCGGCGAGGACGGCGGCGGCTTCAGCGAGCACGGGTACAACTTCGCGGCGATGCTCCGTTACCGGGGTTTTTCGGCGGACGCGGAGTTCGGCACCGAGCTCTTCGACTTCGACTCCCGGGCCGACGACTTCGAGCGTGCCGGCTGGCGGACCGAGCTCGGGTGGTTCGTCCTGCCGGCGAAGTTCGAGCTCAAGGCGCGCTACGCCACGATCGTGCGGCTCGAGGGCCCCACGTACGAGCGGGCCATGGCCTCGGGGCTCGGAGTGCCCGAGCTCGCCGACGGCGACGGATGGGTGGCGGCCGTCGAGGCCGAGATCTCCGAGGTCTCGATCGGATGCAACTACTTCCTGGGGGCCTGGCACCGCAACAAGCTGCAGCTCGACCTCTCACGACTGACCCGTTCCTTCGCCGCCGATCCCGACGCCGTGATCGAAGGCGTACCCTCTCCGATTCCTGACTTTCCGGACCAGGTCGACTACCGGGTTCGCGCCATGGTGCAGCTCTTTTTTTAGTTCTCAGTTCTCAATTCTCAATTTTTAATTCCCGCCCGCCCCGGGAAGTCGGGGGGTGGAGGGGAATTCAAAATTCAAAATTCAAAATTGAGAATTCTGCACGTGCTCTCACGTGCTCAGCCCCAGCCGCCCGCCGTCGTAGCGGTCGCGGGTGACCTCGTCGCACCACGAGGTGTTTTCGAGGTACCAGCGCACGGTGGCGCGGAGGCCGTCGTCGAAGCTGAAGCTCGGACGCCACGCCAGCTCGCTGCAGATGCGCCCGGCGTCGATGGCGTAGCGCAGGTCGTGGCCGGGCCGGTCGGCGACGAACTCCACCAGCCGGCGCCGGCTCGAGCCGGCGGGGCCCGGTTGCAGCTCGTCGACGAGGTCGCAGATCGCGTGCACGACCTCGAGGTTGCTGCGCTCGGCCCCACCGCCGATGTTGTAGGTGCGGCCCGGACTTCCCCGCCGGACCACGAGCTCGAGGGCCCGGCAGTGGTCCTCCACGTGCAGCCAGTCGCGGACGTTGGCGCCGGCGCCGTACACCGGCAGCGCCCGCCCGGCGGCGGCGTTGGCGATCATCAGCGGGATCAGCTTCTCGGGGTACTGGTAGGGCCCGTAGTTGTTGGAGCAGTTGGAGATCGTCACCGGCAGCCCGTAGGTGCGGTGCCAGGCGCGGGCGAGGTGGTCGGCGGCCGCCTTGGACGCGGAGTACGGGCTCGAGGGATCGTAGGGGGTCGCCTCGGTGAAGAACCCCTCGGCGCCCAAGGAGCCGAAGACCTCGTCGGTGCTGACGTGGTGGAAGCGGACGTCGGTGCGGTCGCGCCACGATCCCCGCGCGGCCTCGAGCAGGTTGGCGGTGCCGCGGACATTGGTGTCGACGAAGTCGAGCGGGCCGTCGATCGAGCGGTCGACGTGGCTCTCGGCCGCGAGGTGGACGACGGTGTCGATACGGTGCTCGGCGAACAGCGACCGCATGCGCTCGAGGTCGCGGATGTCGGCGTGGACGAAGCGGTGGCGAGGCCCGAAGGCGGTTTCGGCCTCGCGCAGATTGGCCCGGTGGCCGGCGTAGGTGAGTGCGTCGACCACGACCACCGCGAGCTCGGGATCGCCGGCGAGCGCGTGACGGACGAAATTGCAGCCGATGAAGCCGGCGCCGCCGGAAACCAGCATCGAGCGCGGGTGGTGGGCGCCGTCGGTCACGGGCGGTACTCGGGGAGGTTCTCGGGCGCCGTCTCGGCCAGCGGGCGCCAGCTTCTGTCGCGATCCGAGAGCTGCGGCTCGGCGCCCCCGAGGGGCCACGCGATCTTCAGGCCGGGATCGTTCCACGGCAGGCCGCGCTCGTCGTTGGCGCTGTAGAACTCGGAGCACTTGTACTGGAACTCGGCGGTCTCGCTGAGCACCAGGAAGCCGTGCGCGAAACCGGCCGGCGCATACAGCTGGTGATGGTTCTCGTCTGAGAGCTCGACGCCCGCCCAGCGGCCGAAGCCCGGGCTGCCGCGGCGGATGTCGACGACCACGTCGAAGACGCGACCCCGTGTCGCCCGCACCAGCTTCGCCTGCGGCCGCCGGATCTGGTAGTGGAGGCCGCGCAGGACGCCGTGCTGGGAGCGCGAGTGGTTGTCCTGCACGAAGTCATCGGTGATGCCGAGCTCGGCGAGCCGGCGGCGGTTGTAGGACTCCATGAAAAAGCCGCGACCGTCGCGGTGGATCTCCGGCGCCATCAGCCGCACGCCGGGCAGCGGTTCGTCAATCACCCGCACCGGCACCCTCCGCGGCTTCGAGGACATCACGCAGGTAGTCCCCGTAGCTCGAGGAGCCGGCGGCCTCGACCTCGCGTCGGAACTCGGCGGTGGTGATCCAGCCCCGGTTCCATGCGATCTCCTGCAGGCAGCCGATCTTGAGGCCCTGCCGCTCCTCGATCGCCTGGATGAAGTTGGAGGCCTCGATCAGGCTGCGGTGGGTCCCGGCGTCGAGCCACGCATAGCCGCGGTCGAGCACCGTCACCGTCAGGCGCCCCTGCTCGAGGTAGCGGCGGTTGAGGTCGGTGATCTCGAGCTCGCCGCGGGCGCTGGGCTCGAGCTCGGCAGCCAGGTCGCAGACGTCGGGCCCGTAGAAGTAGAGCCCGGGCACCGCGAACGCGCTCTTCGGCTGGCGCGGCTTCTCCTCGATCGAGAGTGCGCGTCCGCCGCCGTCGAACTCGACCACGCCGTAGCGCTCGGGGTCGCGGACCCGGTAGCCGAAGATGCGCGCGCCGTCGGTCAGGGTGGCGCAGTCGGTGAGCATCCCGGTCAGCCCGGGTCCGTGCAGGATGTTGTCGCCGAGGACCAGGCAGGCCGGCGCGCCGGCGAGGAAGTCGCGGCCGAGCAAAAAGGCCTGGGCGAGGCCTTCGGGGCGCGGCTGCTCGCGGTACGAGAAGCGCATGCCGAAGCGGCCCCCGTCTCCGAACAGCTCGCGGTAGGCCGGCAGGTCGCGGGGCGTGGAGATGATCAGCACCTCCTGGATACCGGCCAACATCAGCAGGCTCAAGGGGTAGTACACCATCGGTTTGTCGTACACCGGCAGCAGCTGCTTGCTGACGACCGTGGTCACGGGGTGGAGGCGGGTGCCCGATCCTCCCGCGAGGATGATGCCCTTCATTCGCCGCTCCTCATCGGCGAAACTCTAACACATGGGCTCGAGCCCCAAGCACCGAGCTCCAAGCACCGAGCTCCAAGCCCCAAGCCCCAAGCCCCGAGCCCGGGTCACCGGTCCTGTCTGCTGGCACGGAGCCGGAGACGGGAACAACGTGGTTCCCGCGTGCGTATTCAATGGTGGAGGCTGTGATGTGGACCTTCCTGGTGTGGCTGATCCTGCTCGTGGTGTCCTGGCCGCTGGCGCTGCTGGCGCTGGTGCTGTACCCGCTCGTGTGGCTGCTGCTGCTGCCGTTCCGCCTCATCGGGATCACCGTGGATGCCGTCTTCAAGTTCCTGCACGCCCTGCTGACCCTGCCCGCTCGGGTGCTGCGCGGCCCGGCTCGCGCCTGATGGCGCTGGCGGCGGCGGGCCGCCTCGTCAGCTCGAGAGCATGAACTCGACCAGCCTCTGCAGATCCTGCTCGGCAATGTCGGCGTAGGCCGGCATGGCGATCGGGTACTGCTCGTCGAGGTAGGACAGGCGGGGGTTGGACTCGACGAACGACCGCGGATCCTTGAGGTAGGACATGAGGGCCTCTTCATCCCAACGCTCCTCGAGGCCCGTGAGCGGCGGTCCCGATCGTTGGCCCTCCCGATCGGGACCGTGGCACTTGGCGCAGCCGAGGTCGACGTAGAGAGCCTGCGGGCTGCCCGTCTCGGGGCCTGACGCGCCGCACGCCGCGAGGACGAGGACGGCCGCGGCGGCGGCCACGAAGGACGCTTCCACACAGCGGATCGCGGTCATCGGTACCTCCTGTCCGGGGTGGAGGCTCAGTCCCCCACCAGGTGATCCACCTTCGCCGAGCAGATGAAGTCGTTGTCCGAGAGGCCGCCCACCGTGTGGGTGCTGTAGCGCACGGTGCAGCTGTCGTAGCCGACGACCATCTCCGGGTGGTGGTCCTCGCGGTGCGAGATCCAGGCCACCGCGTTGACGAAGGCCACGGTCTGGTAGTGGTCCTCGAACTGGAAGGTCTTGGTCAGCCGGCCGTTTTCGATCTCCCAGCCCTCGGTGTGGCTGAGCTTGTGCTCGAGGTCGTGGCCGGCAAGCGGCGGGGTGCCGGCCGGAATGGGCCGGCAGCTCATCATCAGCAGCTCGTTGTCACACATGCGGTCCTCCCCGGACATGATAGTTGATTCTCCGGCGACGATTGCACGGGATAGATTTTTAGGCTAACCTAAAAATATGACGACGACCCGCCAGACCGGAGCGGCCGCGCCAGCGCGGCCGCGGCTGTCCGAGGCGCAGGAGGACTACCTCAAGCAGATCTTCCTGCTCGGCGAGGAGTGCGAGCGGGTCAGCACCCAGATGATGGCGCGCCGCATCGGGGTCCGGCCGGCGTCGGTGACCGAGATGGTCGGGCGCCTGAACCAGCTCGGCCTGGTCGAGCACACGCCCTACCGGGGCTTCCGGCTCTCCGCAGCGGGCCGCCGGGTGGCGCTGGAGATCCTGCGCCATCACCGCCTCCTCGAGACCTTCCTGTTCGAGGAGCTCGGCTACGGCTGGGACCAGGTGCACGACGAGGCCGAGCGGCTCGAGCACGTGATCTCGGAGCGCTTCGAGGCTCGCATCGCCGCCGTCATGGGCCACCCGACCCACGACCCGCACGGCGACCCGATCCCCGACGCGGACCTCGCCATGCCGGCACGCCGGTGCCTGGTGCGGCTTCCGAGCCTGGCCGAGGGCGGCCGCGGCACCGTGGTGCGGGTCGGCTCGCAGGACGAGGACAGCCTGACCACCCTGCGGCGGCTCGGGCTCGGCTGCGGTGCGGCGGTGCAGCGCGGAAGGCTGTTCGGCGACGCGATCCGGGTGACGATCGGCAGCGACGTGGTGCAGCTGCCGGTTTCACTGGCGGAGTCGCTCTGGGTCGAGGAGGAAGCATGATCTCGGATCGCGCACGAGCGCTCGGCGACATTGCGAGGATCGCCATGTTCATCGTCGTCGCGGCGTCCGCCATGGGCTGCGGCGGCGCCCCCGATCCGCAGTCGGGCGAGAGGTTGCGAATCGTCGCCACGACAACCGTCGTCGGTGACCTGGTGGGTGCGATCGCGGGCCCCGACGCCGAGCTCGAGGTCCTCATGGGTCCCGGCATCGACCCCCATCTCTACAAGGCATCGGCGGGAGACGTCGGCCGCATGAGCTCGGCGCAGATCATCTTCTCCAACGGGCTCCACCTCGAGGGCAAGATGGCGGAGGTCCTCGAGGGGATCGACAGTCGCGGCGTGCGCACGGTCGCGGTTGCCGAGTGCCTCCCCACCGAGCGGTTGCTTCCGCTCGAGGGTTTCGCCGGCCTGTACGACCCGCACGTCTGGTTCGACGTCGGCCTGTGGTCCCAGGCGGTGGGCTGCGTCGCCGGGGAGCTGGCGGCACTCGATCCCCCGCACGCCGAGGGCTACCGCACCAGGGCCGCGGAGCTCCTTCAGGAGCTCTCGGCGCTCGATGACGAGGTCCGCCGCAGGGTGTCCGCACTGCCGGAGGAGCGGCGGGTGCTGGTCACCGCGCACGACGCCTTCTCGTACTTCGGACGCGCCTACGGCTTCGAGGTGCGGGGCCTGCTCGGGGTCAGCACGGCGGCCGAGGCGGGCACCGCCGACGTGCAGTCCCTCGCCGATTTCATTGTCGAGCGGAGGATCCCGGCGATCTTCGTCGAGACCTCGGTGCCGCCCCGCTTCGTGCAGGCGCTGCAGGAGGCGGTCGCCGCCCGCGGATTTGAAGTGGCGGTGGGCGGCGAGCTGTACTCGGACTCGCTGGGCGACCCCGGCACCCCGTCCGGGACCTACGCGGGCACTGTGCGCGCCAACGTCGAGGTCCTGCTGAGAGCGCTCGGCGGCGGCGGAAAGGGGAGCGAATGACGGGTCCGGACAATCACTGGGCGCTCGAGGTCGAGGACCTCACCGTCGCCTACGAGGATCGGCCGGTGTTGTGGGACGTGGACCTCCAGGTGCCGGCGGGGATCAAGATGGCGATCGTCGGCCCCAACGGGGCCGGCAAGAGCACCCTGGTCAAGGCGGCCATGGGTCTGATCCCGACCGTGGCGGGCGAGGTCCGGGTCTTCGGGCGGCCGCGCGCCGAGGCACAGGGAGACATCGCCTACGTGCCGCAGCGCGCGACCCTGGCGTGGGACTTCCCGACCGACGTCGCCGACGTCGTCACCATGGGCACCTACGGGCGCCTCGGGTGGGTCCGGCGCGCCGGTGCGGCCGAGCGCCTGCGGGCGG
This sequence comes from uncultured Thermoanaerobaculia bacterium, assembly GCA_964565045.1. Classification (GTDB taxonomy): domain Bacteria; phylum Acidobacteriota; class Thermoanaerobaculia; order Thermoanaerobaculales; family Sulfomarinibacteraceae; genus Sulfomarinibacter. The sequence continues at coordinate 7,842 of CAZMED010000053.1, forward strand.
AAGCCGCCCTCGAGCAGGTGGGCATGGGCGAGTTCCTGAGACGTCCGATCTCGGACCTGTCGGGCGGCCAGCAGCAGCGGGTGCTGCTCGCCCGCGCGCTCGTCCAGGACGCCCCCATCAACATCCTCGACGAGCCCTTCCAGGGGGTCGACGCGCCCACCGAACGAGCCATCATCGAGGTGCTCGACCGCCTCGCCGAGCAGGGCAGGACGGTGATCGTCGTCCACCACGACCTGCAGACGGTGCCCGAGTACTTCGACTCGGTGCTGCTGCTCAACGTGCGGGTCCTCGCCTCCGGCCCGGTCGCCGAGGTCTTCACCGAGGAGAACCTCCGTCTCACCTTCGGCGGCAGGGTGGGCGTGTTGGCGGCGAGGGCCGCCGGCGCGGCGTGATGGACCTCTGGGGCGATTACACCCTGCGCCTGGTGGCGGCGGGCTCGGCGGTGCTCGGCGCCGCCAGCGGCGCCCTCGGCTGCTTCGCCTACCTGCGCCGCCAGAGCCTGCTCGGCGATGCGGTGAGCCACGCCGCCCTGCCCGGCATCGCCCTCGCCTTTCTCCTCACCGGCAGCAAGCAGCCGCTGGTCATCATGCTCGGCGCCGCGCTCGCCGGCTGGCTGGCGACCCTCCTGATGCGGACCGTCGTCGCCCGCTCCAGGGTCCCCTTCGACAGCGCCCTCGGCATGTTCCTGGCGGTGTTCTTCGGCTTCGGCCTCGTGGTGCTCAGCTGGCTGCAGAAGAGGCCGAACTCGGCTCAGGCCGGCCTCGAGTCCTTCCTCTTCGGTCAGGCGGCGTCGCTGCTGCGACGCGACGTCCTCACCATGTCCGTGCTGGCGGCCGCGGCGCTGCTGGTGCTGGTGATCGCATGGAAAGAGTTCAAGCTCCTGAGCTTCGACCCCGAGTTCGCGGCCAGCCTCGGGCTGCCCGTGAAGCGCCTCGACGCCCTGCTGACGCTGCTCCTGGTCGTGGCGATCGTGATCGGACTGCAGACCGTCGGCGTCGTGCTGATGAGCGCCATGATCGTCGCGCCGGCGGCCGCCGCCCGCCAGTGGAGCCGGCGGCTGATGCCGATGGTCGTCATCGCCGCCGCCATCGGTGTGGTTTCGGGCGTTGCCGGCGCGGTGACGAGCTCGCTGACGCCCCGTCTTCCCACCGGGCCGACCATCGTCCTCATACTCAGCGCAGTGGTCGCGGTCTCGATCCTGGTAGCGCCGCAGCGGGGTCTGGTGTGGCGTGCGGTGCGTCTGGGCCGTCTGCGGCGGATGCCGGACCAGGAGCCGGTCCTGATGCACCTGTACGCGCTCGCACTCCAGCACCCCGGCGACCTCGAGCACGGGCACGGCGAAGCGGTGCTGCGTACGATGAGCCCGCCGGGCTCCGATGTGCACGGGGCGCTGGAGCGCCTCGCCGCGCAGGGCCTGGCGCGGCGCACCGCGGGAGGGTTGTGGACGCCGACGACGGTCGGGCGCCGCCAGGCACAGCGGATCCTCGACCGGGAGTCGGAGCCGGCGCCGTGAACGCCTTCGCCGAGATCGTGCTGATCGCGGTCGTGACCGCGGTCGCCGCGTCGCTGCCCGGGACCTTCCTGGTGCTGCGGCGGACGGCCATGGTCTCCGATGCCATCTCGCACGCCATCCTGCCCGGGATCGTCATCGGCTTCCTGCTCGTCCACGACCTCAACTCGCCGTTGCTGGTGGCCATGGCGGCGGCCACCGGGCTCCTGACCGTGGTTCTGATCGAGGCCCTGCTGCGCTCCCGGCTCGTGCCCGAGGACGCGTCCATCGGCCTGGTGTTCCCGGCCCTGTTCTCGGTCGGCGTGATCCTGATCTCCCGCTTCGCGGGCGACGTCCACCTCGACACCGACTCGGTGCTGCTCGGCGAGCTCGCCTTCGCGCCCTTCGACCGCATGATCATCGGCGGCGCCGACCTGGGCCCGCGCGCTCTGTGGACCATGGGGGTGATCCTGCTCGTCAACCTGGTCGTCATCACGCTGGCGTGGAAGGAGCTCAAGCTGGCGACCATCGATCCGAGCCTGGCGGCCCTGCTCGGCTTCTCTCCGGTCGCCATCCATTACTCGCTCATGGCTCTGGTATCGATCACCGCGGTCGGCGCCTTCGACGCCGTCGGCTCCATCCTGGTGGTGGCGCTGATGATCGCCCCGCCGGCCACGGCCTATGTGCTGGTCGACCGTCTCGCGCCCATGCTGTGGACGGCGGCGGCGACGGCGGCGGTGAGTGCGGTCCTCGGCTGCGGCCTCGCCTATGCCTTCGACGTCTCGATCGCGGGCGCGATGGCGGTCACCTGCGGCCTGCTCTTCGGCGCCGCCTTCGCCTTCGCGCCGCGCCGCGGCGTCGTCGCTCAGGCACGCCGCCGCAGCTCGCAGCGGCTCGAGCTCGCCGTGCGCATGCTGGTGGTGCACCTCCTGCACCACCAGGGCACCGATCTCGAGCGTGAGGAGTGCCGCCTCCGCGGCCTGTATCGCCACCTGCAGTGGAGCGAGGCCCGAACCCGCCAGGTGGTTCGCGAGGCCGAGCAGCGGCAGCTCGTGAAGCGCGCCGGCGACCTCCTGCTCGCAACCGCGGACGGGCGCCGCCTCGGCGAGGCGGCGGTCACCGAGGGCTGAGCCGCCCGCCCACCCGGGAGCAGGAAGCCCCCGACCAAACGCCCACTCGGGAGCCAGGAGCAGGGTACGGGTTCCGGTTACATGGCAGTCCGTCCGGGGACA
>CAZMED010000053.1:10662-16342 GCA_964565045.1 uncultured Thermoanaerobaculia bacterium
CGGGAGCCAGGAGCAGGGTACGGGTTCCGGTTACATGGCAGTCCGTCCGGGGACAAGGAACAGTACGAGCGTTCGCTTGCGGAGCGGGTCATCGTGGAAAGGTCGGGCAGAAAATCCGAAATCCGAAATCCGAAATCCGAAACTGCCGAACGCCGAAACTCCATCCTGCCGCCTGTTCCCTGTTCAGTGCCCCCTGGCCCCCGTTCGCGCTACAATGCCTCTCTGGAGGGACCATGCAGGTCTTTGAAGGACACCTCGACGCCCAGGGGCTGCGGTTCGCGCTGGTGGTGAGCCGTTTCAACGAGGCCTTGACCTCCCGCCTCGAGGCCGGGGCCATCGACTGCCTCGTGCGTCACGGGGCCGATGAGGACCGGATCACGCTGGTCCGCGTCCCCGGCGCCTGGGAGATCCCGATGGTGGCCGCCCGGTTGGCCGCAGCCAAGGACGTGGATGCGGTGATCTGCGTCGGCGCCCTGGTGCGCGGCGGGACCGCGCACTTCGATCTGCTCGCCGCGGAGGTCGCCAAGGGCGTCGCCCAGGCCTCGATCGCCAGCGGCGTGCCGATGAGCTTCGGCGTGATCACCGCCGACACCCTCGAGCAGGCGGTCGAGCGCGCCGGCACCAAGATGGGCAACAAGGGCTGGGAGGCGGCGCTGGCGGCGATCGAGATGGCGCGCCTCGCCGAGCGGCTCGAGCGGAGGGGCTAGGGCGGATGGCTCGCCGGCGCGTTCGAAATCCCGCGTCCTACACGGCGATCCGCGGCGGCAAAGGCGGATCGACGCCGCCGTCGGCTCCGTCCCGTCGATCCGGGGGGGCGGCCTAGTGGGCACCCGCCGGCGCTCGCGCGAGCTCGCCCTGCAGCTGCTGTACCAGTACGAGCTCACCGACGGCAGCCCGGAGGACATGCAGCAGGGCTTCGACGAGTGGCAGAGTGCGCCCGAGAGCGTGCGCGAGTTCGCCGACCGGCTGCTGCGGGGGACCCTGGCCCGGCTCGCCGAGATCGACGAGGAGCTCGGCCAGCAGACCACCAACTGGCGCCTCGAGCGGCTCGCCGCCGTGGACCGCAACATCATCCGGCTGGCAATGTACGAGCTCATCTACGAGAGCGGAACCCCGCACGCGGTGGTGATCGACGAGGCGATCGAGATCGCCAAGAAGTACGGCGCCAAGGACTCCGGACGCTTCGTCAACGGGGTCCTCGACGGGTTCGTCCGACGCCGCGCCAAGGCGGGATGAAGGCCGCGGTCGTCGGTCTGTGCCTCTGCGCTGCGTCGTCAGCGTTCGGCACGGAAGCGGTCTACCGCGTGATCGGCGGCCCCGCCCCGGCCGAGTCGGCGGCCAACGGCTACCTCCAGCAGGTGCGGGAGCTTGCCGACGGCGAGTACGAGGTCCGCGTGGCGACCTCGCTGGCGCCGATCGGCGCCGCGGGCTCGTACGCCCGCGTGCTGGCCGGCGCCAGGCCGGCGCTGCCCCAGGGCTTCGAGCTCCCGCAGTCCCTGGTGCGGCTGCTGACCCCCGACCTCGATGCCTGGCAGGCGGCGACCGCCGTCCTCGAGTGGGTGTCGATCCGGCTGGAGGTCGACGAGGCCGACGTCGCGCCGCAGGACGCGAGGTCGGTGCTCGACCGGGGCCGCGGGCGGTGCTCGGGGCTCGCCAACGCCGCGGTGGCGCTGCTCCTGACCGCCGGTTTCGAGGCGCGGACGGTCAGCGGTCTGCTGGTCGCCGACGGCGGGGCGATCCCGCATCGCTGGCTGGAGTGCCGGCTGCCGGCGGCGGGGTGGGTGCCGAGCGATCCGACCCTCGGGCTGTGGACCGTGACCCCCCGCCACCTCGTGTACGACGACACCGTGGACCCGGTTCCCCGGGTGGAGGTGCTGCGTCCCGCGTCCGACGGTCTCGATCGTCTGCCGGGCCGGGGCGGACGCGCGATCCGGCCCAACACCGGGGCGGGACTGGTGTGCCGCCTGCCGGGGCCGGTAGGCGGACCGGCGCCGACCGCGGTGCTGCGGGGTGCCGGCGGCGAGGTCCGGCGCGCCCGCCTCGACCCGGTGGCGAGCTTCTCGGGTCTGCTGCCGGGCCGATGGATTCTCGAGGTCCTGTCCGGGGACACCGTGGTCGAACGCCGTGAGATCAGGCTGCGTTCCGGAGACCTGCTCAGCTTCACGCTGCGCCCGCTCGCCGAAGCGGACGTCGAGGGCGGACGACGATGAAGCGCCCGCTCTCGGGGAGCCTCGAGGACATCGCGCCGCCGGCGCTCCTTCGCCTGGTGTCGGCGACCTCTCCGAGCGGGGTCCTCACCATCGAGAGCGATCGCGGCTCGCTGTCGCTCGAGATCGACCACGGCCGCGTGCGGGCGCCGAGCGCGGTGGAGCTGCGCCGGGCGGGGCGCGTGCTGGGGAGCCGGCGCGGCGGGTTCAGGTTCCAGCCGACCGAGGTCGAACGCCTACAGGGCAGCGTCATGAGCCTGAGCGACTACGCCGAGGCTGCGGCAGCCGGGGAAGGCTCCTCGGGCGGGGCGTCGTCGACGGCGGCCGACCTCGGGTCGAGGCTTTCCGGGGGAGAGGTCGAGATCCACGTGCTGCCCGCCGCCGCGCCCGAGGACCCGTTGCGGGACCTGGTGGCGGAGCTCGAAACCCAGGCGAACGGAGAGCTGCTCTTCGCGCGGCTGGCGGTGATCGCTCAGGACCCGCGCCCGTGGCGCGGCTCGCTCGAGCGCGAGTGGCGACAGCGCGGCTGGGAGCTCGAGCTGCTGCCGTTCGCGGCGGATGCCGATGTGGAGGGCTTCGATCTCGTCGTCGTGTCCCACGACCAGGATGCCGTGCGCTCGGGCCAGGAGGCGGGTTGGCTCGACCTGGTCCGGCGCGTCTCGGGCGCGCAGCCGCCGGCCCCGCTGGTCTGGGTTTCGCCCCTGGTCGACGCGGCCTGGGTGCATCGGCTGATCGACGCCGGAGTCGCCTTTCTGATGCCGGCGCCGCAGGGACATGCCGGGGAGACCGCCGCCCGTTTCACAGCGGCGCTGACCCAGGTGGTGGACCGCCAGCTGCAGCTGAGGCTGCAGCGACCCGAACCCGAGCTTTCGGGCTCGGTTTCGGAGCTCGTGGGGGCCCTGCTGTCCGCGACCGATCCCGATGAGGGGGTGCGCTCGCTGCTGCTGATGGCGGCCGAGAAGTTCGAGCGGGGGGCGGTCCTCATGGTCGGTGCGAAGGTCTGTCGCAGCCGGGCGGGCTTCGGCTTCCCGCTGAACCGCAACCTGACCGAGCTGCCGCGCGGGGACGAGGTCCTGGAGCGGGTGATCCGCTCGGGGGAGGCGATCATGGAGATCGACCCGACGTCGGTCAGTGCCCGCCGGCTTGCCGGGGTCTGCGGCATCGAGGCCCTGTCCCCCGCCACCGCCCTCATCCCCCTTGGACGGCTCGGCGCGGTGGCCGGAGTCCTGGTGGCGGACCGCCGCGGCGGGGCCCTGCCCGAGATCGACGAGCTGGTGGTGCTCGCCGGGCGGCTGGGCGGGGCCGTTGTGTCGTGAAGGCCCGGCCGGTCAGAGCTGTTCGAATCGTTGACACTTTGACCCCAGCGACCTAAGCTGCACGCGGACACTCTGAATGCGTCGGCAGATGTGCGAGATCGCCGCTCGGGCTCGACCCGCACTGGCGTGGGGTTGAGACCCGTCGGACGGAGTCCTGGAGGGCGCGTGGCGACGCTGATCATCGACACCGGAACCGGATCCGAGCTCAGCCATGAGTTCGAAGACGAGGCGGTCTCCATCGGCGCCTCGAGCACCAACGATGTGGTCCTCCGCTCCCCCGGGGTCGCTCCGAGCCACCTCGTGATCCGCCGCAGCGGCGACCGCTTCACCTTTCTCGGCCAGCAGCGGCAGGTCGTGCTGGTCAACGGCAAGCGGCGCGCCCGCGGCGTGGTCGGCGAGGGCGACCGGATTCGGATCGGCAGCGCGACGCTGTTCATCCGGGCCTCTGACGAGACCGTCGGTGAAGTCGCCGCCGAAGAGCCGGCGGCGGAGGGTGCGGAGTCCGCCCTGGAGGCCGTCCCCTCCGAGCCGCCCCGCCTGCGTGCCGAGGTGGTGCTGTTCAACGAGCCGCCGCGGCTGGCGATGGCTCGGCGGCAGATGCTGAAGGTCTTTCAGGAGGGGATGCACGACGACGTCACGGCCGATTTCGAAGCGCTCCTCGGGGGGCTCTTCGCCGGCCGCCGGGCGATGGTGGCGTGGCTCGACCAGCAGGGGCGGCTGCAGCCGCTCGTCAGCCACTGGAGCGGTGCCGTGCCGCAGCTTCCCGAGCGCACCTTCTCGGAGCTCGAGCGCGGCGACCGGGTGGCGATGCTTCGCGGTGCGGGGCCCGAGCTCCTGATCTACCCGATCTCCGCCGCCGGGACCGAGGACCGGGTGTACGTGCTGGCCGAAACGTCCGACGACGATCTGCCCGAGGACCGGACCCTGGTCGCCGAGCTGGCCAACCTGCTGGCCGTCAACTGGCAGGAGTTCGCAGCCTCGAGCTCGCTCCTCGGCAAGTGGGAGGCCGCCGCCCGCGCCAGGATCGAAGACCGGCTTCCGGGCTCGTCGGCGGCGGTCCGGACCCTGCGCGAAGAGGTGCTGGTGGCGGCCCGATCGGCCCATCCCGTGCTGCTCCACGGCAGTCCGGGTTCGGGCCGCGCCTTCCTCGGGTCCTTGATCGCCTCGCTGCGTCCGACCGGCCGGCCGTGGATCCGCGTGCTGCAGGTTCGGGGCGGCGACGACCAGCAGGTCGCGGCCGAGCTCTTCGGGTCGGCAACCGCAGTCGGCGCCCGCGGCCTGGCCGAGCACGCCGGTGGCGGCGTGGTGGTGATCAGGGACGTGCACCGGATGTCGTCCTCGATGCAGGTCGAGACCGCGGCCGCCATCGGGCAGGACACCGGTGCGGGCTACGGCGCCAGGGTGCGGTGGATCATGACCGCCGACTCCGAGGCCGTGGCCGATGGATCCGCGGGCTCGATCGCCGCGCCGCTGCTCGAGGTTGCCGGCCGTCATCTGGTTCGCGTGCCGTCGCTGGCCGAGCGCCGCGAAGACCTGCCGCTGCTGATCGTCCGTCTCCTGGAGGCGGTCGGCGCCGAGCAGGGCAAGGAGATCCGCGGCATCGAGCTCGACACCCTCGACTCCCTGCTCACCCACAGCTTCACGGGTGAGATGAGCGAGCTCCTGGGCGAGCTCCGCCGGCTGGTCTCGGCCACCTCAGAGGGCCAGGTCGTGCGCGGCGAGGTTCGTGCGACGACCTCCGCCGCGGCGGGTGGGCCGTCGCGCCTCGAGGACGCACCGGAGACGGTCGCGGTGCTCGAGGACGACGACCTCAAGGTCGTGATCCCGGCCGTGGAGCGGCTCCTGATCGATCGCGTGCTGCGCCGCGCGAAGGGCAACCAGAGTCGAGCGGCGCGCGAGCTCAACCTCTCCCGCGGCGCCCTGATCGCCAAGATCAAGGACTACGACATTCCCGACTACCGTTCGCTGCGCCGCAAGTAAACGTTCAAACGTCCGACGTTCAGCTCATGCGGAAATCCGTCTGATGGGGAAGCATCGAATTAGGAATGAGGAACTAGGAATTAGGGATGCCGCCCACCCGCCCATTTCGGATTTCGGATTTCCGCCCGCCCACCCGGTCTCATCGTTTGAACGTTTGAACGTTCCACGTTAGAACGT
>CAZMED010000054.1:0-16145 GCA_964565045.1 uncultured Thermoanaerobaculia bacterium
CTACGTGGATTGCAGGTGCCCTACACATAGCGGGCAGGATCGTGACGTTCAGCCCGGGCTTTTTGTCGGCTGAGCAACATCCATCGCATGTTTATCAAACCACCGGTTTGTTTGATGTCGTTCTTCAAGCTTGTTTTCCCTCAAGTTTGTGTGTCTCCTCGACAAAACCAATTCAAGTCTTGGGGACGGTTACCTGTGGCGATGGTGTTTGTGATTCTGGAGAAACCGCCTGGTCATGCCCAGAAGATTGCGCGCTAGCGCCAACCCCATGACTCTAACAAATTGTGCCAGGATTGTGCCTTGTGAGGAACCAAGACTACAGTTGTGTGGATTGGTACAGCCGGATATCACTGAGAAAAAGCAACATAAATGGTGAGCCGTGCTGGACTCGAACCAGCGACCACCGGATTAAAAGTCCGATGCTCTACCAACTGAGCTAACGGCCCACCCTCACTCTGAAAAATAGCGCCTCGCCGGGCGAATAACAAGGCCGCACGGGTCAGCCGCCGATGATGGCGCGCAGCTGGCCGGCGAGCGCGGAGTCGCCGCGCACCAGGGTCTCCTCGCGGCGCGGGCCGGTGGAGACGATGATGGCCGGCACGCCGAGCTTGGCCTCCAGGTAGGCCACGTAGTCGCGGGCCTCGCGCGGCAGCTCGGCGTCGCGGGTGACACCCTCGGTCGGCGCGCTCCAGCCGGGCAGCTCCTCGAGCACCGGCTCGGCGGCCTCGGCGACCTCGGCGTCGGCGGGGAAGGTGTCGACCGTGGAGCCGTCGGGAAGCCGGTAGGCGGTCACCACCTTGACGGTGGCGAAGCCGTCGAGGACGTCGAGCTTGGTGAGGGCGATCGCGTCGACCCCCGCGAGCTCGACCGCGTAGCGGGCGGCGACGGCATCGAACCAGCCGCAGCGACGGGGCCGGCCGGTGGTGGTCCCGAACTCGACGCCGCGCTCGCGCATGCGCTCGCCGGTGGCATCGGTGAGCTCGGACGGGAAGGGGCCGCTGCCGACCCGGGTGGCATAAGCCTTCATGACCGCCACCACCGGCCCCAGCAGCTTCGGGCCGATGCCGCAGGAGGCCGCGGCGTAGCCGGGCAGGCACGAGGACGAGGTCACGAACGGGTAGGTGCCCCAGGCGAGGTCGAGCATGACGCCCTGGGCGCCCTCGAAGAGGACCGCCTCGCCCGCCGCGCGGTGGTGGCGCAGCGACGGGCCCACTTCGCCGAGGGTCGGTGCGAGGTGCGCGGCGGCCGTTTCGAGCTCGTCGAGCGCCTTTTCGAGATCGACCGGCGGGGCGCCGAAGAGAATCTCGAGCTCGCGGTTGTGCTGCTGCATGAGGGCGAGCGCCCGCCCGCGCAGCCGGTCCGGCTCGCCGAGGACGTGGGCGCGCAGGCCGCGGCGCTGTGCGCGGTCCTGGTAGGCGGGTCCGATGCCGCGGCCGGTGGTGCCGATCTTCCCCTCGCCGAGGGTGCCCTCGCGGGCGCCGTCGAGGGCGCGGTGGGTGGGCAGAATCAGGGTCGCGCGCGGCGAGAGCCGGATGCGGCCGCCGGTGGCGATGCCCTCGGACTCCAGCGTGTCGATCTCGGCCACCAGGCCGGTCGGATCGACCACCATGCCGGAAGCCAGGTAGCAGGTGACGCCGTCGTGGATGATGCCGGACGGCACCAGGTGAAGCGCGAAACGCCGTTCGGCGAAGCGGACGGTGTGGCCGGCGTTGTTGCCGCCGTTGTAGCGCACCACCGCGGCGAAGCCCGGCGACAGCAGGTCGACCACCTTGCCCTTGCCCTCGTCGCCCCACTGGCCACCGATGATCATCAGCGAATCTCTGCCCATCGGACCTCCGGCCGCTCATCATAGCGCGCCCGGCCGCGGCGGCAAAGTCTCGGCAGACAGGCGACATAACGCGCCGCGGAAACCGGTTACAATGACCGGTCATGACAGGCCCGGACGAGATCCAGGAGAGCGGGTTCTTCAAGCGCCTCGCCGACATCGCGCGCCGCGGCGAGGAGCGGCGCAGCGTCGGCCGCTGGATCCGCAACCGGCTGCTGGTCGGCTTCATGGTCGCCTTCCCGCTGGTCGTCACGATTTTCTTCGGGCGCTTCATCTTCGGCCTCATGGATCGCTGGTTCCGGCCGATCTCCGACCGCCTCTTCGGGCAGCCCCTGGTCGGCGTCGGCCTGGTGGTATCGCTCATCATCCTCCTCCTCCTGGGGATCGCCGCGACCAACGTCATCGGCGCGCGCCTGCTCTCCTTCTTCGAGAAGCGCATCACCGGCGTGCCCCTGCTGAGCCCCATCTACCAGGGCGCGCGGCAGATCACCGAGGCCATCCAGCTGCACGACGCCGCCGAGTTCCGCCGCGTCGTCCTGCTGCCCTTCCCCAACCAGAACGTGCGCTCGCTGGGCTTCGTGACCCGGGACTTCCGCGGCGCCACCGCGTTCGGTGAGGAGGCGACCGCCCTGGTCTTCGTGCCGACGACGCCGAACCCCACCTCGGGCTTCCTGGTGGCGGTCAAGCAGGCCGACCTCACAACCCTCGACATCAGCGTCGAGGAGGGCGTGAAGCTGATCATCTCCGGCGGGCTGCTGACGCCGACTCACCTGCTGGCGCCCAGCCAGTCGGCGCCCTGGATCGGAACAGACCAGAGCTGACGATGCCTGACCCCGACCACCTCGATGCCTGCGACGAGCCTGTTACACTGCCGCGAGCCGACTCAAGACCGTTTCGTAACGGCAGGCCGAAAGGAATCGACATGCTCAGACACCCGCTGTTTCAGCGTCTGCGAACTCCGACCGCAGCCGGCGCCGTCGTCGCGCTGCTCGCGTTGGCAATCCCCGTGTCCGCCCAGCAGCCGAACACCGCACCCGGCAGCTTCGTCGGCGCCGTCCTGGTCTCCGATGACGCGGCCGCGGCCAGCGCCTTTTACGCGGAGCTCTTCGGCTGGGACATGGAGCGCGCCGACGACGGCGGCTACGCGGTGCGCCACAAGGGCCGCACGGTGGCAGGGATCAGCCCGCTGCAGAACGCCAGGGAGGAGATCGAGGAGTCCTTCTGGCTCGTCGGCCTGGCGGTGGACAGCATTGACCGCGCCCTGGAGGCGGCTCGCGAAACCGGCGGCGCGATCTACGAGCATGCCGAGCGGGTCAGCAACTACGGTCACTTCGCCGTGATCGCCGACCGCCAGAAGGCCCCGCTGATGCTCGTCGAGGCCGGAGTCGAGCCCCTCGGGGGTATCGGAGGTCCGGGGTCGTGGGTGTGGGCCGAGCTGTGGACCAGCGACGTCGAGGACGCCGCGGCCTTCTACGCGGAGGTTCTCGGCGTCGACAACCACGAGCTCGATCGCGGTGGCCGGAGCTACCGCGTGATCGGGCCCGACGGAGAGCCGCGCGCCGGCATGGTGGTGATTCCCGAGGAGTTCGAGACGGTAGAACCGGGCTGGGCGCCGTACGTGGCGGTCGCCGACCTTCAAGCCGCCCTCGCCGAGGTGAGGCGACTCGGAGGCGAGGTCGTCTTCAACGCCGCCGAGCACCCGGCTCAGGGCGCGGTGGCGCTGATTCGGGACCCCTCCGGGGCGGTGCTCTTCCTCTACCAGATCGGCAGCCACCAGGGGGCCAATCGATGAAAATCACGACACGGATACTCGTCGCGTTGCTGATCGTGCTCGCCGCCGCCACCTGGACGGCCTGCTCGTCCGACGGCTCCACCGGCACCTCGACGGTGTACGTCGGCGTCGGATACGGCGGTTACGGACCCGGCTGGGGCCACGGCTGGGGCGGCTACTACCGGCCGCCGCCGGTGATCATCGGCCCGCCGCGGCCGATGCCGTACTGAGCCGCCCGCCCGTCCACCCGGCCTGGGGCTCGGGGCTTGAGGCTTGGGACTCAGGACCTGGAGGCGGGGCTTATGACCTGGGACTTCAATAGGTTCCAAACTCCAGTCTGTCCGCAGCAAGCCTCATGACTCGAGCCGAGCCTCGAGCCTCGAGCCTCAAGCCTCGAGCCTCAAGGCGTCAAAACCACCTTGCCGAAGTTCTTGCGGTCCTGGATGTAGCGGTGGGCGGCGGCGGCGTCGGCGAGCGGGAAGGCACGGTCGACCACCGGTTTGAAGGCGCCGTCGGCGACCAGGGCCAGGATCTCGCCCATCATCGCCGCCAGCTCATCGGCGCGGCTCCAGAGGTGGCCGAGGTTGACTCCGTACACGCCCTTGTTGTGGCTCATCAGCTGCATGGGCTTGAATGACGGCATCTTCCACAGCTGGGTCAACGCCGCGAACATATTGCGCTTGGTTCCCGGTGCGACGCTCGAGGCGCCGAAGATGAACAGCCGGCCGAGGGGCGCCAGGGCGCGGTAGCTTCGGCGGAAGGACTCGCCGCCGACGGCATCGAGGGCGATGTTCACCCCCCGACCGCCGGTCAGTCGCCGGACCTCGGTCAGGAAATCCTGGGTGCGGTAGTCGATGCACGCCGACACGCCCGCCTCGCGCAGGCGTTGGTGCTTGGACGCCGAGGCGGTGCCGATGACCTCGGCCCCGAAGTGGCGGCAGATCTGGACCGCCGCCAGACCGACGCCGCCGGCGCAGGCGTGCACGAGGACCGCCTCGCCCTTCCGGACGTGTCCGAGCCTGACCAGCATCAGCCACGCCGTGAGGTAATTCACCGGGATCGCCGCGGCGGCCTGGGAGTCGAGAGTGTCGGGGATCGGCAGGGCCGCCGGCTGCGGCACGCAGACCGTGTCCGAGTAGCCGCCGAAGCGGGTCGTGGCGAGCACGCGATCGCCCTCCCGCACGCCTTCGACGCCGTCGCCGAGCCGGTCGACGACCCCGGCCACCTCGTATCCCACCACCGCGGGAAGCTTCGGCGAGTCCGGGTACAGGCCCATGCGCGCCAGGATGTCGGCGAAGTTGATGCCCGATGCCTCGACCCGGATGCGGACCTCGCCTTGCGCCGGCTCCGGGTCCGGCGCCTCGCGCAGCTCCAACACCTCGGGTTCACCGATCCGAGGAATCCAAACTTGCTTCATCTCATCTCCCTACCCGTGCCCGTTTCCGTTTCCGTTTCCGTTTCCGAAAGCCCCCTTCCCACAAGAACCCGATCGACGCCGACATTCCGAAATGAGTCGGGCACGGACACGGATACGGGCACGGAAACGGGGCGCATTCGTGAATTCTCGCCGCGATACACAAAAAAGTGCCGGATCGGGGGAAGGAGGATCCCGATCCGGCTGGAGGAGGGTGGACCGCAGCCCTGGAGGGGGGTCAGTGCGCCGCGGTCCCGGTTGCAAAGAACTCGTCGAGGTCGATATTGACGTCGCGAAGCTTCTCGGGCCGGGTGTTGACGTAGTTGTAACGGCGCCCGAAGCTCAAGAGCGCCCGCTCGAGCATGCGGCGGCCGCGATAGAGCCGCGACATGACGGTGCCGACGGGCACCGCGAGGATGTCGGCGATCTCCTTGTAGGCGAAGCCCTCGAGGTCGGCGAGCAGGACGACCATCTTGTAGTCGTGGGGAAGGCTCAGCAGGGCTTCCCGGACTTCGGCGTCCATCTCCACCGACATCAGCCAGCTCTCGGGATCGGCGAGGGAGGCGTGGGCCTGGTCGAGCAGGGTTTCCTCGAGCCCCTCCTGCACCTCGTCGAAGTCGACCTTGGGCGGCTGCAGCTTGCGCTTGCGGTAGGAGTTGATGAAGGTGTTCTTCATGATCTTGAACAGCCAGGCCTTGAAGTTGGTACCTTCGGCGAAGCGCTCGTAGTACTTGAAAGCCTTGAGATAGGTCTCCTGGATGAGGTCCTCCGCGTCCTCCACCGAGCGCGTCATTCGCAGCGCGCTCTTGTAGAGCTGGTCGCGGTAGGGCAGCCGTCCGGTGCTGAAATCCCACATTCTCGGCTCGGAGAGCTGTGTCATACGACCTCCTGCCGCAAATGCTACATCCTTGAAACATTCTTGTCAAGCCCATTTGAGCACACGAGCAGCAATAAAACATTGTTGCGATAAAGAAACAGCTGGAGGCGTCGCCCGGTGGCGAAAAAAAGGGGGCCCGAAGGCCCCCATGTGCACTGCTCGACGGGCGATCAGGCGAGGATCAGGAAGGAGATGATGAGCGCGTAGATGACCAGCGACTCGATGAGCGCCAGGCCGATGATCATGGTGATGCGGATCGGGCCCACGGCACCCGGGTTGCGGCCGATGGCCTCGACCGACGCGGCGAGGCCCTTGCCCTGGCCCAGCGACCCGAAGGCGGCCGCGACGCCGATGGCGAAGGCCGCTCCGAGGTACTGGAAGATGTTCTTCCCGGTATCCGCCGCACCGTGCTCCTGGGCCAGCGCCGGCGAGGCGATGGCGAGGGTCACGAGGACAACTGCCAGAACTGCTAGACGTCGATTCATACCTGTTGCCTCCTCAAGCGATTTTTCTCGGTTCCACGGTCTCAGTGCTCTTCCGCTCCGACGGCGCCCTGGAGGTACGCCATCGTCAGCATGATGAAGATGAAGGCCTGGAGCAGGGATCCGAAGATGCCCAGACCCATCATCGGCCACGGGACGACGAACGGGAACATGACGAAGAAGATGCTCTTGGCGGTGTGCTCGCCGAAGATGTTGCCGAAGAGCCGCAGCGCCAGTGACAGGATCCGCGCCAGGTGGGAGATGATCTCGATCGGCACCATCAGCGGCGCCAGCAGGGGCAGCGGGCCGGCGAAGTGCTTGAGGTACTTGAAGAGCCCGTTGTCCTTGATGCCGAC
Source organism: uncultured Thermoanaerobaculia bacterium (assembly GCA_964565045.1). GTDB lineage: Bacteria > Acidobacteriota > Thermoanaerobaculia > Thermoanaerobaculales > Sulfomarinibacteraceae > Sulfomarinibacter. Next base: position 6,726 of record CAZMED010000054.1, read on the forward strand.
GATGTTGTAGAACAGGAAGGCGGTGATCGACAACGCGAAGGTGGTGTTCGGGTTGGCGGTGGGCGGCTGCACGAAGTAGAACAGCCCGAAGATGTTGCCGACGAAGATGAACACCGCGAGGCCCATGATGAAGGGCAGGAAGCGCTTGCCGAAGCCGTGGCCGACCACGTCCTCGATGAGATCCTCGAGACCGGTGATCAGCAGCTCGATGATCTGCTGCAGCTTGCCCGGGGACTCCACCGACAGGCGGCGGCTGACGGGAATGAACACCGCCGCCACCAGCACCACCACGAGCATCGACATGACCACGTGGTCGGGCAGCCAGTAGCCGGCCTCGTGCAGGCCCATCAGTTCCTGGAAGCGGGTGCTGGACTCTCCGAACAAGGCGATCAAGAGCTTGTTTATGGGATGGTAGAGGACTGAGACTTCGTGCTCCAAATCAACCTCCTCCGACTCGCGGCTGGCGGAGGCCTTCGATCACGAGCGCGACCACCAGCGTTGAGAACCCAACCGCAACCGCCACCGGATCGACCCGCGGCACCACGAGGAGCGCCGCGAAGATGCCGGCCAGAAGCGACAGGCGACCGAAAATCCGCAGGACAGTCCAGCGATCCAATCGTGGCTTGCCGGGCTGAACCAGCCGGTGCACGATCACCTCCAGCCAACGGAAGTTGATCATAGCCACCAGCCCGGCCGCGGTCAAGCTCATTGCGCCCATCCATGTGCGAAAAAGCACAAGTTCCACCAGCGCGCCAACGACGACGAGAACGGCCGCCGTTCGCAGCACCCTCGCGGTCGAGAATCCGTCGCTTTCATGGTCCTTTGGGCTCGCCATTTTTCAACGCATTCTCGGCCTCTTCGAGCCGGTCGAGCCGCTCCTCCGCGCGCCCGGCCTGGGCGGTGATACGGAAGAGGTTGAGAAAGCCGGCGGCGACCCCGAACAGGGTGAAGACCAGGGTCAGCCAGGGGTGGGTCTCCAGCGAACGGTCGAGGAAACGGCCGAAGAAGTAGCCGAGAGCGATGGCCACCGGGAACTGGATGCCGATGATCGACACGTCGAGCCAGATGCGCGCCCTGCGGAGCTCCCTGCCCGACCGCGCTGTCATCTCCGTCCTTCCCCGTGCCGGCCATCCGATCCGACATGGTCTCAGATCATGCCGAGCGCACCCGCGGCGCTCTTCGCCCAGCCCACCACCGGCGCCGGGTAGATCCCGACCACCAGGGTGACGGCCACGCAGACCCCGATCATCAGCTCGGTCCAACGGTCGCGCAGCAGCTCGGCCGGCGCCGCGTCGCTCTCATCGCCTTCGCGCAGGTACATCTGGACGACGATCCGGAAGTAGTAGTAGAGGCTGACCGCCGACATGATCACCGCGATAACGGTCAGCAGGACGTAGCCGGCCTCCACGGCCGCCGCGAACAGGTAGAGCTTGCCCATGAAGCCGGCGGTCGGCGGAATGCCGGCCAGCGCCAGCATGAAGATCAGCATCCCGAGGGCGGCGCTGGGATGGCGCCGCGCGAGGCCGGCATAGTCGCCGATCACCTCGCCCGCATAACCCTTGGACTCGAGCAGGATCACGAAGCCGAACGCGCCGAGGTTCATGAAGGCGTAGACCAGCATGTAGAGCAGGAGCGCCCAGCTCCCCATCGCGGTGGCTGCGACCAAACCCATCAGGGCGTAGCCGCCGTGCGCGATGGAGGAGTAGGCGAGCATGCGCTTGACGTTGTCCTGGGTCAGCGCGGCGATGTTGCCGAAGATCATGGTCGCCGCCGCCGCCACCCACAGCACCGCCCGCCAGTGCTCGACCCCGGGCTCGAAGGCGCCGATGTACAGGCGGATGAACATAGCGAAAGCCGCCGCCTTCGGCGCCACCGAGATGAAGGCGGTCACCGGCGTCGGCGCGCCCTCGTAGGCGTCGGGCGTCCACACGTGGAAGGGCACCGCGGCGACCTTGAACAGCATCCCGAAGCCGACCAGGACCATGCCCAGCATCAGCATGGGGTTGGCCGTGGGCACCGCCACCAGCGAGGTGCGGATGGCCGCCAGGTCGAGGGTGCCGAGGGCGCCGTAGATCAGTGAGAAGCCGTACAGCAGCACCGCCGAGGACGCGGCGCCGAGCACGAAGTACTTGACCGCCGCCTCGTTGGACTTGATCTCGAGCTTGAAGTAGCCCACCAGCACGTACACCGAGAGGGCCATCAGCTCGAGCCCGACGTAGAGGGACACCAGGTTGGCGCCCGAAGCCATCACGAACATGCCGACCGTGGCGAAGAGGACCAGCGACACGTACTCGCCGCCGCCGTATCCCGAACGCTCGAGGAACCCGGGCGCCATCAGCAGCGCCACCGCCCCGGCGGCGAGCACCAGCAGCTTGAAGAAGACCGCCAGGTCGTCCACCACCAGCATGTCGCCGAGGATCAGCAGCGGCCCGCCGAGCGGCCGCGCAAACAGCCACACGAGGGCCCCGGCGACCGCCATCGCGGCGAGGCCCGCCAGCGCCAGCGGGCGCACGCCCCGGCGGCCGAGCGGGACGCCGGCGAGCAGCACCGCGAAACCCGCCACCGAGAGGAAGATCTCGGGAGCGAACGGCACGAACTGGTCGAGGGTCATGGTCATGACCTACTCCCCGTGCTCCCCGGTCGCCGCCTCGGCCGCTTCGTGCTCGTCGGGCACTGCGGCGATGGCGGACACGTAGGCCGAACCGGAGTCGAAGCCGGGAACGGCCGCCTCCACCCGCTCGAGGACGCGATCCACGGTCGGCGCCATGCGGTCGAAGAAGGGCTTGGGGTAGAGCCCGATCCAGAAGGCGACGATGACGAGCGGGATCAGGGTCCACTGCTCGCGGCGGTTGAGGTCGGGCAGCTCCTTGTTCTTGTCGTTCGTGATCTCGCCGAAAAAGACCCGCTGGTAGAGCCACAGCATGTAGGCGGCGCCGAGCACGATTCCGGAGGCGCCGAACAGGGCCCACACCCAGGAGTGGTGGAAGGCGCCGATCAGGATCGTGAACTCGCCGATGAAGCCGTTCAACGTCGGCAGGCCGATCGACGACATCGTCATGATCATGAAGTAGGTGGCGTACAGCGGCATCACCTTCGCGAGCCCGCCGTACTCGGCGATCATCCGGTTGTGGCGGCGCTCGTACACGATGCCGACGAGCAGGAAGAGGGCGCCGGTCGAGATGCCGTGGTTGAGCATCTGCAGGATCGAGCCGCGCAGGCCGGCCTGGTTGAGGGCGAACATGCCCAGCATGACGAAACCCATGTGCGACACCGACGAGTAGGCGACCAGCTTCTTCATGTCCTTCTGCGCCATCGCCACCAGCGCACCGTAGACGATGGCGATGATCGCCAGCACCCCCACCCAGCCCACCGCCTTGACCGTGGCATCGGGCAGGATCGGCAGCGAGAAACGGACGAAGCCGTAGGTCCCCATCTTGAGGAGGACGGCGGCCAGGATCACGGAGCCGGCGGTCGGCGCCTCGACGTGCGCGTCCGGCAGCCAGGTGTGGAACGGGAACATCGGCACCTTGATGGCGAAGCCGACGAAGAAGGCGAGGAACACCCAGAACTGGAGCCCGGGCGGGATCTGCGGTGCGATCGAGTAGAGGTGGGTCACCGAGAAGGTGGCCGGGTTGCCGAGCCCTTCGAGGCCGATGGCGGCGAGGCCGCCGGCGTTGTAGAAGTAGAGGGCGAGGATGCCGACCAGCATCAGCACCGAGCCGACCAGGGTGTAGAGGAAGAACTTGATCGCCGCGTAGAGCCGGCGCGGCCCGCCCCAGACCCCGATCAGGAAGTACATCGGAACCAGCATGACCTCCCAGAAGACGTAGAAGAGGATGAAGTCGAGCGAGCAGAAGACGCCCAGCATGCCGGTCTGCAGCAGCAGCAGGAAGATGTAGTACTCCTTCTGGCGCGTGGTGATCGCGGTGAAGGAGCAGTAGACGGCGATGAAGCCGAGCAGGGTCGTGAGCAGGATCAGCAGCACCGCGAAGCCGTCGACGCCGAAGATGTACTGCACCCCCACCGAGGGGATCCACTCTTTGACGGTCGCGAACTGGAACTCCGCCCCGCCCGGTTTGTAGAGGAACCACAGGGGGATGGAGATCACGAAGTCGAGGCCCGCCACCACCGTCGCGAAGGCCTTCAGCGCGGAGGAGTTCTCCTTGTTGATGAAGAACATCATCGCGAGGGCGCCCGCCAGCGGCAGGTAGCAGATCAGGTTGAGAAGCCAGCCGTATTGAAAGTCCATCGTCGTCCCCTAGTTCACAGTTTGATGAGGTAGAACACGCCGAGCAGCACCGCCGCTCCGAAGACCATCACCATCGCGTAGCCCTGGGCGAAGCCGACCTGCAGGCGCCGGAACGAGCGGCTCGCGTCGTCGTAGACCGCGGCCACCAGGTTCACCGCACCGTCCACGACCTTGAGGTCGAAGACGCCCGACAGGAAGGACGAGCCGACGGTGGTGTGCGCGGTGCCGTTGACCGCACCGTCCACCACCCGGGCGTCGATCTCCCACAGGAGGCGCGACAGCTTGATCGTGCCGGCGATGAAGGTGGCGCCGTAGAGCTCGTCCACCCAGTACTTGTTGAGGAGCAGCTTGTAGGCGAAGGGGAAGCGCTCGGCGATCGCCCGCGGCCGTGCGAACCCCGGGTCGAGCTTGTAGAAGCTGCGCGCCACCAGGATGCCCGCGACCGCGACCGCCACCGACAGCAGCACCAGGCCCCACTCGAGGCCGAAGCTCACCGCGTGGTGCCCGTGCTCGCCGTGGGACAGCACCACCGGCGCCATGAATCGGTCGATGAGGCTCCACCCCTCGAGGTGGAAGAGCTGGCCCGGGAAGCCGATCAGGAGGCCGCCGACGATCGACAGCACCGCCAGCACCTGCAGCGGCAGGGTCATGGTCCAGGGCGACTCGTGGAGGTGGTGCTCCGCCTCCTCGCCGCCGCGGAACGACCCGTGGAAGGTCATGTAGACGAGACGGAACATGTAGAAGGCGGTCAGGGCGGCGCCGCCCAGACCGAGGCCCCAGAGCAGGAAGTAGACGGTGCCGTGGCCGTTGAGGTCCGTCAGCCCGGCCTCGAAGGCCTTGGCCAGGATCAGGTCCTTGGACACGAAGCCGGCGAGCGGCGGGATGCCGGCGATCGCCACCGTCGCCGCGAGGAAGGTCCAGTAGGTCTTCGGCATGTACTTTCGGAGCCCGCCCATCTTGCGCATGTCCTGCTCGCCGCCGCAGGCGTGGATCACCGAGCCCGAGCCGAGGAAGAGGCAGGCCTTGAAGAAGGCGTGGGTGACCACGTGGAAGATGGCTGCGATGTAGGCGCCGACGCCGGCGGCGAGGAACATGTAGCCGAGCTGCGACACCGTCGAGTAGGCGAGCACCTTCTTGATGTCGTTCTGCGCGAGGCCGATGGTGGCCGAGAACACCGCCGTCACGCCGCCCACCACCGCCACCATCAGCATCGCGGTTCCGCTCATCTGGTAGAAGAAGTTGCAGCGCGCCACCATGTAGACGCCGGCGGTGACCATGGTCGCGGCGTGGATCAGGGCCGACACCGGGGTCGGGCCGGCCATCGCGTCGGGCAGCCAGACATACAGAGGCAGCTGCGCCGACTTGCCCATCGCGCCGACGAAGAGCAGCACGCCGATGATGGTGGCGGCGAGGGCGAACTGGCCGTGGTGGTCGGCCGCCATCGCCTGGTGCAGGCCCGAGAACTCGAGGGTGCCGAAGTAGGCGAACGCGAAGAAGATCGCGAGCAGGAAGCCGAAGTCGCCGATGCGGTTGACGATGAAGGCCTTCATGCCGGCCGCGGCGCACCAGTCCTTCTCGAAGTAGAAACCGATGAGGAGGTAGGAGCAGAGGCCGACGCCCTCCCAGCCGACGAAGAGCACCGGCAGGTTGGAGCCGGTGACCAGGGTCAGCATCGCGAACATGAAGAGGTTGAGGTAGGAGAAGTAGCGCGCGTAGGCGCGGTCGGACTCGGAGTGCATGTAGCCCACCGAGTAGAGGTGGATGAGGAAGCCGACGAAGGTCACGAAACCGACCATCACCGCCGACAGCGCGTCGAGCTGGAAGGAGGCCGCGATGTCGAGCGGCACCGTGCGGCCGCCGATGATCGTCAGCTCGCCCCCCGAGATCCAGGTGAAGGCCGTGACCACGTAGGGCTGCTGGATGTCCTCGCGGAGGATCCACTGCACGACCGCCGCCCACCCCCACAGCCAGGCGGCGCCCGAGCCGAGCAGGGCCACGGTGTGGGTCACGGTCTTGGAGAGGCCGAGCCGGTTGGAGACGAGCCCGTTGAAGGCCGCTCCGATCAGCGGGAACACGGGCACGAGCCAGATCAGGTCGTAGAGAGTCATCCCGTCAGCTCCGCATCACATCGGCCTCGTCGAGGGCGATGGTGTCCTTGAGGCGCACGAGGGCGATGATCAGTCCGAGGCCGATGGCCGCCTCGGCGGCGGCGATGGTGATCACGAAGATCGCCAGCACCTGGCCGGCGAGGTCGCCGAGCCGGAAGGAGAAGGCGATCAGGTTGAGGTTGACGGCGTTGAACATCAGCTCCAGCGACATCAGCACCGTGATGAAGTTGCGGCGCACCATGACGCCGACGAGTCCCAGGCAGAAGAGGATCAGCGACAGCGCGACGTAGGGCTCGGCGGAGATCACAACCGCACCTCCTCGTCCGGCCCGCTCAGGGCCTCGTCGCGGCGTCCGAAGATGATGGCCCCGATCATGGCCACCAGCAGCACCACCGACACGATCTCGAAGGGCACCAGGTAGGTCGTGTAGAGGAGCCAGCCGACCGCCTCGGTGTTGCCGACGGCCTCGCCGTCGACGGCCTGCATCGCGGCGGCGCCGCCGTCGCCGGTCGCCATCGTCCCGAGCAGGATGCCGACCGCGATCATGCAGCCGATGACCACGCCGCCGAGCACCGCCAGCGGCGCGAGCCCGGACAGGTAGGCGTCCTCGAGCCGCAGGTTCTTGACCCGCACCAGCATGATCACGAACAGGTACAGGACCAGGATGCCGCCGGCGTAGACCAGCACCTGCACCGCGGCCAGGAACTCGGCGTGGCGCAGCACGAAGAGCACCGCCACCATGATGAAGGTCTCGAGCAGGGCGAGGGCGGAGTGGACCGGGCTCTTCAGCGCGATGACGCCGACTGCCCCCGCCACCGCGAGCGCGGCGACCGCGAAAAAGACGATGGCCTCGAAGTTCGCGACCAGGAAATCCATCACTCCGCTCCTTCTCCCCCGCGCTAGCTTTCGGTCGACGGGGCGGCGACCTTGGTCTTGGGCGCTGCCGGGTTCTGGCCGTCCTTGGGCAGCACCACCCCCGGGAAACCGATCATGCCCTCCCAGCCGGCAAGCCGCTCCTTGGTGTAGTAGAGGCGCTCGTTGCGCTCGTACACCGAGCCTTCGTAGCTCAGGGTGGTGAGCCAGATCGCCTTGGGCTCGGTCGGGCAGGCCTCTTCGCAGAGACCGCAGAACATGCAGCGTTTGACGTCGATGTCGTAGCGGTCGATGATCTTCTTCTTTTTCTTCTTGCCGTCGATCTCCTCCACCTCGGTGTGGTCGGTGATGAAGATGATGTCGATCGGGCAGGCCTTGGCGCACAGGTGGCAGTCGATGCAACGCTCGAGGTCGTAGCCGAACAGGCCGCGGAAGCGCTGCGGCGGCTCGAGCCGCTTCTCGGGGTACTGGACGGTCTCCTTCCTGCGGAAGAGGTAGCCGCCGGTCACCGCCATGCCACCGAAGAGGTCGGTGGGAATCAGGCGTCGAACGAAGTCGCCAACACTCATGAGCTCATCCCTTCAGGAGGAGGACGCCCAGCGCCACCAACATGACGTTGGCGAGCGACAGGGGGAGCAGCCACTTCCAGCCGATCTGCATCAGCTGGTCGAAGCGATAGCGCGGGAAGGTCCCACGGAACCAGATGTAGAGGAAGATGAAGGCCAGCACCTTGGCGGCGTACCAGAAGAACGGCGGGATCACGTCGAGAAAGCCGAGCAGCTCGACGTTCGGGAAGGGCCGCAGCCAGCCGCCGAAGAAGAAGATCACCGCCAGCGACGACACCACCAGCATGTTGGCGTACTCGGCGAGGTAGAAGAAGGCGAACTTCATCCCCGAGTACTCGGTGTGGAAGCCGGCGACCAGCTCGGCCTCCGCCTCGGGCAGGTCGAAGGGGTTGCGGTTGGTCTCCGCGACCCCGCACACGAAGTAGATGCCGAAGGCGAGGATGCCCGGGAAGATGTACCACAGCCCGGCCTCGCGCTGCGCCTCGACGACCCCGACCAGCGACAGGGTGCCCGCCATCAGGAGCACCGACACCACTGCGAGGACCATCGGCACCTCGTAGGAGACCATCTGCGCGCCGGAGCGCAGGCCGCCCATGAGCGAGAACTTGTTGTTGGAGGCCCAGCCGCCGAGGATGATCCCGTAGACGCCGATCGAGGACACCGCGAGCACGAAGAGGACCGCGATGTTGATGTCGGCCAGGAACGGTGTGACCTCGACCCCGGCGACGGTGAACGGCTCGCCCCACGGGATCACCGCCCACACCAGGATGGCCGGCGCGAAGATCAGGATCGGCGCGAGCATGAAGACGAAGCGCTCGGCGCGCCCCGGAATCAGGTCCTCCTTGACGAACAGCTTGAGCCCGTCGGCGATGGGCTGCAGCCAGCCCTTCGGGCCGACCCGGTTGGGGCCGAGGCGGACCTGCATGTAGGCGAGGAACTTGCGCTCGGCGAACGTCAGGTAGGCGACCGTCAGCAGCAGCACGCCGAGAATCACGACGCCCTTGATCAGGGGCATCCCGAAGTAGAGCATCAGAGGGTCGGTCATGAACGACTCCCCGCGTCTTGAATTAGGAAGTAGGAATTAGGAATTAGGAATTCAGGGCCGAGTGACGAGCGCGATGCCGTGCCGTCATTCCTCATTCCGAATTCCTCATTCCTAATTTCCACCGTCATCGGTCGATCTCCCCGAGCACGATGTCCAACGTGCCGATGACCGCCATCAGGTCGGCCACCAGGTGGCCCTCCACCATGGCGGGCAGCATCTGCAGGTTGATGAAGGACGGCGGACGCACGTGGCAGCGGTAGGGTGCGGTGCCCTTCTCGGTGGCGACGATGAAGTAGCCGAGCTCTCCTTTCGGGGCCTCCACCGCGCCGTAGACCATGCCCTCCTTCGAGCGCAGGATCTTCGGGACGCGCGCCATCGACGGACCTTCCGGCAGTCTGTCGAGGCACTGGCGGAGGATCCGGACCGACTGCCGCATCTCCTCCATCCGCACCAGGTAGCGGTCGTAGGTGTCGCCCTTGGTGCCGATCGGGATCTCGAAGTCGATCTCGTCGTAACGGTCGTACGGGAAGACCTTGCGGATGTCCCACTTGACGCCGGAGCCGCGCAGCGGCGGGCCGG
>CAZMED010000055.1:0-11294 GCA_964565045.1 uncultured Thermoanaerobaculia bacterium
AGCTGTGGAACCAGATCGTGCCCTTCGCCAAGTACGGCTTCAACAAGTCGCACTCGGTGGCCTACGCCCACGTCGCCTACCTCACGGCCTACCTCAAGACCCACCACACGGCCCACTTCATGGCCGCCATGCTGACCTCGGAGGTGGCCAACACCGACAAGCTCAGCCAGTACCTGGTGCGGTGCCGCCAGATGGGCCTCCGGATCCTGCCGCCCGACATCAACACCTCGATGCCGGTCTTCACCGTCGAGGCGGAGGGCATCCGCTTCGGTCTCGTCGCCATCAAGGGCGTGGGCCTGTCCGCGGTCGAACCGATGATCGCCGCCCGCGAGCGCGAAGGCGGCTTCACCTCGCTCGCCCACTGCCTGCGCTGCCTGCCGGCGCGCTCGGTCAACCAGAAGGCGCTGGAGTGCCTGGCCAAGGCCGGCTGCTTCGACGCCTTCGGCATCACCCGCAAGGGCATTCTCGACAACCTCGACCGGCTGCTCGAGATGAGCGCCCGCGAGCGCGAGCAGCGCGAGCTCGGGCAGGGCTTCCTGTTCGACGATATGCCGTCCGAGAGCCTCGAGGACGAGCTGCGGCGGGCGGCGCCCCACGCCGAGCGCTCGGAGCGCCAGGCCTGGGAGCGCGAGGTGCTCGGGTTCTACCTCAGCGGCCACCCGCTGCAGGAGTTCGCCGAGCAGCTCGAGCGCTACGCCGACTGCAGCGTGGCGGAGCTCCCGGAGCGCTTCGCCTCGGGTACCGAGCACGTCACCATCGGCGGGCTGGTGACCGGCCTCAAGGCGATGGCGATCAAGAAGGAGGGCCGGAACCACGGCCGCCGGCTGGCGGTCTTCCGGCTCGAGGACGCCGACGGCGCGGTCCGGGTGGTCGCCTTTCCCGACGTCTACGAGGCCCACGAGCGCCTGCTCGAGGACGGCGTGCCGGTGCTCGTCGTGGCGACCATGAAGGGCGAGGGCGAGCACGTCGAGCTCATGGCGGACGAGATCGTCGCCCTCGAGGGCATCGACTCGCGGCGCGCGGCGGCGCTCAAGGTGGTGCTCGACCTCGACGAGGTCGACGAGGCGCGGCTCGAGGCCGTGCGCGAGTACCTGCTCGAGCACCCCGGCGACATGCCGGTGCGCTTCGAGCTCCTCCGGCGGGGGCAGTTTCGCGCCCGTCTCGTGCCCCCTCCCGCCCTGACCGTGGCGCCGGGAACCGCGGCCCGCGAAGGCCTCAAGAAGCTGTTGGGCGGCGGCTGGTGCGAGTACGAGTTCGACACCAAGACCCGCAACGGGGGCAGCACCCCTTCACCACCGGCTTCGCGACGGGCCACCTCAGGCGCTGCCGAGCTCATCAATTGATTTTGAATTCTTAATTCTTAATTTTTAATTACCACCCACCCCCGCAGTGCTTTGGGAGGTAGGGCGGGAATTCAAAATTTAGAATTAAGAATTGAGAATTGAAGACTCATCCGCCGTCAGCGTCTTGTACTCGCCGTTTTGCCAGCGCTCGACGTCGGTCGCGTACCAGCGCGAGAAGCGCCGCCCGGAGGGGCCTCCGGCGAGGGCGGTGCGGGCGCGGTCCTCGCCGAGGTCGGTGATGAAGCGCCAGGACGGGGTGAAGGTGGTCTCGCGGCCGTGGGAGCTGAAAACGCCGCCCTGGACGACGGTGGCCCGGTTGCCCGGCAGCGCGTAGGGGCCGCGGTCGAAGCCCAGCCAGCGCGGCAGGGCGCCGTCGAAGAAGATGTTCTTCATCAGGATCTGCTGCCGCCGGCCCCACGGGAGGATGGCCTCGAGCTCGACCTCGGTGAGGTGCTCGGCGAGCACCCTCGCCAGCAGCTTCTCGCGGCCTTCGTCGCCGAACCAACGGGGGTCGCCGCCGAGCAGGGCGTCGTCGAAGAGGTGGTAGTAGTCGGCGACGATCGCGGTCGAGTCCCGCAGCGCATCCCACGCCGCCTCGCCGAACAGCCCGGCGCCGAAGACCTCGCCAAGCAGCGCGTGGTAGATGGTCTCGAACAGGGTCGCGCCGCGCGACGCGGTGTCGTAGCGGCAGTCCCAGCGGCCGAGCAGTCGGCCGGCGAAGGTGTCCGGGAGCAGGGGCCGGAAGAGCTCCATGAAGCGCTCGGCCTGGAGCGAGTAGAGGTCGTTCTGGATCGTTTCCATGTCCTCGAGGGTGCAGCTCTCGCAGGCGGCGAGCAGCTGGGAGATGCGGTCCGCCCGGTAGGAGCCCATGGGCAGGTTGATGACCAGGGGCCCGGCGGGCGGGTTGAGGTCCTGGTTGGCGGTGGCGATGAAGCCCTCGGGCGGATCGAGCACGCTGTGCAGCAGCTCGGGCGCGACGAAGCCGCGCCAGTGCAGGGCCTCGTCCCACGCCGGCACCGGATGGAGGCCGGAGTGCCGGCGGTCCGGCAGCAGGCCGGACTGCTGGTAGCCGATGGCGCCGTCGCGGTCGGCGAGCACCCAGTTGCAGGAGATGGCCACCTCGCGCAGCACCGCCTGCGCTTCGGCGACGGTGCGCGCTTCCGGCAGGCGCGCGAGGGCGTCGAGCGAGGCGGCGGCGCCGCGGCGCTGCCCGGACCACGCGCGGGTCAGGTAGAGCCCGTCCTCGAGCGCGGCCTCGAGCGGGTCGGCCTCGAGGACTCCGAGCTCGTTCTCGCGGATGGTGATCGTGACCGGCTCGCCGCCCTTGCGCAGGATGCGCTCGCTGCGGACCTCGAGCTTTTGGTAGGAGTCGCCGCGCCGGCAGCCGCCGCCGCGGCAGTCCTCGATGAAGTAGTCCACCATGTCCATGAAGCCGTAGGTGAAGCCGCAGCTGAGGTGCTTCGTGCGGCCCATCACCAGGCCCGGCACCCCGGGCATGGTGGCGCCGATGCGGTAGTCGTCGGCGGTGTGCATGGCGGTCTCGTACCAGATGGCCGGCAGGCGGTTGCACTCGAGGTGGGGGTCGTTGCACTGCAGTGCGTTGCCCGAGGCGCTGCGCCGGCCGGCGACGGCCCAGTTGTTGCTCGCCATCAGGGTCGGGGCCGCGCCGAGGAAGCGGACGGCGTCCGCCGCCAGCGGGCGCGCGTAGCGCAGCTCGCGGATCAGGGCCGCGATTCCCTCGTCGAGGCCGTCGAGGTGCGGTGCGCACAGCCGCTTCAGCGGCTGCACCGGCACCCCCCCGCGCACCGCTTCGATCAGAAGGAGCTCCATGTCCTGCTGCGACTGGGCGAGGCCGACGTAGGACATGAGCTTGACGGTGAGCAGGGTGTCCGCGACCGTCCACGGCTGCGGTCGGTGGCGGACGAGCAGCAGCTCGAGGGGCCGGCGCGCGGTCTCGAGGACGTGGTTGACGCCCTCCGCATAGGCGTCGCCGAGGGCGCGGGCGGCCGGGCTCAGCTCGCGGCACTCGGCCTCGGCCGCACGCCGCAGCCCGAGGTCGCGCATGAAGATGTCGATCGCCAGGGTCTCGTCGCGGCTTGCCAGACACTCGCAGAGGCGCCCCTGGCCGACCAGCCGCACCATCTCCATCTGCACCAGCCGGTCGTGGGCGTGGGCCAGCCCGAGGCCGCGCGCGAGGCCGAGATCGTCGTCCGACCACAGCTGCACGACGCCGTCCCGCGTCCGTTGGTGCGCGATCCGCGATCCGCCGATTGAGATGTGACGCCGCCTGAGGTCGATGCGCATGGCCGCCCCCTGTGCGATCGGGCTCAGAATACCAGCCGCTTCGCGGTAATCTGGGGAGAACATGAACGACGATGCCGAGGAACTCCGACAGCGTATCGCGGGCGCGCTGCGGGAGGAGCGCTGGGCCGAGGCGCTGCCGCTGCTCGACCTCTGGTGCCGCCGGTTCCCCGAGCAGGCGAGCGCCTGGCTGAACCTCGGCTACTGCCTGGTGCGCCTCGGGCGCTTCCAGGAGGCGGTGGAGGCCTTCGAGAGCTGCCTCGCGCTGGAACCCGCCAACGCCAAGGCGCTCGGCTGGCGGGCTAGGGCCGCCGCCGAAGCGCCGCCGCCCGCCCGCCCCGAGCCGGAGGCGGAGGCGCCGCGCACCGCACGGCCCAGCGAGGCCACGATCGCGATCCCGGACAGCGGCCGCGGCTGGACGCCCGGAACGGTGGTCGCGGGCCGCTACGAGATCCAGGCCGCGGCGCGCGGCGGGATGGCGGTGGTGTCCATCGCCTTCGACCGCGAGCTGCGGCGCATGGTGGCGGTGAAGACCCCGCTGCCGTCGGTGCTGGCGACGGCGGACGGACGCGCCCGGTTCCAGCGCGAGGCGGAGTCGTGGATCGCCCTCGGCATCCACCCCAACATCTGCTGCGCCCACTACCTGCAGGAGATCGAGGGCCTGCCGCGGCTGTTCGTCGAGTACGTCGACGGCGGCGACCTCGCGCAGTTTCTGCGCCGGTCGGACCCGCCGAGCTTCGAAGCCAGGCTCGACATCGCGATCCAGGTCGCGAGCGGCCTCGACTACACCCACAGCTTCATCTGGAGGGACGACCGGGGCGTCGAGCGCCGCGGCGTGGTGCACCGCGACATCAAGCCGGCCAACGTGCTGCTGACCACCGGCGGGGTCGCCCGGGTCACCGACTTCGGGCTCGTGCGGGCCGAGGCGACCGCGGATGCCGAGGCCGGGGAGGGCGCGGACCCGGCGGCGGAGTGGGCCCTGCCCCACACCGGCCGCCGCGAGGACACCGTCGGCAGCATCTCCTGGCAGACCGTCACCATCGCCGGCGGGCTGGTGGGGACGCCGCCCTACATGGCGCCGGAGCTGTGGCGGCAGTCGCAGCGCGGCACCGTCGCCTCCGACGTCTACGCCTTCGGGTGCATGCTGTACGAGATCTTCTGCGGCCGCCGGCCCTTCGAGCTCGAGACCGACAGCGCGTCGCAGACCCGCGAGCAGAACCTCGGCGCGTGGATGCGCCTGCACCTCCGCAGCGAGCCTCCGGATCCCTGCGAGCTCGCGCCCGGACTGCCGCCGCGGCTCGGGGCCGTGATCCGGTCGTGCGTGGCGCGCAAGGCCTCACTGCGTCCGCAGTCCTTCGCGCTGCTGCGCGAGTGGTTGGCCGAGGTCTACGCCGAGGCGACGGGGACGGCCTACCCCCGGCCGGCGCCGCAGAGCACGCAGCTCCTCGCCGACTCCCTCAACAACCGCGGGGTCTCGTTCGCGACCCTCGACCTCGGGGAGCGCGCCGCCGCGGCCCTCCGGGAGGCGCTCGAGGTCCACCCCGGCCACCTCGAGGCGACCTTCAACCGGGCCCTCCTCGAGTGGCGGGACGAGGGGCTCACCGACGCCGAGCTCGAGCGCCGCCTCACCGGCGCGGAGCGCGGGGCCGATCCCGAGCGCGCCGCCCTCCTGAGGGCCCGGATGCGGCTGCTGGTCGATCGTCCGCGGGGCGCCGAGGAGCTCCTGCGCGGGCTCAGGGAGGCGTCCGCCGATCCGCCGGCGGTGCGGAGAGAGCTCGGCCTCGCGCTGCTGGCGAGGGCGCGGACGGAGGCCGACGCGTCGGCGGCGGCGGAGGCGCGCGAGCTGCTGCACGAGGCGGTTCGCGATGGCCCGTCCGATCTCACGGCGGTGATCGGGCTCGCGGAGGCCTGTGCCCGGACCGGCGAGCCGGAGGTGTCGAAGAACATCCTCGAACGCGCCCGCGGGCTCGACGCCTCGGTGCCGCAGGACCTCCGTTCGGCGTCGGCGGGACGCCTGCCGGGGCACGTGGTGGACCGCGCCTTGACCCTGCAGTCCCCGGTGCACGGCGTGCTGCCGATCGGCGACGGCCGGGTGGTGGTGCGCGGCGCCGACGGGAGCGTGGTGGTCTGGAACGGCGAGGATCCCAGGCCGGGGCTGCGGTTTGCGGTCGGCGGTCCGGCGCGGACCGGCCGATCGATGACCCCCCTCGGCAACACGATCGTGGCCTGCCTCGAGAACGGGCCCCTGTCGCTGTTCGACCTCGAAACCGGAGTGCTGCTGCGCAGCCTGAGGCCGCACCCCGGCGTCGCGGTCTGCGTCGGCGCCTCGACCGACGGCGGGTCGGTCGCGAGCGGCGGCTCGGACCGCTGCCTGCGGTTGTGGAACCCGGACAGCGGCGAGTGCGAGCGGACGCTCGCGGGCCACGAGGCCTTCGTCAGCGCGCTCGCGTGGCACCCGGCGGGGGGGCAGATCGCCACCGCCAGCGCCGACGGCACGCTGCGGCTGTGGAACCTCGAGCAGGGGCGGTGCGAGCAGGTTCTGCAGGGCCACCGGGGGCCGGTGCGCGCGGTCTGCTTCAGTGCCGACGGCGGGCGGCTCTACTCCGGAGGCCAGGACGGCGCCATCGGCGCCTGGGACCCGGTCGCCGGCACCCTCGTCCGCTGGCTGCGGGGCCACGCCGGCGCGGTGACGGCGCTGGTGCTCGTCGAGGGATCGGTGGTCGGCGGCGGCGAGGACGGGACGGTACGCTCATGGGACGAAGCGACGGGCCGGGCGCGGGGGCTCGCGCGCCTGGCAAACCCCATCCAGGACCTCGCGCCCGCGGGCGGCGGCGCCGTGTGGGTCGGCCACGGTTCGACGGTCAGTCGCCTCCTCCTGCCCCTCGCCGGCCGCGGACGGCTGCCGCTGGTCCTCGCCGAGGCGGCCTCGTCGGGGGAGCTGGCCGGCCGTGAAGCGGAGTTTCGGGCGCGGCTCGGGGACGCGGCGGCCGCGATCGCGGACGGGCGGATGGACGAAGCGATGGACGCCCTGCGCCGGGCGCGGACGGTGCCCGGCTACGAGCACCATCTCGAGGCGCTGTCGTCGTGGAACCGGTTGCTCGCGTACTACCCCAAGGGCGCGCCGCGCGCACTGATCGAGCTCGCGCGCTGCGATGCGGGCCCGGCGGCGCTCGCCGGCTGCGGGGTCCTGTCCGACGGCACCCTCCTGGCGGCGGGCGCCGACGGCAGGCTCCGGCGCTTCGACGGGGAAACGGGGCGCGAGCTCCCGGCGCTCGGCAGCGCCGACCGGGTCGTCGCGTCGGTGGCGGTCAGCGGCGACGGCGGGCTGGTCGCGGTGGGCGGACGGGACGGCGCGATACTCTGCGCCGACGCCGCCGGCGGTGGCTGGCTGCGGCGCTTCGAAGGGCACGCGGGAGGGGTCGGCGCGCTCGCCTTCACCGCCGGCGGCCGTCTGTTCTCGGCCGGGGAGGACGGCACCCTGCGCCTGTGGCCGGAGGGGGAGGACGCGCTGCCGGAGCTGCTCGCATCCGGCCGCGAGAGGGTGCTCGCGCTCGCCGCCAGCGCGGACGGCCGCTTCGCGCTCAGTGCGGGTTGGGACGGCCAGGTGACCGTCTGGAGCCTCCCGCAGCGGGCCGAGCTGCAGCGCCTGGAGGGGCATGCGGGCGCCGTCCACGCGGTTGCCGTGAGCCCGGACTGTCGCGTCGCCGCTTCGGCGGGCGAGGACGGCACCCTGCGCCTGTGGGACCTGCTCGGCGGACGCGGCGTTCGCGTGCTGCGCGGCCACGAGGGCGCGGTGCGAAAGGTGCTGTTCACGCCGGACGCGCGGTTCCTGATCTCGGCCGGAAAGGACGGGACCGTGCGCGTGTGGGACCTGCGCACGGGCGCCGCGCGGCAGGTCGTCGAGGGGCACGCCGGCGCGATCATCGACCTCGCCCTCGACCGCTCGGGAGGCGCGGTGGTCTCGGCGGGCTCGGACGCCAGCCTGCGGCTGTGGTTTCTCGACTGGGAGCCGGAGCCGCCCGAGCAGGGCGGCTGGGACGAGCGGGTGCGCCCGTTCCTCGAGGTCTTCCTGAGGCTGCGCGAGGCGGCCGGGCCGGACGGCGGGCCCCCGCAGTGGGCCGCGGCCGAGCTCGCGGAGCTGCTGCGCGATCTCGAGCGGCGGGGCTACGGGTGGCTGGCCCCGGAGCGGGTCGAGCGCGAGCTGCGGTCGCTGGCCCGCAACCGGGATCTGAGCCGCGCCGAGGAGCACCGTCAGACGCGGGAGATCGCGGTGCGGCGGCAGCGCCAGCTGCGGACCGCCCCGGCGCGGAGCGCGCTCGCGGGCCTGACCCGGAACCTCGGCCTCAAGGTCGCGGCCGGCGTCGTGCTGGCCATCCTCGGGGTACTGGCGATCGCCAGCCTGCGCACCCCGGGCGGCGGGCAGGCGGTCGTCAACCCGGTGCTCCGAGCCGAGCTGGCCGTGTTCACCCGGGAGCGGGGCGAGCGGCTGCGGCGCGGGGCCGCGCTCGCCTATCAGGAGCGTGCGCGCACGTCGCAGGCGCCGTGCTCGGCCGAGGCGCTGCCGCAGGACCTCGAGCTCGTCCTGTTCGCCGAGCGCGGCTCCGACCCGCCGCTCGACCCGGGCACGCCGGCCCCCGATGCGGCCTTCCGAGAGCGCTACGCCGCAGCCGTGCACTGCGTCGGACGGCTCGGCGGCGCCGAGGTCGCCGGCGCCGTGCTCGAGAGGAGCGCCGCGGCGCTGCACCCCTACCGGCTCGAGGACCTGGTGTCGGTGCTGGCCCGGATCGGCCCCGCCGCCGGGCCCCTGATCGAGGCGTCGCTCGCCGACCGCTCGGAGACCGTGCGCCACGTGGCGTCGCTCGCTCTCTTCTACAGCGACCGGCCGGCGGCGCTCGAAGAGCTGCTCGCCGCGCTCGGAAGCGAGGAGCTGCGCAGGGTGGAGGCCGCGAGCTACGCCCTCACCGAGCTCGTCGCGGCCGGGGCGATCGACGAGGCTTCGGCCTTCGAGACCGTGAGCCGGCTGGGCCGCAGCATCGACCCCGGGATCCGCCGCAACGCGGTGCGCGCGCTGGTGCTCTTCGAGCCGACCGGGCCCGCCCGCGCCCTCCTCGACGAGGCCCTCGCGGACCGCGACCCCGAGGTCGTGCGCACCGCCGAAACCGCGCGCGCGATGATCCGCGATGCCAAGATCCAGCGCTTCTTCGGTGCCGGCTGAGGGATGCGCCGGCCCCACAACCGGGGCGACCTGCGACGCGCCGCGCGGAAAGCCCGGACCGGGACCATGCGTGACCCGTGCGGCATGTCTTGACTATTTCAAACACTCGTTTAGAGTGCATGTTTGAAACATTTGTTGGGGGTCGTGGTGGAACAGCCGACCGAAACCGCCGTGTTGGTGCAGGATGCCGAGGAGACCCGGGAGCGGATCCTCGCCGCGGCGCAGAAGCTCTTTGCCGAGCGCGGCTTCGAGTGCACCTCGGTGCGCGAGATCACGGCCGAGGCCGGTTGCAACGTGGCGTCGGTCAACTACCACTTCGGCGGCAAGGAGAACCTCTACCTCGAGGCCTTCCGGTCGCTGCTCGAGGTCCTTCGCGACCGGCGGCTCGAGGTCCTGAGCGAGCTTCTGACCCGCGACCCGCCGCCGTCTCTGGAGGAGTATGTGGAATCGTTCGCGAACGGAATGCTGGAACCGCTGGTCGAGGACAGCCGCGGCCGCCTCTTCCTCGACTTCGTGGCGCGGGAGATGATCGCGCCGCGGCTGCCGCACGGCGTGTTCCTGGGCGAGTTCATCGACCCGCTGATGGAGCGCGCGGCGGCCGGGCTGGCGAGGTTCGGGCCGGAGGTCGAACCGGTCACGGCCCGCCTGTGCCTGATGTCGATGGTGGGCCAGCTGCTGCACGCGCTCAAGGCGCACCACCTGCAGGCCGAGCACGGGCGCAGCGATCTCGTGCCGACGCGGCTCGCCGACTACGTGGCCCACTTCGTCAGGTTCTCGGTCGGGGGGATCCACGCCTGTGCCCTGGAGAGCCCCGGGTTCGAGCGGGAAACCGAAACCCGGGAGGTCGTGCGATGAACCGCCTCGATGCAGTGCGCGTGATTGCGGGGTCGATCGTTGCAGTGCTCGCGGCGGGATGCACGCTGGGGCCGGACCCCGAGCGTCCGGTGACCGCCGCCGAGGCCGGCGACGCCTATGTGCATGCCGTCGAGGCCGGATCGCCGCCGCCCGAGGTGTCGCCGTGGTGGCGCGAGTTCGGCGATCACGCCACCCTCGAGCTGGTCGAGGCGGCGCTGGTCGGCAACACCGACCTGCAGGTGATGGCGGCTCGCGTGCTCGAGGCCGAGGCGGCCTTCCGCCGCGCCGGCGGCGCGCGCCTGCCGCAGGTGACCTACGGCGCCACCGGTTCGAAGCAGAGGGTCTCGTTCGTGCTGCCCGAGATCGGTCGCCGCGACATCGACTCGACGACCTACTCCTACTCGATCGGCGCTTCGTGGCAGGCCGATCTCTTCGGCCGCCTCGCGCGCACGCAGCAGTCGGCGTGGGCCGGCCTCCTGGCCGAGGAGTGGGCGCACGAGGCGGTCGTGCACGCGGTGGTCGCCGGGGTGGTGCGGGCGCGGGTGCTGGTCGCGACCGCCGAGCGCGCGCTCGAGATCAACCGGCAGATCACGGCGAGCTGGGAGTCGACCCTGCGCACCGTCGAGCGGCGCTACCGCGCCGGGCTCGCCGACGCCGTCGAGCTCTACCTCGCGCGGGAGAACTACTCCTCCGCCATGGCCTCGGAAGCCGTGATCGCCGGGTCGCTCGAGCAGGCGCGGCTCGCGCTCGATGTGCTCGTCGGCCGCAGGCCCGGCACCGGCCCGTCGCTGCCGGGCACCATGCCCGACCTGCCGTCGCTCGAGCCGGTGCCGCTCGGCCTGCCGGCGCAGCTCCTCGACCGGAGGCCCGATCTCAAGCAGGCGGAGATGCAGCTCGCCGCAGCCACCTACGGCGTCGGTGCGGCCCTCGCCAACCTCTATCCCGACCTCAGCCTCACCGCCTCGGCGGGTGAGCAGGGCGACCGCATCAGCGACCTCGACCTCGAGAACTTCGTCTACAACATTGTCGCCAACCTCGCAGGCCCTCTGTTCTCGGGCGGCCAGCGGCGCGCCGACGTGGACGCCGCCCGCGCGCGCGCGGAGCAGGCGGCCGCGGCCTACGCCGGCGCCGTGCTCGAGGCCCTGCGCGAGGTCGAGGCGGCGCTCGTCGCGGGCGAGGCCTCGAGTCGGAACTTCGAGTTCACCAACGAGCGCGTCGCCGAGGCGCGGGCCGCCGACGCCCTCGCCAAGGAGCGCTACCAGCGCGGCGTCGGCTCCCTGCTCACGGTCCTCGAGACCGAGCGGCGGCTGCGCCTCGCCGAGCAGGCCAAGATCACCGCGACCTCGGACCTGTGGAACGCCCGCATCGACCTCTTCCTCGCCCTCGGCGGCGACTGGGGCACCGACCGAAAAGCACCCGAAAACCGTGGCAACGAAACCACCGTGAACTCAAATGACGGTGATTCCGTCGAGGCCGCCATGAAGCCCGAAATTCCTAATTCCGAATTCCTAATTCCTCATTCCGACGAGGTGTCCTGATGTCCTCCAAGCTCCTCAAGATCATCATCCCCATCATCGTCC
>CAZMED010000055.1:11394-15974 GCA_964565045.1 uncultured Thermoanaerobaculia bacterium
CGAGGTGTCCTGATGTCCTCCAAGCTCCTCAAGATCATCATCCCCATCATCGTCCTGGTCGCCGGCATCGCCGCGGCGGCCTTCATCGCCTCCTCGCGCACCGCACCGCCGCGGCAGGAGCACCCGCCGTTGGGGCCGCTGGTCGACGTCATGCCCGCCGAGGTCGGCGAGGTCGCGGTGCGCATCACCGGCCACGGCGAGGTGGTGCCCAAGGTCGCCATCGACCTGGTGCCGCAGGTCGCCGGGCGAGTGCTCGCCACGCACCGCTCGCTGGTCGCCGGCGGTTTCTTCACGGCCGGCGAGGTGCTGGTGGTGATCGACCCGCGCGACTACGAGCTCGCGGTCGATCGCTCGAAGGCGGCGGTGGCGCGGGCCACGGTCACGCTCGAGCGCGAGGAGGCGGAGGCCGAGGTGGCGCGGGCGGAGTGGTACGGCCTGAACCCCGGCGAGGAGCCGAGCGGCCTCGTCGTCCGCGAGCCCCAGGTGCGGCAGGCGAAGGCCGAGCTCGAGGCCGCGCGGGCCGACCTCGCGATGGCCGAGCTCAACCTCGAGCGGACCCGGGTGACGGTTCCCTTCGACGGCGTCGTCGTTTCGGAGAGCGTCGACGAGGGCCAGTTCGTCAGCACGGGCTCGCGACTGGCGCGGGTCTACGGCACCGAGGCGGTCGAGGTGCGGGTGCCCCTCGACAGCCGCGAGCTGGCCTGGTTCGAGGTGCCTGCGCGTGCCGGCGGCGCCGGCGCGGAGGCCGAGCTGCGCACCAGCTTCGGGGGCGGCGTCCACACCTGGCGCGGGCGGGTGACGCGCATGGAGGCCGAGGTCAACCCGACCTCGCGCATGGTGCACGTCGTCATCGAGGTCCCGCGGCCGTACAGGGCGTCGCAGGACCGTCCCGCCCTGCTGCCCGGGACCTTCGTCGACGTGACGATCTTCGGGCGCACGGTGCAGGACGTCGCCTCCCTGCCGCGCCATGCGATGCACGACGGCGGCCGGGTGTGGGTCTTCGAGGACGGCACCCTGCGCATCCGCGAGGTCGAGGTGCTGCGGGCCGACCGCGAGGCGACGCTGGTGCGGGACGGCCTCGATCACGGAGATCTGGTCATCGTCAGCCCCCTCGACGCGGTCACCGACGGCATGACGGTCCGCATCGCCAACGGGCAGCCGGAGAGCGGAACGCCTGCGGACGCGGAGGAAACCGGTGCCGCCGACGGTGTCGCAGCCCTTCGCATCCCCGCCGGTGGCGCGCCCCGTGACCTGCTTCCCGATATTGATCCAGTGAATCGCGACCAGCGGAACGCCCGAGGTGCGGCATGATGGAGAGCCGCCGCGGCCCCCTCGCCTGGTTCGCGTCCAACCACGTGGCGTCGAACATCCTCATGCTCTTCATCCTGGTCTCGGGTGCGTTGTCGCTGGCCAACGTGGTGATCGAGGTCTTCCCGGAGTTCGACACCGACACCATCACCATCCGGGTGCCCTACCGCGGCGCCTCGCCGGCCGAGGCCGAGGAGGGCGTCTGCCTGCGCGTCGAGGAGGCCATCGCCTCGATCGAGGGCATCAAGCGCATCCGTTCGGTGGCGCAGGAGAACCTCGGCACCGTCATCGTCGAGCTCGAGGAGGGCGCCGACAACCGCGAGGTCCTGGACGACGTCAAGGCCGCGGTCGACCGCATCGAGACCTTCCCTCTCGAGACCGAGAAGCCGGTGGTCGCCGAGACCGAGACCCGGCGGCGCGTGATCACGATCGTGCTCTACGGCGACGCCTCGGAGAAGACCCTCAAGGCGCTCGCCGAGCGGGTCCGCGACGAGCTCACCGCGGTCGACGGCATCTCGCAGGTCGAGACCGCGGGCGTGCGCAACTACGAGATCTCGATCGAGGTTTCGGAGGACGCGCTGCGCCGCTACGGGCTGAGCTTCCAGCAGGTGGCCGATGCGGTCTCGATGTCGTCGCTCGATCTGCCGGGCGGGGCGGTCAAGACCCAGGGCGGCGAGATCCTGCTGCGGACCAAGGGCCAGATGTACCGCGGCCGCGAGTTCGAGGACATCGTCGTCGTCACCCGGCCCGACGGGACCCGCGTCGAGCTCTCGGACGTCGCCACCGTCATCGACGGCTTCGAGGACACCGACACGGCGACCCGTTTCGACGGCCGGCGGGCGGCGCTCATCCAGGTCTACCGCGTCGGCGAGGAGGGCGCACTGCAGGTCGCGGCGGGCGCCAAACGCTATCTCGAGGAGCTCGAAAGCCAGCTTCCGGCGGGCGTCAAGGTCGACACGTGGGACGACGACTCCATCATCCTCAAGCAGCGCATCGGGCTGCTGCTGCGCAACGCGCGCCTCGGACTGCTCCTGGTCTTCGTCTGCCTCGCCCTGTTTCTCGACATGCGCCTCGCCTTCTGGACCACGATGGGCATCCCGATCTCGTTCCTCGGCGGGCTGTGGCTGATCCCGTACTTCGACGTCACCATCAACATGATGTCGCTGTTCGCCTTCATCGTCGTCCTCGGCATCGTCGTCGACGACGCGATCGTGGTCGGGGAGAACATCTTCGAGTACCTGCAGCAGGGGCTGCAGCCGCTCGACGCCGCGATCCGCGGCGTGCGCGAGATGGCGATGCCGGTGACCTTCGCCATCGTCACCTCGGTGGCCGCCTTCGCGCCGCTGCTCTTCGTCAGCGGCAACATGGGCAAGGTCATGCGCCAGATCCCGGTGGTCGTGATCGCCGTGCTGCTGATGTCGCTGGTCGAGGCGCTGCTGATCCTGCCCGCACACCTCTCCGGCAAGGGATGGAAGCTCGGCCGCTTCATGAACAGGGTCCTCCGCCCCGTCGAGCGGCTCCAGCAGCGCGTGCAGCACCTGCTGCAGCTGTGGGTCCGGGGCCCGTACCGGAAGTCCCTGGCCTTCGCCCTCGAGTGGCGCTACCTGACGATCTCCGCCGCCCTGGTCGTGCTCATCCTGAGCGGGTCCCTGGTGGCCGGGGGAGTCATCAAGTTCAGCCTCATGCCCAAGGTCGACGCCGACAACATGATGGCCACGCTGACCATGCCGCAGGGTACCCCGGTCGAGCAGACCGAGGCGGTGCTGGCGCGGCTCGAGGCGGCCGCCCGCCAGGTGGCCCGGGAGTACGACGAGGGCCAGCCCGACGGGAGCCCGTCGGTGATCCGCCACCTCTCGACCACCGTCGGCCAGCAGCCCTCGGCGGCGGGCGGCGGGCCCATGGCAAGCCGCTCGACGGGCGGCGACTCCTCGCACCTCGGCGAGGTCAATGTCGAGCTCCTGGGCTCGGAGGAGCGGGACGTCGCTTCGTCGGTCCTGGTCAGCCGCTGGCGCGAGCTCGCGGGCGAGGTGCCGGGAGCGGTGTCCCTGACCTTCCGCTCCAACCTCTTTTCGGCCGGCGACGCGGTCAGCGTGCAGCTCGCGCACCGCGACTTCGACGTGCTGCTGCAGGCGGTGGACCGTCTCAAGGACAGCGTCGCCACCTACCCGGGGACCACCGACGTGGCGGACTCCTTCCTGCCCGGCAAGAAGGAGCTCAAGCTGAGCCTGACGCCGGAGGGGCGGGCGGTCGGCCTGACGCTGTCGGACCTCGCGCGCCAGGTGCGCGCGGGCTTCTACGGCCAGGAGGCGCAGCGCATCCAGCGCGGCCGCGACGACATCCGGGTCATGGTGCGTTACCCGGAGGAGGAGCGGCGCTCGCTGGGCGACATCGAGCGCATGCGGGTGCGTCTGCCGGACGGCAGCGAGGTGCCGTTCCCGATTGTCGCGAGCATCGAGGAGGGTCGGGGCTACGCGGTCATCAACCGCACCGACCGGCGCCGCGTGGTCACCGTCACCGCCGACGTCGACGAGCGGGTCGCCAACGCCAACGAGATCAACCGCGACCTGCGGGCCAAGGTCCTGCCCCAGTTGGTGCGCGACTTCCCGGGCCTGAGCTTCGACTTCGAAGGCGAGCAGCGGGAGCAGAGCGAGAGCCTCGGCAGCCTGCGCGTCAACTTCCTGGTGGCGCAGCTCGCGATCTTCGCCCTGCTGGCGATCCCGTTCCGCTCCTACGCGCAGCCGCTGATCATCATGTCGGCGATTCCCTTCGGGCTCGTCGGCGCGGTGGCGGGGCACCTCCTGATGGGGCTGGACCTGACCATGCTCTCCATGTTCGGCATGGTGGCGCTGACCGGGGTGGTGGTGAACGACTCGCTGATCCTGATCGACCTCATCAACCGCATGCGCGCCGAGGGCGCCACCCTCGACCGCGCGATCCGCGAGGCCGGGGAGCGGCGCTTCCGGCCCATCATGCTGACCACCGCCACCACCTTCCTCGGGCTGACGCCGATGATCTTCGAAACCAGCCTGCAGGCCAAGTTCCTGATCCCGATGGCGGTCAGCCTCGGCTACGGCATCGTCTTCGCCACCGCCATCACCCTGATCCTGGTGCCGTGCCTCTACCGCATCCTCGAGGACCTCAAGGCGGCGTTCGGCTTCGCTTCCGAGGACGCAGCGGCCGGGGAGACAATTGCGGTGGAAGGATGAGGCGGAGAAACAGGAATGAGGAATGAGGAATGAGGAATTAGGAATTAGGAATTAGGAATTAGGAAT
>CAZMED010000056.1:0-15862 GCA_964565045.1 uncultured Thermoanaerobaculia bacterium
AACGTTAGAACGTTGGAACGTTCGAACGTTCCGCCCGCCCGACCATTTCGGATTTCGGATTTCGGATTTCCACCCACCCACCCGGCACGCGAGACGCGTGCCCCACAAAGCGGCACCGCGCGGGGTGGGTATTGTGGGGCAGCCGTCTCGGCTGCCGGGTGGGTGGGCGAGGTTGTCCCGGCCGTCCGGGCGTCATCCCGACGCCCTGAAGCCCGCTCCGGGCTCGAACGTTTCAACGTTCCAGCGTTTTGACGTTCGAACGATGTTGGGCCGCTTGACCGGGGCAGGCGCCGAGGCGAGACTGGGCGCGATGGCGAAGGACGACTCGGTTCGGCTCGATGTCTGGCTCGACGTGGCCTGTCTGTTCAAGACGCGCTCGCAGGCACAGACGGCGTGCAACCGCGGGCGGGTCGAGGTCAACGGCGATCACGGCAAGCCGCACCGCGCGGTCCGTCCGGGCGATGTGATCCGCATCCAGGTCCCGGGTGGCCGCCGCCGCATCATCGAGGTCGTCGAGCTCGAGTCCACCAATGTCCCCAAGGCCCGGGCCCGGGAGCTCTACGTCGACCAAACTCCGCCGCCCACCGCAGAGGAGATCGAGCTGCGGAGGATGCAGCGCCTGTCGCAGCCACCGCGCCGGGCCCGCGGCGCGGGCGCACCCAAGAAGAAAGAGAGACGAGATCTGAGAAAGATCAAAGAGGGCCTGGACTGACCGGGAATCAGGCCGCATCGCACCGTTCGCGGCTCGTTCTGTTCCCGGTCCCGGTCCCGTTCCCGATCCCGGCGGTCGCCGCGCGACCCTCCTCGTCGTCATTCAAGTGCAATAGAATCAGGTGTTCAACCGAGAGCACGATGAACCCACCTGGGGTTCAAGATCGGGAACGGGATCGGGAGCGGGAACGGGATCGGAGACGACCCGCGGTAGAATGCCCGAACCCGCCCACGGCAGCCTCCCGAAAGGATGTCGTTGTCGAGGCCAGGAGGTGTGAATGAGTCACGAGGCCAACTGGGACATGCTGGTCCTCGGCGGCACGGTACTGACGATGGAGCCGGGCGCCGCGCCCATCCGCAGCGGGGCGCTGGCCATTGCCGACGGCCGCATCGCCGCGGTCGGCCCGGCCGAGGAGCTGCTCGAGCTGGCTCCGTCGGGAGAGGTTCTCAATGCCGGCAACTGTCTGATCCTCCCGGGGCTCGTCAACACCCACTCCCACCTGGCGATGACCCTGCTGCGCGGCATCGCCGACGACCTGCCGCTGAAACAGTGGCTCGAGGAGCACATCTGGCCGGCGGAGAAGGTGCACCTCAACCGCGACGTCGTCCGGCTCGGCACCGAGCTGGCGGTGGCGGAGCAGCTGCTGGCCGGGATCACCACCACCACCGACATGTACTTCTTCGGCGAGGAGGTCTGCGAGGTGCTGGCCGAGGCCGGCATGCGGGGAGTCGTGGCGGAGTCGCTGATCGGCTTTCCGACGCCCCGCTGCGCCACCACCGAGGAGATGTTCGCCCGCCAGCGCGAGCTCATCGAGCACTACAGCGAACACCCGCTCATCACCCCGTCGGTCGCAGCCCACGCGCCCTACAGCGTTCCCGCGCGCGACCTGGTCAAGGAGGCCGAGCTCGCGGAGAGCTTCGGCGTGCCGATGCAGATCCACCTCTCGGAGACCAGGTGGGAGGTGGAGAGGATGCTGGAGGAGAAGGGGATGTCCCCGGTGGCCTATCTCGCCGATCTCGGGGTGCTGTCCGACCGCACGGTCGCCGCGCACTGTGTGCACGTCTCGCCCGAGGACATCGCGATCCTCGCCGAGTTCGAGGTCGGCGTGTCCCACAATCCGGTCAGCAACCTCAAGCTCGCCTCGGGGGTGTCCCCCGTCCCGGCGCTGGTCGCGGCGGGCGTCACGGTGGGCCTCGGTACCGACGGCGCGGCCTCCAACAACACGCTGAACCTGCTGCGCGACCTGCAGATCGCCGCCCTGCTCCACAAGGGCGTCTCGGGCGACCCAACCGCTCTGCCGGCCCGCACCATGATGGAGATGGCCACCTGCCGGGGAGCCGAGGTCCTCGGTCTGGCCGACCGTATCGGGACCCTCTCGGAGGGCCGCGAGGCGGACCTCATCTGCGTCGCCGTGGAAGGCCCGCACACCGCACCGATGTACGACCCCTTCTCCCACCTGGTGTTCGCCGCCCGCGCGACCGACGTCCGCCACGCGGTCGTCCGCGGCCGCGTGGTCGTGCGCAACCGCGCCCTGCAGACCATCGACCGCGAACGCATCGAGGCGCAGGCGCGCGAGTTCTCCGAGACCGTACGCTCGACCTGAAGGAGGCGCCGATGTCCGTCATCCCGAAGACCATCCTCGCGGCGACCGATTTCTCGGAGACCGCCGAAACGGCGGTCCGCCTCGCGCGCAGCCTCGCCGGCCGCTTCAACGCGAGCCTGCACATGCTGCACGTCGTGGTCATACTCGAGGACCCGCACCTCGAGGAGGCGCACCGGCTCCAACTCGAGGCCCTGGTGACGAGCGCCGACGACACCCGCCGCAAGGTGCTCCAGGAGAGCGCGGCCGGAAGGCCGGATGTGGAGGTGGTGCCGCACCTGGTGCGCGGCATCGCACCCGCCGAGACCATCGTCGAGGTGGCCACCAACGCCGGCGCCGACCTCATCGTCATGGGCACCCAGGGCCGGCGCGGGCTGTCCCACCTGCTGCTCGGATCGGTCGCCGGCCGGGTCGTCCGCAGCGCCTCCACGCCGGTGCTGACGGTGCGCTCGGACGCGGCCGTCAGCGTCGAGGGCATCAACCGGATCCTGGTGCCGCACGACTTCTCGGAGCCGTCCGCCAGGGCGGTCCGCACTGCAGCGGAGTGGGCCCGGGCCCTCGGCGCGGAGATCACCCTGCTGCACGTCGTCGAGCCGGTCGTGTACCCCGAGTTCTACTCCGCCGGCACCGCCGCCGACAATCTCATGCCTCGACTGGTCAGCCGCTCGCAGGAGGCCCTCGCAAAGGCCAGCGGCGAGCTCGTCGGCAATGTCCCTGCCGCAACGAAAGTCGAGATCGGTCGCAGCGCCGACACGATCGTCTCGGTCGCTGATCCGGAGGCCTTCGACCTGGTGGTCATGGCCACCCGTGGCCTCTCCGGGCTCGAGCACGTGCTGCTGGGCTCGGTGGCCGAAGGTGTCCTCAGGCGCTGCAGGGTGCCCATGCTGACGATACCCGGCGGGTGATGCTCAATTCTCAGTTTTTAATTCTTAATTCTTAATTCTCAATTACCGACCACCCTCCCGGGGAATGGGGGGATGGAGGGGAATTCAAAATTAAGAATTGAGAATTGAGAATTCTCACTCGCTTGTTTCCGGTTCGGGAGCGCGGTTGAAGCGGTTCATCGCGCGCTCGATGCCGTCCCGGATCGCGAGCTCGACGGCATCGCAGGCCCTGAGAACCATCAACCGGGCCCGCTCGGCCTCATCGGCTTCGAACGGCGCGAGTACGTACTCCGCGAGATCGCCGACCGTCCCCTCCCCTCGCACCCCGACCCGCAGTCGCGGAAAACCGCACCCGATGCGATCGCAGATGTCGCGGAGACCGTTGTGGGTCCCCGGTCCGCCGCCCGGCCGCATCCGCAGGGTCCCGAGCGGCAGGTCGACGTCATCGACCACGACGAGGAGGGTCGAGGGCTCGAGGCCGAGCTCCGAGAGCAACGCGGCCGCGACCGAGCCGGAACGGTTCATGAAGCGCAGCGGACGCGCCAACACCACCGCGCGCCGCTCCACGACCACGGCCGTCTCGTCGTCGAGGCGGCGCTTCCATTCGCCAGCCCCGCGGCGTCGGCGCAACTCGTCCACCACCTCGAAGCCGACGTTGTGACGGGTCCCGGCGTACCGTTGCCCGGGGTTTCCGAGACCGATCACGAGCTCGACGGCGTCAGCCACGATACCTCACCAGCATCACGCCGCGGGAGCCGCGGCGCGACACCGCTTTCGTCCGGACACCGGTCGGTCAGTCCTCGTCTTCGGCCTTGCCCCTGCCGATGACCTCCGGCTCTTCGCCTTCCTCGGTCACGAGCTCGGCCTCGCCAGCCGCCTCTTCCTCTTCGACGACGGCCCGTGGCGCCTCGACGACGACCACGACCCGCTCTTCGTCATCGATGAAGCGGCCGTTCTCCGGAAGCTGGCCGGCGAGATCGGCGACCTTCAGGTGCTCGCCGACCTCGAGTTTGGAGATGTCGAGCACGAACTTGTCGAACATCTCCCGCGGCAGGAGCTCGATCTCGACGTCCCGCGTCACGAAGTCGACGCGCCCGCCGTGCCGGACCCCGGCGCAGTCGCCGACCAGCTCGACCGGGATCTTCACGGTCAGCTTGTGACCGCGGGTGATGCGGATGAAGTCGATGTGAATGAAATGCCCGCTGATGGGATCGACCTGAAGCTCCCGGATCATGGCGAGGCGTTCTTCCGAGGCGTCCTTGAGCTTGAGCAGGAAGATCGTGTTCTCGCCCGCGGCGCTCTTGAGGATCTCCTTGACCGATTTCTCGTCCACCGAGATGGCGACCGGCGGCTTGTCGCCTCCGTAGACCACGGCCGGAACCCGGCCCATGTGGCGCATCCGGCCCGCCTCAGCAGAACCCCGCCCTTCGCGAAGCTCGACGGTGATTGTCATTTCCGGACTCTGTAACGACATGGTTCGATTCTCCCTTGTTGACTTCGGGCTACACGAAGAGGCTGGACACCGACGCGCCCTCGTGGATCCGGCGGATGGCCTCGCCGAGGAGGACCGCCAACGACAGCTGTTCCACCTTCGGGCAGGCTTTCGCCGCATCGCTCAGGGCGAGGGTGTCGGTAACCATGACCCTTTCGATCGGGGACGAGTTGATCCGTTCGATGGCTGGGCCGGAGAACACCGGGTGCACCCCGGTGGCGTACACGGAGCGGGCGCCGCGCTCGATGAGGGCCTCGGCCGAGTGGACGAGCGTTCCGGCGGTGTCGATGATGTCGTCGACGATCACACAGTCGCAGTCCTTCACGTTGCCGATGACGTTCATGATCTCGGCCCGGTTGGCCTCGGGCCGCCGCTTGTCCATGATCGCGAGGTCGACCTTGAGACGCTTGGCGAACGCCCGCGCCCTCTCCACTCCGCCTGCGTCCGGCGACACCAGCATCGGCTTTTCGAGGCCGCGACGCCGGATCGCTTCAATGAGGACCGGCGCGGCGTACAGGTGGTCCACCGGGATGTCGAAGAAGCCCTGGATCTGGGCGGCGTGGAGGTCGATCGTCAGCATCCGGCTCGCGCCGGCAGTCGTGATCAGGTTGGCGACCAGCTTGGCGGTGATCGGAACCCGCGGCGCGTCCTTACGATCCTGCCGCGCATACCCCATGTAAGGCATGACGACGCACACCCTCGCCGGTGAGGCGCGGCGGAACGCGTCGAGCATGATCAGCAGCTCCATGAGGTTTTCGTTGGGCGGCGATCCCGTCGGCTGGACGATGAAGACGTCGGCGCCGCGAGCGTTCTCTTCGATCTGACAGTAGAGCTCCCCGTCGGAGAAGTTGCCGAGGCGCACCTTGCCCATCTCGATCTGCAGGTAGCCGCAGATCGACTCCGTCAGGGCCGGGTTGGCTCGGCCCGAGAAAACCAGCAGCGAGTGCTCTCTCAACATCCAACAGCTTCCGCGTGGCTGGGGCGGCAGGATTCGAACCTGCGAATGCCGGTTCCAAAGACCGGTGGCTTACCGCTTGCCGACGCCCCAAGCGGCGCAGAGTATACCCGATTCCGGGTCGCCCTGGGGCTGCCTGAGACGCGGCGCACGGGCTCGCCACACACGATTTCCACGGGGACGCTCACTCCTCGTCGTCGCCGTGGCTCGGAGCTTCGGCGATCCAGAACTCCTCGTTGAAGAGGCGCGCCGAAAGCCGGTCGAGGGCGGTCGACGCGGACTCCCTGCCGGCTTCCGATTGAGCGCCGGACCCGGCCACCACGCGGTTGGCGACCGCCGTTTGGTACTCCTCGATGACCCGATGCTCGATGAGCTCGCGGGTCTTCGCATCGAGCGGATGGGCGATATCGCGCATCTGGCCGTTGCGCGTTTTCCGCGCCGGCATGGACACGAACACCTGACCCTCGCGGCCTTCCACGACCCGAAGATCGTTGACGATGAAGCAGTCATCGAAGACGACGCTGGCGAAGGCACGGACCTTGCCCCCCTTGGAGGGGCTGATGCGCACTTCGGTCACTTCCATGGCGGATCCTCCTGGCACGACCTCGGAACCGGGCCCCGACGCCGTTCGGGTGGGTGATGGCCCATCTCGACACCGTCCGGCGGTCTGAAGGCGAGTCGAGGCGGACCGGACGCAACCCGATCCGCCGCGAGGGACACTACAGTAGCGCCCGGAGGGATCGCGGTCAACCGAGCGGCCGCCCGGATCCGGCACCCGCCGCTTCGTCTTCGGCCTCATGGCTCCTGGTCGAGATCCTCGCAGCGCGGAAGATCCGGCACCGCCGGCAGGTCGGGGGCGTCGTTCCACTGCAGGCTCAGAAGCTCGAGCTCCGCCCAGCGTCCGTCGCTCCGGTGGATCCGAATCGAGCCCGGCACGCCGCCGATGTGATCGCCGAGCTCGATCCGCCACCCGTCCCCACCGCCACGCAGCTCCCGCACCGCCAGGATCCGCCACGGCTCGGGCGCGACCTCGACCCGTGCGCTCCAACCCGGTCCCTCGATCAGCAGCCCCGAGCCATCCACCACCGAGCTCCGGTCCGCTCCCGCAGTCGGCAGCCGGCCGATCAGGAGACGGATCGCCTGCGGCAGCGGCATGGCTCCGATGCCCAGAACCTGCGACAGGTCCACCGCCTCGAGCCGGCAGCCCTCGCGTAGATCGTAGTATACGGGCGGCTCGCCGTCGCGCCACGCGGTGATGGAGGCCGCCGCCCCGAAGGGCTGCGAGATCGTCAACCGGCCCTCCCCACCGCTGGTCAGCAGGGCCATCCTGAGCCCGCCTGCACCCGCGGCGCGGAGCCTGTAAAGGGCCGCGGGATCGCCCTTCACAGGCCGCTCCAGGTGCGTGCGGGCGGCTTCGAGGTCGGCCGGCTCGAGCAGCGGCGCCGCGGATCGGCAGCCCCAGCCGGCGACGGCGCCCAGGACCAGGACCGCGAGACCGATGCGGGACCTGCGACCGCTGACGGGCGGACTACAGTCCGTCATCGTCCGCGCGGTCGAGCAGGGATCGGACGTGGTCGGGGTCTTCACAACCCATGTCGAGCCCGAGCAGGAGGTAGCGGCGGCCCTCGTCGAGGGCCTCCTTCGCCAGCAGAACCTCGCCGAGGTGGCAGAGAATGGTCCCGTCGCCGACGTCGCCGCCGAGCTCGATCGCCCTGCGCAGCCAGCGCTCGGCCTCGTCGAGGTCGCCCCGACGGTAATGGACCCAGCCCAGCGAGTCGAGATAGGCGACATTCTCGGGCTCCAGGCTGACCGCCCTCCGGATCAGCCGCAGCGCCTCGTCGAGGTTCTCGTTGCGGTCCGCCCACATGTAGCCGAGGTAGTTGGCGGCGCCGGCGTCGTCAGGGTCCGACTCCACGAGGCGCATGAACAACTCCTCGGCGGCCTCGGAGCTCCCGATCCGCTCGTTGGCGGCGGCGCGGGTGAAGAGGAGATCGCGGCTGTCCGGAAAGCGCTCGGCGGCAGCCGCACTCTCCCGAACGACATCCGGCCACCGCTCCACGGTCTGCAGCACCTGAAGCCCGAGCAGCACGTCGGACAGCTGCGTCGAGTCGAGCAGCGGACGCAGCCGTTGCCAGGCACGCCGGTCGCCGAGCCTGAAGCGAAACTCGGCCTCCAGGGCCTCGGCCTCGACCCGCGCGCGCCCCTCGAGCTGCGGCGCGGTCCGGACCATGGCGGCGAGCCCACCCGACCAGTCCTCCTGGCGACGGAAGATCTCCGCCAGCAGGCGCGGGTACTCGAGCCCTGCGAGGCCGGGCTCCCCCACGCGATCGAGCCACTCTGTCGCCGAGTTCGAGTTGCCGGCCATCAGCTCGAGCCGGGCACCGGTGAGCGCGCATCGGATCGCATCCCGGGAATCGGGATCGGCGGCGACGAGTCGCCACGCCCGATCGAGCCAGACGCGGGCCTTCTCCTGATCCCCGCTGCGGCCGGAGGACCACGCCATGGCGAGCAGCAGACCGGTGTCCTCGGGCGAGGTCTTGAGCAGCTTCTGGAGGCGGTCGACCGCCTCCTCGTGGCGCCCGAGCATGGACAGGAGGTGGGCCTCGAGCTTGAGGGCGGGAGGTGAATCCGGCGCTCTCGCCAGGACGCGCTGCACGGTCTCCA
Organism: uncultured Thermoanaerobaculia bacterium; assembly: GCA_964565045.1. Lineage (GTDB taxonomy): Bacteria > Acidobacteriota > Thermoanaerobaculia > Thermoanaerobaculales > Sulfomarinibacteraceae > Sulfomarinibacter. The sequence continues at coordinate 8,308 of CAZMED010000056.1, forward strand.
GGCTGCGCTCGAGGCGGCCGCCCTCCCACAGCAGGGCCGCCGCCCGCATCAGCGAGTCGAGATCGACGTCGCGGAGCCACTTCAGCATCAGCTCGCCCGCCTCGCCCGGCCGGTCGAGCTCCACCAGCAGGTCGACGAGCTTCTGCCGGCACGGGGCCGCGGTCGGACCGTCTCCGACGCAATCGCGGTAGAGCCCCGCCGCCTCCTCGAGACGTTTCAGGGACACGAGCAGATCGGCGTTCATCTCCACCAGTCGGGGATTGTCCGGACGCCCCGCGCGGAGGGCGGAGACCACCTGCTCCGACTCCGCGAGCTTGCCCTGCTGCTGCAGGACCTGAGCCAGGGCGAGCTGCAGATTGGGATCGCCGACGCCTGCCCGAACGGCGGCGCGCAGCGCCGACTCCGCCTCCGGCATCACCTCGGGGTCGCGCGTCGCCATCTGTGCGAGGGCCAGCGCCCTGATGCGCAGGCCCTCCGGACCGAGGTCTTCGCGCCCTTCGAGGAGCTCCGCCGCGCGGCCGGCCATCCCGATGTCGACCAGGAAGTCGGCAAAGGCCAGCCGCACCTCGCCCACCTCGGGCGCCTCGCGCAGCGCCTGCCCATAGGCTTCGAGGGCCTCGCGGTAGCGGCCGTTGGCCTGGTGCACCCTCGCGTCGAGGTAGGACTCGAGACCCGAGGGCAGGCTCACCGGCCGCCCGGCGGCCTCGTCCTGCCCCCACCCCGCCGCCACGAGCGCTGCAAAGGTGAGGACGCTCGTGGTCACGATCCGGCGCGCGTAACTGGTCATGTGGTCCGAGCACCTCGCAATCGAAACAGTCTTCATGAGGACGACGCAGCGCTGCCGGCTCACCGGCCTGCACTGCAGTGCAAGCTCAGTGTAGCCTGGTTTGTTCCCGCACCCGCGAAGGGGAGGCCGGGAAGCGCCGGTGCTACAATCACCCGCCTATGACAGACCGCGATCATCACGACACACTCTTCAGCGACCTGACATTCGACGACCTCGCGCTCCCCGAGCCGATCCGGCGCGCCATCGACGAGCTCGGCTTCACGCGTCTGACCAGGGTGCAGGCCGAGGTGCTGCCGATCTCGCTGACCGGCCGGGACGTCGTCGCCCAGGCCCAGACCGGCTCGGGGAAGACCGCCGCCTACCTGTTGACGATCTTCACCCACATCCTCAACCGGCCGCGCACGACGCCTCCGGAGACTCCTCGGGCCTTGATCGTCGCACCGACCCGCGAGCTCGCGGTGCAGATCGCCAACGACGCCGAGCTGCTGGGGCACCACGCCGACATCCGCAGCCACGTCGTGTTCGGAGGTCTCGACTACCGCAAGCAGCGGGAGATCCTCGAGCGCGGTACCGACCTTCTGATCGGCACGCCCGGACGGCTGATCGACTATCACCGCAAGGGCTCCTACTCGCTGCGCGAAACCGAGATGGTGGTCATCGACGAGTGCGACCGGCTCTTCGACATGGGCTTCGCCGAGGACCTGCGGTGGTTGCTGCAGCGCACGCCGCACCCCACCGAGCGGCAGTCCATGATGTTCACCGCCACCCTGTCGCAACGCGTCATGACCCTCGGCTGGCGGCAGATGAACAACCCCGTTGAGGTCATCGTCAGCGCCGAGCAGCTGACGCCGGACACCGTCCACCAGGTGCTGTACCACGTCGCCGCCCGTGAGAAGCTGTCGCTCCTGCTCGGCCTGCTCGAGCGTGAGCTGGGCTCGCGGACCATGATCTTCGTCAACACCCGCTACCGCGCCAGGCAGCTGGTCGAGGACCTGCGCCGGCACGGCTTCGTGGCCCGCGGCCTGACCGGCAACGTCGAGCAGATCAAGCGCCTCAGGGTGCTCGACGACTTCCGCGAGGGTACGCTGCCGATCCTGGTGGCGACCGACGTGGCCAGCCGCGGCCTCCACATCGAAGGCGTCAGCCACGTCGTCAACTACGACCTGCCGCAGGACTCCGAGGACTATGTGCACAGGATCGGCCGCACCGCGCGGGTGGGCGCAGAGGGCAAGGCCATCACGCTCGCCTGCGAGGACTACGTGTACTCCCTGGACGCGATCCAGCGTTACGTGGGCTACGAGCTGCCGACCGAGTTCGCCGACGACGCGCTGTACGCCGAGGTCCTGCCGCGCGAGAGGCGCCCGCGGCGGAGCGAGCCGCGGGGCACCGACTCCCGGCGCCGCGATTCACGGCGCGGCGAGCCGCGGCGCGCGGCGGAGCGACCCGCTCCACCCGCGAGATCGGAGGACGGCGGCGCCGCCGAGGCGCCCGCCAAGCGGCGCCGGCGGCGGCGTCGACCGCGCAAGAAGTCCGAAGGGAGCGGCGGCACGGAGGGATGAGCGACGCTCAGCCGCCGATGGGCAGCGTCGGCGGATCGTCGTCGGTCCACTCGGGCAGCATCGGCCCCGGCGCGAACGGGTCCAACCAGACGACGTCCCGCGGCGCCCCGTGCAGATCGACGGTGCGCGCCAGGGTCCGCTCGACAACGTCCACGATGTGCAACATCCCGTCCTCAACGGCGACCGCGACGTGGCGCCGGTCGGGCGAGTTCACGAGCCGCTGCGGACTGCCCTGGAGCGGTACCTGCCACTGCTTCTTGCGCTCGAAGGTCCCGTCCTTGAGGGGTTTGAGCTTCCAGATCAGAAGCTCGCCGGCCCCGTCAGCGGTCCCCACCGCCACCGCCAGCAGCGTGCCGTCCCCGGTGAAGACCACGTCCATCGCCCGCCCGGCGGTCTCGAACTCGGCGCGTGGGGCGAGGGTGCCCGGCTCGGCGAACACGATCCGGCCCCCGGCATCGGCGAAGGCGATGACGCCGAACTGCGGAGACAGCGCGAAACGTCGCACATCGCCCGCGAGAGGCAGCCGGTACACCAGCCGTCCCTCGCTGAGGTTCACCGCGACCAGCGAGGCGCCGCGGCCGCCTTCGGGCTCGCGCTCGAGGACCAGGAGAACGGTGTTGCCGGCCGCCACCTCGACCTGCCAGGGGCTCTCGAACGCGATCTCGAACCGGTTCATCAGCGCGCGCTCGGGATAGCTCATCACCAGCAGTTGCTTGGAAACGACCACATAGCGGTCGGGGCTCTGCCCGAAGTGGGGCATGGTGATGCCGTCGAGGCTCTCCCTGACCGTCTGCGTCGGCATGTCGATGACCGTCGTCGTGCCGTGCACGAGGTCGGGGGCGAAGAGCGTCCCTCCGGGGGCCGGGAACAGCCACGCCACCGGGCCGGCCGGAATCGCCCGCGTCTCGCCGGTCGCGGGAGCGACGATCACCACCGACTCGCCCTCCGACACGGCGAGCAGGCCTTCCGGTGGGCTGGTCTTCGCGCCGGCGAACGTCAGCGCCAGCAGCGAGGCCATGACGAGACCGCGAGCGGTGCGTGCAACCATGCCGACACTGTACCGCACATCCCCTCCCGGCCTGCACGCTGAAGGACGAGTGGCCGGATGTGGACGTCGGACGGCTCCGGCCGGCGCGGCGACCCTCGCCGCGCGTTCACTTACAATGTCGGCTCATGCCGTACGAGGTCGCCGAGGCCGGTTCTTCGATTCCCGAGCTCCACCCGGAGCAGGCGGTCTTCGACCGTTGGCTGAGCTACTTGACGCAGCCGATCCGGATCATCCGCTCCTATCGGCGCGCCGACCTGAGGCCGGACCTCGCCGCCGGCCTCACGGTCGCGCTGGTTGCCCTGCCGCAGGCCATCGCCTACGCTTCGATCGCCAACCTGCCGCCCCAGTTCGGCCTCTACGCGGCCATCGTCGCCGGCATCACGGGCAGTCTGTGGGGCTCCTCCCGCCACCTGTCGACCGGACCGACCAACGCGGCCAGCATCCTGATGGTGTCGGTGCTGGCGCCGCTGGTGGCCCTCGAGTCGCCGCTCTATCTGGTCGCGGCCTCGGTGATCGCGGTCCTGGTGGGAGGGTTCCGCATCATCTTCGGTCTCGCCGGGCTCGGCGTGCTCATCAACTTCGTGTCGCGGGCGGTGCTGGTCGGTTTCACGGCCGGCGCCGCCATCCTCATCGCCGTCAACCAGCTCCCGACCTTTCTCGGCCTGCCGAAGCCGGATCGCGGCGGGGCCTTCGCGACCTTGAAGAGCGTCATCGAGAACCTCGGCGGCGTGCACCCGGCAACCGTGGCGGTCGGCCTCGGCGTGGTCTTCGGAACCCTGCTCGTCAACCGCTACTTCCGCAAGTTGCCGGGATCGATCCTGATGCTGGTCGGAGCCACGGGCCTCGTGGTCTGGCTCGGGGCGGAGCGGCTCGGGATCGCGGTCATCGGCCAGATTCCGAAGCCTCTCCCCCATCTCACCGACCTGCGAGCCGCCTGGACCTTCTTCGAGGGCGGCCACGTCGGACAGATGTTGGTCGGGGCGCTCGCCATCTCCCTCCTCGGGCTCGTCGAGGCGACTTCGATCGCGCGCACCATCGCGCGAAAGAGCGGCCAGCGTCTCGATGTCAACCAGGAGTTCGTGGGCCAGGGCATCTCGAACATCTGCGCGGGGCTCTTCAGCGGCTACACCTGTTCGGGCTCCTTCACCCGCTCGGCGGTCAACTATCAGGCCGGCGCCCGGACCCACATGGCGGGTGTGTTCTGCGGCGTCATCCTGCTCGCAGCGACGCTGGTGATGGCCCCCTACCTGGCCTCCCTGCCGCGTTCGGCGATCGCAGGGGTGATTCTCCTGGTCGCCTACGGCATGGTGGACCGGCATTCCATTCATCGCATCAGGAAGACCTCCGGCGTGGAGTCGGCGACGATGGGGATCACCTTCGCCGCCACCATCCTCTTCCCCCTCGAGTTCGCGGTCCTCTCCGGAGTGATCTTCTCGCTCGCGATGTACGTCTACCGCACCAGCCTGCCGGCGGTCTTCCCGGTCGTGCCCGATCCCACCTTCAGGCACTTCGTCAACGGCGTCGGCCAGCCGCACTGCCCCCAGCTCGCGGTGATGAACATCCGCGGGGCCCTGTTCTTCGGCGCCACCCAGCATGTGGAGGATGTGCTCCTTCAGAACCTTGGCGAGAACCCGGACCAGAACTACCTCCTGCTGCGGATGCACGGCGTCAGCGAGTGCGACTTCACCGGCATCGAGATGCTCGAAGGCATCGTCCACACCTACCGCGAGCGGGGCGGCGACGTGTACATGGTCCAGGTCCGCGCGGCGGTGCGCGAGATCATGGAGCACGTCGGCTTCCACACCTTGCTCGGCGAGGATCATTTCCTCGACCAGGAAGAAGCGATCGACTTTCTCTTCGAGACGGCGATCGACCCCGCCCGCTGCTGGTACCAGTGCGAGCACCGGGTGTTCGCGGAGTGCCAGGCGCTGCCGATCGTCGCCACCAGAATCGCCGTCCCTCCCGCCCACCACGTGCACATCGATCCCGCCCGGCGCCTCAGGCTGGACGAGGTCATGGAGCTCATCGACAGCAAAGATCCGCTGCTGATCGACGTCCGCGAGCCGGATGAGTACCATCACGGTCATTTCGCGGGCGCTGCCAACATGCCGCTTTCCGAGCTTCTGACCCGTCCGCCCGATCTGCCGCGGGACCGCCCGATCCTCCTCATCTGCCGCACCGGACGCCGCAGCCGCCGTGCGATGCGGTACCTGCTGGCGCTCGGTTTCGACAAGGTCTACAACCTGCGAGGCGGTATTCTCAGCTGGAAGGCGAGCGACCTCCCCCTGGCGGTGGAAGATTGAGCACCGGGGAGGCGCTCACCTTCGAGCTCCGGCGCCGCGCTCTCGACGAGGGCTTCGACCTGGTCGGCATCGCGGCCGCCCGGCCCGTCGCCACCGGCGGCCGGCTCGGGCGCTGGCTGGAAGCGGGGATGCATGGCGAGATGGATTACATGGCGCGCACCCGGGCTGCGCGCGGCGACCCCTCGGCGCTCCTGGCCGGGTGCCGCTCGGTGGTGGCGGTCGCCATGTCGTATCGGAGCAGCCGTCCCGATTCAGGCTCGTTCGCAGACGACGGCCGGGTCTGGGTCTCACGCTACGCCTGGGGCAGGGACTACCACCGGATCCTCAAGAAAAAGCTCGTCCATCTGGGCCGCTGGCTCGTCGAGCGCCGACCGGGGTGTGGTTGGCGGGTGTGCGTCGACACCGCGCCGATTCTCGAACGGGAGTGGGCGGCGGCGGCGGGTCTCGGCTGGATCGGCAAGAACACGTCGCTGCTCAACCGGAGGCTCGGGTCCGAGCTCTTTCTCGGCCTCCTCCTCACCGACCTCGAACTCGAGCCTGACGCGCCGGTTTCCGAGCATTGCGGCACCTGCACAGCATGTCTCGACGCGTGCCCGACCAGCGCCTTTCCCGAGCCGCGCGTCCTCGACGCCCGGCGCTGCGTCGCCTACCTGACCGTGGAGCACCGCAGCGAGATCCCGAACGGTCTCGCCGCGGGCGTCGGCGACATGGTCGCGGGCTGCGACATCTGCCAGGAGGTCTGCCCGTGGACCCGCAAGGCCCCGGCCGACCTGCACCCCGAGTTCGCGCCGGCTGCGGCGCGCTACCGCCCCCACCTCGAGGAGCTGGAGGGTCTTTCGGAGGCCGGCTACCGGGAGTGGCGGCGGGGCAGCGCCCTCAACCGCATCCCGTACCCGCAGTTCCGCCGCAACCTCGCGGTCGTGAAGGAGAATCTGAAGAACCGGGGGTGACGGGGCGTCAGTTCTTCTTCTGCGGACGCATCACCATGGTCAGATCCCGGCCCTCGAGCTGGGTCGGCATGCGGTCCACCTTGGCGACGTCGTCGAGCGCCTCGGCGATTCGCCGCAGGAGCTCGAAGCCGTTCTCCGGACGCCGCATTTCGCGCATCCGAAACATGATGGTGACCTTGACATGTTTGCCCTGGTCGAGGAACTTGCGGGCCTGCTTCGTCTTGGTCTCGAAATCGTGGATGTTGATGTTCGGCCGGTACTTGACCTCTTTGATCTCGACCGAGTGCTGCTGCTTCTTCGCCTCCCGGGCCTTCTTCTCCTGCTCGTAGCGGAAACGCCCGTAGTCCATGATCTTGCACACAATGGGGCGGGAGTTGGCAGCCACTTCGACGAGGTCGAGTCCCTTTTCCTTGGCCAGCTTGAGGGCCTCGTCCACCGGCAGAACCCCGACCTGGTTGCCCTCCTCGTCGACCAGCCGTACCGGTGAGAGTCGGATTCGCTCGTTGATGCGCACCTGCGGCGCGTCAGGGTCGTCACGAAACGCGAACTTTCGGATGGTGTTTCCCCTTTCGTTCCGGTTATCCGATTCCGTGTCCGACACCGTCCGCGACGGCAGACAACAGATGCCGGGAGTATACCACCCGGTGGGCGGAAAAGGCCCTCCCCCCGCACGACTGGGGGACCCGCTCAGGCATCGCGATCCGTGGCGTCGACCGGCCTCCCGAAGAACCGCAACGCCACCACGATCACCACGAAACCCGCCGGAATCAGCGTGATGGAGTTGAGGTGGGTCACGGCGTGGGCCAGGACCCCGACAACGATCGCGACCGAGGCGGCAAAGAGGGCGTAGGGAAGCTGCGTCCGCACGTGGTCGACGTGGTCGCAGCCGGAGGCCATCGACGACAGGA
>CAZMED010000057.1:0-7232 GCA_964565045.1 uncultured Thermoanaerobaculia bacterium
GCACGATTGGAAACCTGAGTAAAGACTTGTCATATTCCCGCAAAGGGGGCGGAGGAGCGGAGGGGAAGAGGGGCGGAGGGGCGGAGGGACAGAAGAGCTTTTCGATGCGATGGCCGGGCGGGTGGGAAATCCGAAATCCGAAATCCGAAATCCCCAATGGGCGGGTGGGCGGAAATTCGAAATTCGAGATTCGAAATCCGCCCCGCTCACCCCTGCTACCATTGCCGGCCGGAGGACCCGTGATGCAGCGACCGACCACAACCGGCTTCGGTGGCGGAGGATTCGGACTTGCCTCGGGGACGCCCGTGCCGCGCGACCTGGTGGCGGTGCTGGCGGTGCTCTTCACGACCTTTTCCCTGCAGTTCTTCGACGCGACGGCGATCATCCCGGCCGCCCTCCGGCTCTCGACCGCGGTGTTCAGCGGTTTCGTGTGGCAGATCCTGACCTACCCGTTCATCGGTTGGGGCGGGTCCGGCCTGTGGTTCCTGCTCGAGCTGCTGATCCTCTTCTGGTTCGGCCGCGACGTGTTCTGGCGGCTCGGCCGGAGGCGCTTCTGGCTTCTGCTGGCGCGGGCCGCCGTCGGCGCGGCGTTGGTGGCACTGGTGGTGCAGCTCCTGATGTCACTGTCGGGCAACGCGGTGTCCGGCTACGGCGCCTTCCAGCTCATGCAGGGTCAGCGGATTCTCCTCGCCGTCGCCATCGCCGCCTTCGCGACGCTGTGGGGCGAGGCGACCATTCTGCTCTTCTTCGTGCTGCCGCTGAAGGCGCGCTGGTTCCTGTGGCTGGAGATCCTGTTCGCCTTCATCGGCTTCCTCGAGTCGAAGGACCTCGCCGGGTTCGCCGGAATCTGCGCCGCGGTCTTTCTCACCTACAGCGGGCTGCAGCGCGGCGGCGCGGGAAACCTCATCCACAACTGGCGCAAGCGGGCCGAGGCGTTCATTCTCCGCCAGCGCCTCGAACGGCTGAAGCGGAAGCGCCGCTTCGACGTCATCGACGGCGACAAGGACGACTACGTCCATTGATTTTTCACTCGCCGGGCTCGTGAAAAATGGAAAGCCCGGGCCGGGCCCGGGCTTGGATCCTTGCTTGTCAGGGGGTCACGGACGCGGCAGCGGCGCCCTCCGGACGCCGGGAGCGACGACGCCCGGCTGCGATGGCGTACCGGGTCGGCGAATCCGGGGCTGCTGGTCGATCTTCGGACCGAGAAGCTTGTAGAGCTGCTCGAAGGCCTCGCGCGACAAGACCACCTCGGCGGCCTTGGGCGGCGGAATCGCTGGCGTCTGCCAGTCGCCCTCGAACAGCACCTCGGCCAGGTTGACCTGCGGGATCTCGACGCCGAACTCGGCGTTGACGAGGTCAATGAGCTCGATCGCCACCAGAGCCTGGCCGATGTGCTGCGGGTGGATGCCGTCGTAGGAGAACAGACCGCCGATGAGGAAGTCGGTCGAAAACTCGAGCGCCCCCACCACCCACAGCTCGCCTGCGGCGATCTCACCGAAGCGGCTCTTGATGTCGAGCACCGGGAGGCCGTAGGCGGCGGCGGTGTCGGCGATGACCTGGTTGATGGCGTCGACGCGCGCGTTGATGACCTCGACCTCGGCGGCCCGCAGCACGTAGCCGGGCTCGCCGGTGAAGAGATTGAGGTTGTCGGGCAGCGGCGGTCCTCCGGGCAGCCCGTAGCCCTCGAGGCTGATCAGCTCGGCTCCGGACAGGGTCACCAGGTCGTCCGCACCCAGGGGCCCGGTGTCGGCGTTCAGCGGGATGGTGCCGACGCCGGGGACCTCCACGAACGGCCCGACGGTCCGGACGAACGGGATCTCGGTCACGTACGGAATGTTGATGAGGACGATGTCCGCGGTGGTGTTGGTGACGAGGGCGCCGACGGCGTTGCCGTAGAGGCCGGCGAAGACGTCCACCGGCGTCATGGTCACGCCGTCGATCGGGGTCGCGGAGAGAACGGCCGCGAGGACGTCGTTGTTCCCGATCCAGACCGTCATGAAGCTCGGGTCGCGGCCGATGGCCTGCTCGAGGGCAGTGTTGACGCCGTTGCGCAGCACGAGATCGTGCATCACGTTGTCCAGGTTTCCCTGGGCCAGGTTCGTGATGTCGCCGGTGGTGAAGATCATGTCGAAGAGAGTGGCGCCTGGGACCCCGAGGTTGTTGTAGGGGAGCGGGAACGTGGGGTTGGTGGGTTCGCCGGGGAGGAGGCTCACCGGCGCGATGACCGGTCCCTGCAGGCTCACGAGCTCGAGGATCGGCGGGATGCCGGGCTCGGAGACCAGCGGCATCTCGAATCCGGCGGCGCCGGCCTGGCGGGCGAGCAGCGCCGGGTAGGAGCGCTCCTGGTACCAGTTCATCAGCGAGCCGGAGACGAAGCCGGCGGTGATGCTGTCGCCGAGGGCGACGTAGTTGGAGAGATCCACCTGGGCCGCAGCGGGCGCTGCCGCGAGGAGGGCCACCAGGCAGGCGATCGAAAACGTCGTTCTCATTGGCGTCCTCCTTTTCAGAACTTGATGGTGACGCTCAGGTGCAGAAGGGGCGAGTTCCCCTCGTACACGCCGTCGAAGCCGTCGTAGGACGCGCCTTCCGTCGAACGGCCATCGATGTCCACGTACTCGTAGGCGATGTCGAAGCGGAAGCGCTGCGTGGAGTAGCCGAGACCGCCCATGTAGGAGACGCGGTCGCCGTCGCCGAGCAGCGGCGACATGCCCTCGGGGGGCTGCGGCGTCTCGTCCTCGAGGTAGCCGAGTCTCAGAGCCCAGCGCTGCGTGGCTCGGAGCTCCATGCCCACCCGCCACTGCGAGGCGTCCTCGAAGTTCTCCGGCCGCACCGAGCTGAACTCCGGGTTGTCGGGGAAGACGATGGGAAGCTCCTGATAGACCTCCCACCCCATCACGCCGTACTGGCCCGAGAAGGTCCACTTCTCGTTCTGCCACGCGAGACCGACGTTCCAGAAATCGGGGAAGTCGATGGTGGCCTCGATGGGCACGGTGCCGTCGAAGGGGAAGATGGTTCCGAGCAGGGCGTCGTACTCGGGATAGCCGGTCATGACCTGGGTGAAGGAGGCGTCGCCATCACCGTCGATGGTGAAATCGGAGCGGTAGGAGGCGCCGATGCTGAATCCGGCGCCGAGCTTCCACAGCACGCCGGCATTCCACGCCCAGGCCGCGTTCACCCCCGAGCTCTCGAGGTTGGCCGTGGCGACGTGGGTCAGACGCTGGTTGAAGGGATTGACGAGCCCGATGTTCTGTTCGAGCTCGATGACGGCCGTCATGTAGTCGACACCGACCCCGATCGCGAAGCTCTCGCTCAGCTGGTAGGCCATGCTGACGCCGAGGTCGAAGACCATGAGGTCGGCCTTCTTGGAAATGAAGTTCCCGAGCGAGTCGTCCTCCCACTCGGTGCCGAGCCCGAAGGGGCTGTGAAACGCCACGCTCAGCGCGAGCCGGTCGCTGACCGGCATGCCGAGGTAGAGGTGCACCGGGAAGAACATCTGATCCGTCTGCTCGGCGACGTATCCGTCGCCGGGAAAGGGCGATTCGCCGTAGAAGGTCTGCTGCGGCCAGATGAGCGAGGTGCCGAACATCAGCTGCACGCCTTCATGGGTCTGGAATGCCATGCCGGCGGGGTTCCAGAAGAGGGTCGAGGGGTCGTCCCCGAGCCCGACCATGGTGCCGGCCATGCCGGCCTGGCGGCCGCCGACCTCGAACAACGCGAAGCCCGAGCCCCAGCTCAAGGCCGGAACGGCGATGAGGGCCGCCGCCACGAGGAGCATGCGTCTGCGATTCACGGCGATCACATCGAACCTCCTTCCAGACAGAAAATGTCTTTGCCAACCTCGGGTCTGATACAACGCCTCATGCTACGGTGGCGCTCCCCCGCCGTCAACACACCGTCGGGTTCGAGAAATGGCCGCACCGAGAAGGCTTCTCAGTTTCACCGGTGGTGCCTTCCGGCCGCCCGTCAACGCCAGTCGTGCTCGGGTTCGGGTTTGTTGGCGACGATGCCGTCGATGCGCTCGAGGACATCAGGGGCGAGGCGGGCGACGACGTCCATGGCCTTCATGTTCTCCACCACCTGCTCCGGCCGGGAAGCGCCGGTGATGGCGGTGCTGACGTTGGGGTTGGCGAGGCACCAGGCGATCGCGAGCTGGGCCGTCGAGCAGCCGAGCTCGTCGGCGAGGGCGCCGAGCTGCCGGACCTTGTCGAGCTTGTCCCGCACCGCCTCGCCCTCGAGCCGCGCGCGCAGCCACTCGTAGCCCTTCAGCGTGCTGCGGCTGCCCGGCGGGACGCCGTCGTTGTACTTGCCGGTGAGGAGGCCGCTGGCGAGCGGGCTCCAGATGGTGGTCCCGAGGCCGATCCGCTCGTACAGCGGCGCATACTCGCGCTCGACGCGGTCGCGGTGGAACAGGTTGTACTGCGGCTGCTCCATGAGCGGCGGGACCAGGCGCTCGCGCCGCGCCAGGTGGTGGGCCTCGAGGATGCGCTCGGCGGGCCACTCGCTGGTGCCCCAGTACAGCGCCTTGCCCTGGTTGATGAGGTGGTTCATGGCGCGCACGGTTTCCTCGACCGGGGTGTGGAGATCGGCGCGGTGGCAGAAGATCAGGTCCACATAATCGAGGCGCAGGCGTTTGAGCGCGGCGTCGGCGCCCTCGAGGACGTGCTTGCGCGACAGGCCGCGGTCGTTGGGGCCCTCGCCGCCCCAGAAGATCTTGGTCGAGACCACGTAGTCCGATCGCTTCCAACCCGACTTCGCGAGCACCGCGCCCATGATCTCCTCGGCGACCCCGTCGGCGTAAACCTCGGCGTTGTCGAAGAAGTTGACCCCGGCGTCCCATGCGGCGTGCATGCAGGCGGCGGCCTTCGACTCGTCCATCTGCGGTCCGAAGGTGACCCAGGCGCCGAAGCTGAGGGCGGAGACCTTGAGCCCCGAGCTGCCGAGAAAGCGATACTCCATGGCGGCGCTCCTTTCGATGCGGTCGATGGTAGCCGATCGCGGCACGTCGTTGGAACGTTGGCTTCGGCGGATCGCAAACGAAAAACGCGGCCACCGGGGTGGCCGCGTCGAGGTGTATGGCGGCTGGCGCCGCCGGGTTGAAGCTCAGAAACGGTAGCCGATGCCGACGCCGTAGACCCACGGGTCGACGTCGACGTCGATGGTGTCCAGCACGTCGCCGCCCACCATCAGGTCGGCGTCGGTGGAGATCATGATGTACTTGGCATCGAGGTTGAGGAGCCAGCTGCCGCCGAGGCTGAAGTCGATCCCGACATTTCCGGCGAAGCCGAAGGAGTTGGAGAACTCGACGTCGGTGATACCGAGCCCTGCCAGGTCCTCCGAGAGATCGTAGCTGTAGAAATAGGTGAAGTTGACGCCGGCGCCGATGTACGGCCGGATCGTGTCGCTGCCGAAGAAGTACTGCAGGGTGACGGTGGGGGGCAGCACCTTGACGCTGCCGGCGTCGGCGCCGCCGAGCGCGCCGCCGGCGGTCGCCAGATCGTGGCGCGCGGTGGCGGCGATGACCTCGAGCCCGACGTTGTCGGAGAACATGTAGGTGAGGTCGACCTCGAGGGTGGACTTCGAGTCGACGGTGACCTCGGTGCCGGTGTCGAGGATCTGCGAGCTCGAGTCATTCGGGGAGATCGAGATGCCCCGCACCCGAAGGATCCAGCTGTCCTGGGCCTGTGAGACCGCAGGCAGGACAAGCAACATGAGGGCAACCGCGAGACAGAGCTTCTTGGCCATCGAAACCTCCTTGGTGTTGCCCGGGTGGACGGCCCGCTCGACAATCGCGCCCGGAATCGGTTGTCAGCCCCGGTGGGGGCAAGCGAGTGTTGCTGAGCCGGATGCTAGCACGAGTCAATCGAAACAAGTCAATGGAGGAGGGGTCTACATTGAGACTGATTCTTGGGGCCGAGCTCCGTTCAGGCGCGCAGCGTCGGCGCGAGGGCGGCGTTGGCGCCGAGGCGGCCGATGAGCAGGGCGGCGGCAGCGGCCACCGCACCCACCGCATCGAGGCGTGTGATGGCGAGCCACAGGACCGCGAAGACACCTGCCACCTCGAACAGGGTCGCGCGGGTGATCGCCTCGGTGGTGTCGCGCACCACCGCCACCGCGCGCTGGAAGGACAGCAGGGCGGTCAACCCCGGCATCACGGCCAGAATGCGGGTGGGCACGAGCGCGAAGCGGACGAGCTCCTCGGACAGGCCGGAGACGTCTCGAAACCAGATCTCGGCCAGCGGCGTCCAGGCGATCAGGGACATCGCGCCCGCCACGCCGAGCCCGAGACGGAAGGCGAAGCGCCGCAGCGCCGGGTAGCCCTCGTGGTCGTCCCCTTCGAGGGCGATGGCGGCCTCCTGGTAGGACAGGCCGAGGCTGCGGAAGATGAACACCAACCCGCCAATCACCGGCAGCACCGCCAACGACTCGATGGCGGCGCGGCTGTTGCCGACGAAGAAGGTCACCAGGGGGTGAATGCCCAGGCTCAGAATCGTGGTGAGGGCGAGGGGGTAGTAGAAGCGGGTCAGCCGCAGGTACGTCGAGGCGGCGCCGGTGGGCTCGCCGCGGGTTTGGAGCAGGTCGCGGATGGCGCCGGCCGCCATGACGCGGCTCGCCGCGGCCTCGAGACTCACGCCCATCGTCAGCGCCGCGGCACCCACCCAGGCTCCCTCGATGCCGGGGCGGCCGGCGAGTGCGAGCGCGGTGCCGAGCATGGCTGCGACCCGGACAACCGTGCCGTAGGCCACGCGCCGGGTCATGTTGTGGCGGATCAGCACACCCTGGTAGAAACGGCGGAAACCGATCGTGGCCGGCCACGGCAGCAGGATCACGAGCGCGACGTGGGTGCGCGACGCGACCTCGGTGGGCAGGCCGATGAGGTCGACGGCGAGGAGCGCGAAAACCGGCGGCAGGACGGCGACCAGCATGATCGCCGTGACCGCGGCGTTGAGGCCGTTGGTGAACGTGCGCAGCCGCAGGTACGAGCTGCGGTTGCGCGCCAGCGCGGTGGCGGCGCTCAGCAGCATGATCACCGGCGCCTCCACCACCAGCGCGAGTGAGAAGGCGACGCCGTAGGCCGCGAGGTTGTAGGTCGGTTCGGCGAGGCGGGCGATGACGGCAGCCAGGAATGGTCCCTCGATCGCCATCATCAACCAGGTCGCCGCCAGCGGCAGCCAGAAGCGGAGGATGCGGCCCTGGGTGAGGGGAGGGGAGCTCATCGGGGGCGGAGGATAGCA
>CAZMED010000057.1:7332-15838 GCA_964565045.1 uncultured Thermoanaerobaculia bacterium
GGAGGATGCGGCCCTGGGTGAGGGGAGGGGAGCTCATCGGGGGCGGAGGATAGCATCTCAATTCCGAATTTCGGATTTCGGATTTTGCCCTCTCAACCCTGTGGTCTCTCTCGCGGGTGAGTGGGGGCAAAATCCGAAATCCGAAATCCGGAATTGAAAAGGGGGCCATTCGGCCCCCGGGAAAGCTGCCGGCCGAAGCCGGTGTGCTGTTCTGGCTACTGCCGCCAGCGCAGGTAGAAGCCGTAGCGGTCGGCGTCGTAGTCGGCGACCGGGAACACGGCCTCGCTGTAGTCCCAGTTCTCGAACTCGCCGGCGATGGAGAGGCTCTTGGAAAGGTCGATCGCCAGCCGCGCGAGGGCGCGATCCATCTGGAAGGGGTAGCTGCCGGTGTTCTCGAGCGTCGAGTAGGCGGCGTCGAGAGTGAACAGCGCGATCTTCCACATCAGACTGCCCTCGAGGAGCTCGGCGTCCTCGGTGTAGATCGAGGGCGCGATCGCGAAGCTCTGCGGCACCCGGTAGGTGTGCTCGGTGTCGGTCTGGTAGGTGTCCCAGGACCCGCGCAGCATGAAGTTCTCGGTCGGCGTGATGCTCAGGTCGACCGCGTAGTGGTCGGTGTCGGCCTGGTAGCCGACGCCCGACGAGTCGTTGTCGGAGTCGATCGACTCGGCGGTGAGCAGCAGCCGGAAGAGGCGGCTCAAGGACCAGTCCAGCCGCCCCCGCACGCGGAAGCGGTCGTTGAAGTCGGTGCGCATGACGATGTCGTCCGCGTCCTGGCCGATCACGTCGACCAGGATCTTCGCGCTGTCGCCGATCTTCACCATGCCGCCGAGGTTGTAGGACGAGATCTTCCGGTCGAACTCGCCCTCCTGGCCGCCGGGGAGCACGATCTGCGCGACGTCAGCGGAGACGTCGATGTCCTGGTCGTTGACCGCATACTCCGCCCACAGCGAGAACGCTCCCAGGTTGCGGAAGTCGAAGCGGATGTTGGCGATGCCCTCCTCGCGCTCGTAGCCGGTCTCGGCCTCGACCAGGGTCGTGATGTCCTGCGGGTCGAAGCCTCCGAAGTTCAACGTGTCG
This sequence comes from uncultured Thermoanaerobaculia bacterium, assembly GCA_964565045.1. Lineage (GTDB taxonomy): Bacteria > Acidobacteriota > Thermoanaerobaculia > Thermoanaerobaculales > Sulfomarinibacteraceae > Sulfomarinibacter. Next base: position 8,410 of record CAZMED010000057.1, read on the forward strand.
CTGTAGACGCTGGTGATCAACGTCCAGCCCTCGAGGCTGCGGTCACGCGCCTCGTAGCCGACCCGCATCCCGACGTTGTGGCTGATGTCCCAGTCGAAGCGGACCTCGCCGCGCCAGTAGGGGTTCTCGGTCCGGCTCTCGACCGACTGGTCGAGGCCGGCGAAGAAGCGCGAGATCTGGAACGAGGCCAGGCTACCCGAGAGCACCTCGTCCAGCCGTGTGTCGCCCTCGTAATCGGCGCGGACGTAGGACGCGCTGAGGCGGCTGGTCTCGGTGAGGCGGCCGGTGATGTGGAAGGTGGTGACCGGGGTGTCGGCGTTGGTGTTGGTGGTGCGGCCGAACGAGTCGAGCTCGATCTCCCGCCCGATGGTGGTGCCGGGGTTGTTGCCGACGCCCTCGCCGGGTGCGAGACCGTCGGTGTACGTGCCCTCGAAGTCGCGCCAGCCCTGGAGGAAGGTGCCCTGGATGCGCTCGGTCTGGAAGGTCAGGCCGGCGTAGAACTCCTGCTCGGTCTCCTCGAGCTCGGACGCGATGCGGAACTCGTCGGCACCGACGCTGTAGGTGGTGCGGCCGGGGCCCTCGTAGCGGTTCCAGCGGTAGCCGATGATCGGCGTGATGGTGCGGCCCGGGAGCAACTCGAGCCGGATGTCGAGCAGGTCACGGTTGCGGTCCCAGGTGTGCTGACCGGGAAAGACGCCGTCGTCGAGCAGGGGGTTGGCGTAGGCCGGCAGCGCGCTGAAGGACTGCAGCTCCTGGTAGTAGACGAAGAGGCGGTAGGCGCTGCCGAGTCCCATGTCGAGGCGGAAGCGGCCGGAAGGGCTGCCGCCGAACCCCGAGGCGTCGATCCGCAGGCGGTCGGCGAAGCCTGCGGTGCCCGAGGAATCGATGTAGTTGACGGAGAAGCCGCGCAGCACGAAGCCGTCGTCCTGGTTGATCTGGGTGCGGAACATGTCCTCGTTACCCTCGACGTCGACCTGCTGGTAGCCGACCTCGATGTCGAAGGAGGTCGACTGCGCGAAGGCGGGCGCGGCGAGAATCGTGGCGACGAGAAGGGCGAGGGCGGCGATCGACAGGTGTTTGATGTGCATCGATCCCCCCCTACTTCAGCAACAGCGGCGACGCGTTGGAGCCGTGGACCATGACGTGGCAGGTCGTGCAGTTCTGGAACCGCGGGCTGCGCATGTCGTGGATCGACGGCGGCTGCGAGCCGAGGGTGCCGCCCTCGATGGTGCTGTGGCACTCGAGACAGAGCTGGTCGACCCGCGCGCGCTTGAGCGCCATCGGGTTCGACGAGCCGTGGGGCTCGTGGCAGCTCATGCAGTCCCCGGTGACATTCGAGACGTGCGGAAAGACGAAGGGACCACGCTTCTCGGCGTGGCAGCTGACACAGGGCGGGTCACCGGAGCGGTCGAGCTTGAGGCTCTGCTCGCCGGCGCCGGCGTGCGGGTTGTGGCACGAGATGCACTGCAGGCCTCCGCGGTCGAGGTTGTGACCGAAGGGCTTGCGGAAGGAGCCGGCCGCCGACGGGTGGCAGTCGGCGCAGAGATCATTGGCGGCCGCGGCGAGGAGCTGCGGCTGCGACGGGCTGGTGGCGTGGACGTTGTGGCAGGAGCCGCACCACACCGACGAGTCGGAGTGGACCGAACGGCTCGAGAACATGCTCGTGACGTTCTGCTCGTGGCAGGCGAGGCAAAGCACCTCGCCGTCGCGGCCGGACGGTGTGGCGATGAGGGTCGGGTCGCCGCCCTCCTCCATGTGCCGGGCGCCGTTGCCGTGGCAGGTGACGCACGAGGGCGCCCCCCTCTCGGTCACCGCGTGCACCGTGTGCTGGAAGTCGGCTGCTACTTGCTCGTGGCAGACGGCGCAGTCCTCCGAAGGATCGCTGCCCTGTGCTGCCGACGGCACGCTGCTCGCGAGAGCCAGCGCGCCCGCCGCGGCGCCGACCACCAGGATGGTGATGAGTTTTTTCATACCCGATCATCCTTTCCAGGTAGCACGCGACCCGCCGTTGCCGGCGGGTCGCGCGACCATGGGTTTCCTAGTGGGCGTGGACGGCCTCGACCGAGAACTCCCGGTTGCTGCCGTGGCACGCGGCGCAGGACTCGCCGAAGGGCGCCGTGTTGACGAAGGCGTGGGCCGCCGCGTCAACGGAGCTGTGGCACGCCAGGCAGGCTGCCGCAGCCGGCTGGGTGGGCGAGTAGAAGCTGCGCTGGGTGATGACCTCCTGCGAGCCCTCGGGTGCCGGCACGCCGTAGGTGCCCTCGAGGTGGCAGCCTTCGCAGTTCCGGCGATCGCCGGGGTAGCGGACGCCGTTGTAGTTGTGGACCGAGCTGCGGTATCCGTAGACCGTGAAGTCGTCATCCAGCTCGGCGCCGGTGTGGATGCGGTGGGTCATCCAGCGCATGTCGATGGACTCGGGCGGCAGCTCGGATTCGGGCCGCACGGCCGCGTCGTCGCTGTTCGGGCGGTGGCAGAACACGCACTCCTGGGTGTTGAAGCGCTGGCCGCCGTGCAGCGACAGCACGTCGTGGCAGACGTTGCACTTGTCGATGGAGACCACCTCGCGGCGCGGCACCGGCTCGGTGTCGGTGACGGCGGCGTAGTAGAGCGGGTTGAAGGCGCCCTCGGTGACCTCGAGACCGTCCTCGGAGCCGTCGTCGATCACGGTCTGACGGCGGACGTCGGCCGAGAAGCCCCAGGTGCCGGTGGCGTCCTCGGGGATCGGGGTCGTGAAGGTCATCATGTACTCGTCGCCCACCGGCGTGGCCTGACGGGCATCCTGGGAGATGTCGATGGTGTGGTCGATGGTGTCGCCCTGGGGCCCGGCGGCACGCAGGGTCAGGGTCCGCAGGCCGGCGATGTCCTCGACCACCGAGCCGTCGTCGTTGGTGAGCGTGAAGTAGACCGTCGGCGTGCCTCCGGGGGCGGCGCCGGTGACCTCGGTGATCTCCATGTTGAGACCTGGGAGCTGGCTCGACTTCAGAGGAATGGTGTGCGCGCCCATCACCGAGATGTCGAACTCGCGCTCGCCCTCGGGGGCGTGGCAGTTGGCGCAGTTGTTGTCGTTGAACTGCGGGATGGGGTGACCCTCACCCGCGGCCTCCCAGTTGATGAGGTCGTGGCACGAGCCGCAGGAGTCGCGGCTGGGCTCGGTGAACCACACCGAGCCGCCGGGGGTGTCCGCGGTGTGGCAGCGCACGCAGTTGCGCACGTCCTGGGTGAACACGACGTCGGAGTAGTCGTGCACCGTCTGGCGGTAGCCGATGATCTGGTAGGGGATGCCGGCCTGCACGGAGGGCAGCTGCGAACCCATGTGGATCTTGTGGATCATCACCTTCATGTCGACGGTGTTGCCGGTGTCGGGGTCGATGGTCTGCTTGTTGTGGCACAGGACGCACAGCTTGACGTCGCGCCGGCTGCCGCCGTGGAAGGCGAGCTGCTCGTGGCAGCTGTTGCAGGTCTGATCGAGCATGCCCTGCCACTCGTCGACCACCTCGCTGCCGTCGGGCACGAAGTCGTACTCGACGTTGTCGTACTGGGTGGTCTCCAGCGGCGTGTCGGTGAGATTGCGGGTGGCGTAGACGCCGACGGTGTGGGTCACCGAGGGGTCGTAGTCCGCCGGCAGCTGGGTGCCGAAGGTGTAGCGGATCCGACCCATCTCGAGGTCCTCGATGCTGCCGCCGGAGTCGGAGGACGCCTGGACCGCGGTGACGCCGGTGATCGGGCTCGTCTGCGGCCGCACCGTGTAGGCGACGTAGTCACGCAGCGATGCGTCGTACCACGACAGGATGAAGGAGAAACCCACCGCTCCCGGGGTCAGGATGCCCGCGCGGTCGAGGGGCTGACCCAGGTCGTCGGCGAAGCTGAGCTCCACCACCGGGTGAAGGTCGGCCGGGATCTGGATGTCCTCGACCGTGACGTGCAGACCGGGCCGGATGAAGGCGAACTGCGCCTTCGTCAGGTAGTGCTCGGCCTGACTCTTGCTGTACATCTTCTGCGGGTCCACGTCCACGGTCGGCGCGACCCGGTCGGCCGGCGCCCGAACCGCCAGCGGCACGCTCGCGGCACCCGCGGTTGCAAGGACCAGTAGGCTCCTCGTGATCGAAAACATCACTCTGCCTCCTTCTCCGAAATGGAGTCATGATCGAAATCGTGGCCGTCGCCGGCCGACCTGAGTGGTTCACACCTAATGTTGGTCTCGATGGATGGCGCGTCAAGGGTGGTGGCCGGAAGGCGATGCCGGGCGTCCGTCACGAGGTGGGCGGCGAAGCCCGCGGAATTCCATGACAATCCCATGACGATTGAAGAATGCATCAGTCTCGTTTGATTGTCAACTCAATCGTCCAAACTTTCATATGTTGATGTTCTGATCTTCCCGTATCTATAGATATCTTCCAGATGTCGGCGCGGAGTGTCGGATTTTTCAAAGGAGAGCGAGTCTCATTTGCGGCGTTTTCGTGAGACCCGGGACGAAGGCGCGCCGCAGCGATCCCGGCAGAATGTCTCGCGCCGTGTCCGGCGCGTCGTGAGCGCTTGCTTCGGAGGCGCTGCCGGGCGACACTGCGTTCATGGCCAAAGGATCGAAGGCGCTCGTCGTGGCGGCGGTGGCGGTGATCGTTCTCACGGCGGTGCTCGCGGTGTTGCTGCGCGGAAGGCTGCGGTGTGCGGGCTTCGCCGGGCCGACGGTGACCGCGGCCGAGCTCCCGCAGGGTGCCGCCGACGCCGGCCGGCTGCGGATCGCGTCGTGGAACGTGCGCAACTTCCCGCTCGACGAGCGGCCCCAGGCCGCCGATCTGGGCTACTCGCGGCGCACCAACATCTGCGACCTCGAAGCGGTGCTCGGGGGGCTCGAGGCCGATCTCATGGGGCTGCAGGAGGTCAACGACACCCGCCGCTTCCCCCCCATCCTGCGCCGCGCCGTCGGAGAGCGGGTCATGGGCGTCCGGTTTTCGCAAGGCGGCGGCCGCTTCGGCCAGCACCTCGCGATCGCGTGGGACACCTCGACGCTCGAGCTCGCGGGCGAGCCCCTCGACATCGATGAAACCGTCCTCGAGCCTGGAATGCGGCCCGCCTTCGCAGCCTCCTTCCGCAGCCTCGAGAACCCGGGTCTGGACTTCTGCTTCGTCGTCGTGCACCACGAGTCGGGGCGCGAGGGCTTCGCCGACCGGCGCCGGCAGAACCGCGCCCTCGCCGACTGGGTCGGTGAGCACACGGCGGCGACCGCCGACCCCGACGTCATCGTCCTCGGCGACTTCAACTCCGCCGGCTCGCCGCGCGGAGGGCTTCCGGGCGAGCTGCAGTCGCTCGATGCGCTGCTCGGCCGCGCCGGCCTCGATCGCCTCGAAAACGACGCCGGGTGCTCGGCCTACTGGGAGGGCGGCGGCGACCGCGACGGCGTCCAGGTGCCGTCGCTGCTCGACCACGTCTTCGTGAGCGTCAGCCTGGCCGGAGCCGTGACGTCCCCCGTGCAGCCGTGGCTGCACTGCGCCCGGCACGAGTGCGCCGAGCTTGTCTCGAGGCCGGGAGCGGAGGACGGCACCTTCTGGGACGTGTCCGACCACTGCCCCCTGACCTTCGAGATCCGCGTCGCGGATCTCGAAGGTCAGGGGAAATGAGGAATGAGGAATGAGGAATTAGGAATTTCCACCCGACCTCTCCGGAGACGGAGAAAACCAGGTGGATGGGTGGGTGCGGGGCAAGTTGGTTGAGGGTCCAGGGTCAAGGGTCAAGGGTGAAGGGTTGAGATTCGCGGATCCACGCGCTCGTGCTTCACCTCATTACCCTTCACCTCTTCACCTCTCACCGCACCACTCGAACCTGCGGCGCACGGAAATCCGAAATGGGTGGGCGGGCGGCATTCCTAATTCCTAATTCCTAATTTCTCCTTGGTGGCGCCCGCGGTGCCGTTCCCCGGTATGATGCTGCTGGTCTGCCGTGACGATGCACAGAGTTCCCCGCCCCTTCGACACCGCCCTGCGTGAGTTCCACGTCTCGTGCCGGGTGCGCGATGCCTGCGAGCTGCCGGACACCCTGTTCTCGACCTCCGGCAACGTGGTCTTCGCGGACTTCCGGGCGGCGCGCGAGTTCGCCTACCGGCTCAACCGGCGCCGCGACCTGGTGCGCTTTCCGGAACGCGCGGTCAGCGCGAGCCGGATCTACGCGCTGGGGCTGATCGACGAGGCTTTGCACCTGGTGATCGCGCGCTACCGCGAGCAGCGGGCGCCGCAGCTCTGGCCCGAGGTCCGCAGCCGGCTCGGCTCCGAGCTCGGCGGCGGGACCACTGACGAGCTGCTGCGGCTCTTCGTCGAGGAGTTCCCCCCGGCGGCGGTCTACCGCGGCGACGTCGGCCGCGACCAGTACCTCGAAGGTTCGACCGGCGCGGTGGCCCACCGCGACGTGACGCTCGAGGAGCTGATGCTCTTGTGGCTGGCGAACCGGAACCCTGCCTTCGCGGAGTTCCGCGAGCTCTTCGACGACCGGCCGCTGCGCAGCGATCCCACCTATGAGCGGACGATGGCGATCGTCGAGTCCGAGCTCGGCCGCGCACCCGCCGGTGAAGGCGGTGGCGAGACCCTGCTCGACCTGCTGTACGCGCCGATGCGCGCAGCGCCGGACTCGCTCGAGGGCCAGCTCGAGTTCATCCGCGGCCGCTGGGCCGATCTCCTGGGCCCCGACCTGGTGCGGCTACTCGGCGGCCTCGACTTCCTGGCCGAGGAAGAGCGGGTGTTCTTCGCCGCGGGGCCGGGGCCGGTCGAGCCGCCCGACTACACCGGGCTCGACCCGGCGATCGAGAACTACTCGGCGGACCGCGACTGGATGCCGAAGGTGGTGCTGCTGGCCAAGAACGCCCACGTCTGGATGGCCCAGCTGAGCCGCGAGTACGGGCGCGAGATCGCGAGCTTGGATGCGATCCCCGACGAGGAGCTCGAGCGGCTCGCCGGTTGGGGCATCACCGGGCTGTGGCTGATCGGGGTCTGGGAACGCAGCCGGGCGTCGGAGCGCATCAAGCGGATGATGGGCGATGCGGAGGCGGTGGCGTCGGCCTACTCGCTGCAGGATTACCGGATCGCGCAGGCGCTGGGGGGCGAGCCCGCGTACGAGGAGCTCAAGACGCGCGCGGCGCGCTTCGGTATCCGGCTCTCCACCGACATGGTGCCGAACCACATGGGGATCGACTCGCGCTGGGTGGTCGAGCACCCCGACTGGTTCCTGTGGCTGCCGCACTCACCCTACCCCGCCTACTCGTTCACCGGCCCCGACCTGTCGGACGACGAGCGCGTCGGCATCTTCATCGAGGACGGCTACTGGCGGCACGCGGACGCAGCGGTGGTCTTCAAGCGCGTCGACCGCTACACCGGCGACGAGCGCTTCGTTTACCACGGCAACGACGGCACCTCGATGCCCTGGAACGACACCGCGCAGCTCGACT
>CAZMED010000058.1:0-1661 GCA_964565045.1 uncultured Thermoanaerobaculia bacterium
GGTCGCCGTGCACGATCTCCTCGTCCCAGGCCGGGGCGTGGCCGACGTAGCCGAGTCCGGCGTCGTACTGCATGGTCCAGAAAAAGGGCACCGCGCGGAACGGCTGCACCTCGCCGGCGAGATTGCGGCCGGCGATCGCGCCCTGCTGCTGGGCCGACCGCCAGTGCTCGATGCGGGTGGGCTCGCCGGTGCGCCAATCGGGGAAGGTGGCGATGTCGCCGGCGGCGTAGACCCCGTCGCGGACCCGCAGCAGCTCGTCGACCAGCACCGAGCCGTCGGGCTCGAGCTCGATCCCCCGGATGAAGTCCGTGGCCGGCCGCACGCCGACACCCATCAGGACCAGGTCGGCGTCGAGCGTCGTGCCGTCGTCCAGGGTGACGCCGCGGACCCGATCGTCGCCGGTGAACCCCTTCACCGAGCGGCCGAGCCTGAAGTCGACGCCGTGACTCTCGTGGATGCCGCGCAGCAGCGTGCCCAGCCGTTTGCCGAGGGAGGCCTCGAACGGCACCTCCTCCGGCGCCACCACGAGCACCTTTCCGACCCCCCGTTGGCCGAGGCTGGCCGCCGCTTCCATGGCGATGAAGCTGGCGCCGATCACGATCACCCGGCCGGCCTCCCCGGCCAGCTCGGCGAGCCGGTCGGCGTCGGCCCAGGTGCGCAGGGTCACGACCCCCTCGAGGTCCGCACCCTCGAGTTCCAGTCGTCTGGGCTCGCCGCCGGTTGCCAGCAGCAGCCCGTCCGCCTGGATGACCGCGCCCCCCGGGAGGGTGACGCGGCGTTGGGCGAGGTCGAGTGCATCGACGCGGTGCTCGATGCGCTCGATCCCGTGATCGGTGTAGAACGAGGCCGGCTTCAGCGGCATCCACTCCGCGGGCGCCTCGCCGCTCAGGTAGTCCTTGGAGCATTGCGTCCGGTCGTAGGGGGCCTGAGGGTCGTCGGAGAGCATGATGAGCCGGCCACGGAAGCCGCACCGGCGCAGCTCCTGGGCGGCGGCGAGGCCCGCCGCCCCGGCGCCGACCACGACCACGGTACGGCCGTCGGCGGCCGGGTCGGCGTTCGCCATGTCGGGCCGGGCGGCGGACGCCGGGTCGTCGGGAACCGTGACCAGGACGTCGTCGCCGTCCACCTCGACCTCGTAGGTTTCCAGGCGTTCCAGTGCGGGGGGCTCCAGCAGCTCGCCGTCGGTCGCCCGGAACACCGACTGGTGCCAGGGGCAGAGCAGCCGGTTGCCGTCGAGAAGACCGTCGGCGAGCGGCGCGTTGTGGTGAGGGCAGCGTCCGGCAAGCGCCCGGATCCGGCCTTCGACCTTGAGCAGAATCAGCTCGAGGTCTCCCACCTCGACCCGATGGATGCGACCTTCCTCGATGTCGGCGACAGCTGCGACGCGGGTCGTTGCCATGACAGTCCTCCTTCGCCTGACTGCGGGCCGGGACAGGACCGACGTGCGGAACCTCTCCCGGACCGCAGCGAGGGTACCGGCGGCACGGGGCGCGGGGCGGCTGGTGCGGACCCGGTAAGGCCCTGGGGCCTGACCTCGGCGATCCCTCGGTGCCGCCCCGATTGCCGATCCGGACTGATGCCGGGATGAATAGGTTTTCAAGGGAGCGGGCGGAGGATGCCACGGACCGGCACCATCAGGATCGGAACCTCGGGCTGGCGCT
>CAZMED010000058.1:1761-15511 GCA_964565045.1 uncultured Thermoanaerobaculia bacterium
GCCTCGCCGCCGCGCAGGCTCTGCCCGCCGATGACGAGGCTGGCGCTGATGATGACCATGTTCTTGATGATGTACTGACCCTCCAGCGTCGGCGCCAGGGGCACGTGCACGAAGGCCTCCTCGGGAAACAGGAACAGCGGCAGGACGGTGCCCGCCATCTGCAGCCACAGCAGCAGCAGGGTGGCGCGCAGCAGGACGCCCGAGATGAGGCCGATGCCGATCAGGCACTCGACGGCCGCGAGGAGGATGATCGACGCGGGTGGCTGCACGACGCCGAAGCTGACGGTCTCGATGGTGCGCTGCGCGAGGTCCTCGGCGGGGCTCAGGTCCGGTACGAACTTGAGCGCGCCGAACCACAGGAAGATGATGCCGAGGCTCACCCGGAGCACGACCACCCCGTGCTCTGCCATCCACCGGACGAGCGCCCGGTCACCGCGATTGAGCCTGTGGATCAGGGACTGCATAGACTTCGAGCTCAGGCTACCACGAAGGTGCTGCGGCGCCCGCGCTCCCGAGGGGACGCCCTGCCCCGGGGATCGGGGCGGCCCCGGGGGCACCGCTCCGCGGTACCGGTACTCTTGTGTTGTGGTGCGTCTACTTGAGAGAACGATCTGCAGGCGCGACGGGATGATGCGCAGGAGGTCCTGAAAAGGGCAGCGCCGTCGCCGCGCCTCCGGGGAGAGGGGACCGCATGAGCAACCGACGTCGAGGATCCAATCACCCCCTGGTCGCCGCGGTCTTCGCGACGCCTGTGCTGCTCGCCGCCCTGACCGGCGGCCTGTTCGCCGAAGCCGAACGCAGCGGACGCGAGCTCTACCGCTGGGCGTGCAGCAACTGTCACGGCGTCGACGGCAGGGGCGCACCGCCGAGCCGCGTCGCCTTCGACCTGCCGCTGCCCGACTTCTCGGACTGCGACTTCGCCAATCGGGAGCCCGACGCCGATTGGGTGGCGGTGAGCCACGGTGGCGGCCCCATGCGCGGCTTCTCGGAGCTGATGCCCGCCTTCGGCGACGCCCTGTCGGTCGACGAGCTCGAGCGGACGGTGGAGTACATCCGCGGCTTCTGCGGCGACCCCGCATGGCCGCGCGGCGAGCTCAACCTGCCGCGGCCGCTGGTCACCGGCAAGGCCTACCCCGAGGACGAGGCGGTGTTCGTGACCACCGTGGCCACCGAGGGCCCGGGATCGGTCGGCGCCGAGGTCGTCTACGAGCAGCGCTTCGGGGCCCGCAACCAGTGGGAGATCGCGATTCCGGTGGTCTGGCAGGAGCTCGGCCCCGAGACCGGGGACGGCGGCTCGGGCTGGAGCTCGGGGATCGGCGACGTGGCGCTCGGCCTCAAGCGGGCGGTCTGGCACGACGCCGCCAAGGGCTCGATCGTCAGCGTGGCGGCCGAGGTGCTGCTCCCCACCGGCGACGAGGACCGGGGCTTCGGCAGCGGCACCACCGTGTTCGAGCCCTTCGCCGCCTACGGCCAGATCCTGCCGGCGGACTTCTTCCTGCAGGCGCACGCCGGACTCGAGCTGCCGCTCGACCGCGATCAGGCCGGCGAGGAGGCCTTCGCCCGGCTGGCCCTCGGGCGCAGCTTCAGCCAGGGCCGCTGGGGGCGCACCTGGTCGCCCATGGTCGAGGTGCTGGCGGCCCGCGAGCTGTCCTCCGGCGAGCAGGTCCTCTGGGACGTCGTGCCGCAGGTCCAGGTCACCCTCAACACCCGCCAGCACGTCATGGCCAACCTCGGGGTGCGGATCCCCGTCAACGAGACCGACAACCGCCACACCGCCGTCATCGCCTACATCCTGTGGGACTGGTTCGACGGCGGTTTCACCGAGGGGTGGTGAAGATGAAACAGACAGGACTCACCTCCGTGACGGCGGCGTTCCTGCTCGTGGGCGCCGCCGCGGCGCAGACGCCGGCGGGCCCCGACCAGCTCTTCGTGCTCGCCGACCGCTGCATGGCCTGCCACAACGGGCTCGTCACCCCGCACGGCGCCGATGTCTCGATCGGCAGCAACTGGCGGTCCTCGATGATGGCGCACGCGGCGCGGGACCCGTACTGGCAGGCCGCGGTGCGGCGGGAGGTTCTCGACCACCCCTCCGCCCGGAGCGCCATCGAGGACGAGTGCGCCACCTGCCACATGCCGATGGCGGACGCCAGTGCCAGGGCCGCGGGGGAGAAGGGCCGGGTCTTCGCCTACCTGCCGGTCGTCACGGCCGTCACACCGATGGCGCAGCTCGCGGTCGCGGGCGTCTCGTGCACCATGTGCCACCAGATCACCGGGGAAGGTCTCGGCGAGCGCGAGAGCTTCGTCGGCGGCTTCGTCATCGACACCGAGGCGCCGCTCGGCGAGCGTCAGTCCTTCGGGCCTTACGACGTCGACCAGGGCCGACGGACCCTGATGCAGTCGGCCTCCCTGTTCGTGCCCGCGAAGGCGGACCACATCCAGAGCTCCGAGCTGTGCGCCACCTGCCACACCCTGTTCACCCACTCCCTCGGCCCCGCCGGCGAGGTGATCGGCGAGCTGCCCGAGCAGGTGCCGTACCTGGAGTGGCGCCACAGCGCCTACCGCGGCGTCCGCAGCTGCCAGTCCTGCCACATGCCGGTGGTGGACGCCGACATGCCGATCACCGGTGTTCTCGGCCAGGACCGGAGCGGCTTTTCGCGCCATGTGTTCCGCGGCGGCAACTTCCTGATGCCGAGGATCTTCAACCGCTTCGCCGACGAGCTGCGGCCGCAGGCCCTGCCCGAGGAGCTCGACACTGCTGCGCGGAACACCGTCGAGCACCTGCAGACCTCGGCCGCCACCATCAGCATCGGGAGCATCGAGCGGGGTGACGGCAGCCTCCGCTTCGAGCTCGCGCTCGAGAACCTCGCCGGGCACAAGCTGCCCACCGCCTACCCCTCGCGGCGCGCCTGGGTGTCCCTGGTGGTCACCGACCGCAACGGCGCGACGGTGTTCTCGTCCGGAGCGCTGCGACCCGACGGCTCCATCGCGGGCAACGACAACGACCTCGACCCGGCGCGCTACGAACCCCACTACGCCGAGATCTCGAGCGCCGACGAGGTGCAGATCTACGAGGCGATCATGGAGGACCCGGAGGGGAAGGTGACCACCGGCCTCCTGAGCGCGGTCCGCTTCGTCAAGGACAACCGCGTGCTGCCGGAGGGCTTCGACAAGGCGAGCGCGGACGACGACATCGCCGTCCGGGGCGGTGCCCGTGACGATGGGGACTTCGCCGGTGGAAAAGACCGCGTCCGGTACAAGGTGGCGCTCGGCGACGCCGCGGGACCCTACCGGATCCGGGCCGAGCTCTGGTACCAGCCCATCGCCTTCCGCTGGGCCCGCAACCTGGCCGGTTACGAGGCCGACGAGCCGCAGCGCTTCGTGACCTACTTCGACTCGATGGCGCCGGTGTCGGCGACCGTGCTGGCGGGGGCCGAGGCACTCGTCGATTGAGGACGGACATCAGGAGCCGCTTCTGAACCCGAGCACGGTGAGAACGCTCACGCCGCGGGAGCGGACGTGCCGGGCCATCGCGTCGCGCTCGCGTCGAAGGAGCGGTTGGCAGTGGTCGCGCGACGACAGCTCACGCGATTGGTTCGTTGTGCTTGTGCTCCAAGAATCCCCGTTCAGTCGCCCCTGAAGAACTTGATCTGCTCCAGGGCTTCCCCGGCCCGGAGCCGGCCGACGGCGCCGGTGCTGTAGACCGCGCTCGCGATGGTGCCGTCAGGGCGCAGGATGTCGCTGCTGGCGTGCAGGTAGAGGTCGTCCTCGTCGTAGAAGCAGCCGGTGGCGCGGGCGAAGGCGAGCGCATCGACCCCGTAGCCGATCCGGAAGCTGATCTCGTGCTTGTCGCGCATCTTCCGGGCGTGCTCCCGGTCGTCGACGGAGAAGGCCAGGACCTTCACTCCCGCTTGCTCGAAGTCGTCCGCGTGGGCTGCGAAATCGGCCAACTGCCGATTGCAGTGCCCTCACCAGTGGCCGCGGTAGACGAGGACCACGGTCCAGTCGCCCGCGAGACCTCCCGGCAGCTGCAGGCTGTCGGCATCGAGGAGCTCGAGCTCGAGCTCGGGAAACCGGTCGTCGGTGTCCAGCTGCATCGTGTTCGGTCGGGCCATGCTGCCTCCCCGGTCAGGAACAAGAACACGCGCCCGTCGGGCGCCGTCTCTTTCGACTCGACTGTCGCCCGGCGCCGCGAACCGGACCATCGGGGCAGGCCGGTGCGCGGGCACGGGGTCGGACCTTCGGGCTGTTGGGGCCTGCACCGGGAGCCGCGGCAGCTTCCGGCCCGGCCATCCGGTGCAGCCCGGCGTGGCACCTCGGCCGGACCGTTCTGGTGCCAGCCCCCAGGCGCCGGTAGTCCGTGCACTGGTAGGCGAGTCGGTGCGGCGGCCGGTAGGTTCGCAGCGGTGCCCGGGCGCCGCGCGGGCTGTGGGATCGCCGCTTCCGGGAAGTGTCCGTCGTGAGGTGCCGCAGGCCACGAGGCGCGCCGAGAAAGGCAGACGATGTCCATACGTGCTGTATTCGAGCCCGCCCCCCGCCGATCCGGGGCCGCCGGCACGCTCGTCCTCCGCGACGAGTCCCGCCTCATGCTGCAGCGCGCCCTGCCGGAGGATGCTCGCAGGGTGGAGCGCTTCCTCGGCGGCCTCGACGCCGGAGAGCGCCGGCAGGTGGTCGAGAGCCTCCGCCTGGAGGAGGGCGATCTCGACGACTTCCTCGAGGAGACCGCCAGCAGCTTCGGCGGCGAGGCCTTCTTCACCGAGCCGGAGGGCGGCGGGCCGGTGAGCTCGTTCGCGGCCTACCGCCTCATCGACGACGAACGGACGGCCGCGATCGCCCTCGCGGTGCTGCCCGAGCTGCGACGCAAGGGAGCCGGCAGCCTCCTGCTCGAGCGGCTCGCGGTGCTCGCCGCGCGGCGCGACGTCGACAAGCTGCTGGGCGCGGCGAGCGCCGACAACCGCGGCCTGGCCGAGCTGTGCCGCCGCTCCGGCCTGGCGGCCGACGAGAGCCGCAGCGACGGGCGCGTCACCTACGAGCTCGGGGTCGAGGACCCGGAGCTCGCCGGCTCGCCCGAGGACCTCGCAAGCAGGGTCTTCACCGCGGCCTCGATGCAGTCTCTGTTCAGGCCGCGCTCGGTGGCCGTGGTGGGAGCTTCCCGAAATCCGGACAGCGTCGGCCACCGCATCCTGACCGCCCTGCTCGGCAACCGATTCGCCGGTCCCGTGTACCCGGTCAATCCGGAGGCCGGGCACGTCGCCGCGGTCAGGGCCTACCCCTCGATCGGCGATATCGGGGCGGAGGTCGACCTGGCGGTGATCGCGGTCCCGGCCCGGGCCGTGCCGGATGTCGTGGAGCAGTGCGCCGAGGCGGGCGTCAAGGCGTTGGTCGTGATCACGGCCGGCTTCGCCGAGACCGGGGAGGACGGCCGCCGGCGCCAGGACGAGCTCCGCGACCGGGTCCGCGGCCACGGCATGCGGATGATCGGCCCCAACTGCCTGGGCCTGGTCCACACCGACCCGGAGGTCCGCCTCAACGCGTCGTTCGCGCCGCGCATGCCGCCGCGGGGGACGGTGGGCCTGTGCTCGCAGTCGGGGGCGCTGGGCATCGCGATCATCGAGCTCGCGCGGCACCTGGGCCTCGGGCTGTCGTCCTTCGTGAGCGTCGGCAACAAGGCCGACGTGTCGTCGAACGATCTGCTCGAGTACTGGGAGGAGGACGCCGACACCGACGTGGTCCTGTTCTACCTCGAGTCCTTCGGGAACCCGCGCCGCTTCGCGCGCATCGCGCGTCGCGTGTCGCGCCGCAAACCGGTGGTGGCCGTGAAATCGGGCCGCACCGAGGCGGGGGGGCACGCCGCCAGCTCGCACACCGCGGCGCTCGCCGCCGCCGACACCACGGTGGAGGCCCTGTTCCGGCAGACCGGCGTGATCCGTGCCGACACCCTGCAGTCGATGTTCGCCGTCGCCCGTGCTCTCACCACGCAGCCTCTGCCCAGGGGCCGCAGGCTCGCGGTTGTCACCAACTCGGGCGGCCCCGGGATCCTGTGCGTCGACGCCGCCGAGGCTGCCGGCATGGAGGTGGAGCCGCTCGCCGACGAGACCCGGGACAGGCTGCGGGAGCTGCTGCCCGAGGAGGCCAGCACGCACAACCCGGTGGACATGATCGCCTCCGCCGGGCCGCAGGAGTACCGGCGGGTGGTGGAGGCCGTGCTGTGCGCCGACGAGGTCGACGCCCTGGTGGTCATCTACACGCCGGTGGGGCTCTTCGACACCGGGGCGGTCGGCGACGCCGTGGCCGAGGCGGTGGAAGCCGCCCGGACCTCGGGCGGCGCCGACAAGCCGGTGCTGGCGTCCATCATCGGCGGCGAGCAGGAGCGGTTCGTGCTCGAAAGCGACAGCGGCGAGCAGGTCCCGGTGTACCGGTTCCCGGAGGAGATGGGCCGGCTGCTCGGCCAGGCCGCCGGCTACGCCGAGTGGCGCCGGTCCGACCGCGGGTCCTTCCGGGACTTCGAGGACGCAGACCTCGGAGCCTGCCGCGAGATCTGCGCCGCGGCCTTGCGGGCCCGCGGGGCCGGCTGGTTGTCGGTGGACGAGGCGCGGGCGGTTCTCGACGAGGCCGGCATGACGGTCGCCGAGGGCGGGGTCGCGGCCGACGAGGACGCGGCGGTAGCCGTTGCCGCCGAGGTGGGGTACCCGGTGGCGGTGAAGCTCGCCTCGCACGAGATCGTCCACAAGACCGAGATCGGCGGCGTCGCGCTCGACCTCGAGAACGGGGACGAAGTGCGCGGGGCGTGGCGCCGGATCCACGAGCGGCTCGAGGAGGAGGGCCGCCTCGACGCCATGGAAGGGGTGCTGGTGCAGCCCATGCTGGGCGACGGCACCGAGGTGATGATGGGCGTCAACCAGGACCCGCTGTTCGGACCGGTCATCGCTTTCGGCCTCGGCGGCATCCACGTCGAGATTCTGAAGGACGTGGCCTTCCGGACGTCGCCGATGACCGATCGCGACGCCCGCGAGATGGTGCGCGAGGTCAAGGGCTTCCGCCTGCTCGAGGGCTACCGCGGCCACGCTGCCGCCGACCTGGAGGCGCTCGAAGAGGCGCTGCTCCGCCTGTCGTTCCTGGTGGACGGTCTGCCGGAGATCGCGGAGATCGACCTCAACCCGGTCTTCGCGTGCCGACCCGGCGACGGCTACCGGATCGCCGACGCCCGCATCAGGGTGGCAAAGCCGGAGGAGCGGCGACCCTGAGCCGGCCCTGGACAAAGGAGGACCTGATGAGTCTGCAACGCCAAACCTATCTCGTGATCGGGCTGCTCGTCGAGCTCGGGCTCGCCCTCGGCGTGTGGGTGTCCGCATGGTGGCTGCTGCTTCCGGCGCTGCTCGGCCTCGGCATGATCACCGCGGCCCTGTTCGGGATCTGCACCATGACCCGCGTGCTGGGAGCGCTGCCGTTCAATCCCTCGAGCTCGGGCGACATCCGCAGCGCGCCGTGACCGTCGGCGCCGCCATGCCGCCGGAGCAGCCGCCCTGAGGAGGTGCGTCAGTCGGTGTCGTGGGGCAGGCCGTAGATGGCCCGCAGCAGCTCGCCCGCCGAGGCGGCCTTGCTGACGAAGCCCTCGGCGCCCGCTTCCCGCATGGACTCGGCGGTGCCGTCGTCGTCGTGCATCGACAGGCCGATCACCCGCAGCTTGGGGAGCTCGGCCTTGATGCGACGCGTCGCTTCGATGCCGTCCATTCCCGGCATCGAGACATCCATCAGCACCACGTCCGGACGCAGCTGCCGGCTCAGCTCGACGGCCTCGCGCCCGTCGGCCGCCTCGCCGACGATCGACAGCCCGGGCTGGTCGTCGAACATGCCGATCAGCCCCTCGCGCACCACCCGGTGATCGTCCGCCACCAGCAGCCGCAGGCTGCGGTCACCGGCGTCGCCGCCCCCTTCGTCTTTGGAGCCGGGCGGCCGCCTTGCATCCTCGACGGTCTCGTCGGCGGCCTCGGACGTCGCGAGATCCGCCGGGACGGTGACCGCGACCCGGCTGCCGCGCCCCGGCCCGCTCTCGACCTCCAGCCTGCCGCCGATGACGAGGGCGCGCTCGCGCAGCTTCAAGAGCCCGAAGCCGGCGGGCACGCCGGAAGACTCGACCGCTTCGAAATCGAATCCGCGTCCCTCGTCGGACACCGCCACCGTGACGTGGCCGTCGGTCCGCGAGACCACGACGCGGGCCCGCGCCACCCCGGCGTGCTTGACGACGTTGAACAGGAGCTCCTGCACCGCGCGGAACAGGAAGGTCTTCAACGGCGAGCTCTCGAGGTCCCGGATCCCCTCGAGCTCGAGCCCCACGCCGAGCCCGAACTGCTCGGCCATGTCGCGGGCCAGCCACTGCAGGGCCGCCCGCAGCCCGGCGTGGTGGAGCACCGCCGGGCTGAGGTGGTGCGACAGCTTCCGCGAGGTGGCGAGGGCCTCGGCCAGCAGCTCGTCCACGGCCGCGAGCTCGGACTCGGCGGACGGACTGCGGGCGGCCGCGCCGAGCCGCAGCCGGGCGCCCGCCAGCAGCTGCTGGAGATCGTCGTGCAGGAGATCGGCGACCCGGGCGCGCTCCTGCTCCTCGGCCTCGATCACCTCCACCGCCAGGGCCTGCAGCTGCCGCGCCCGAAGCTCGGCCAGGGCGTTGCGTTCGGCGACCTGAAGCTCGAGGCTGGCGGTCAGGTCGCGCAGGCCCTGCTCGGCGAGCCGCTGCTCGGTGGTCTCGTACGCGACGACGTTGAGGCCCGCGATGCTGCCGTCCTCGAGCCGCAGCGGCAGCCAGCTCTCGTTCCAGCTGCGCTCGATCCCCGGCCGGGAGGCCGTTTCCCCTCCGATTTCGATGTCGACCACCGGTACACCGGTGTCGAGGACGGCGCGCATTGCCGCTTCGGCCTGATCGGCGAGATCGGGGACGACCTCGCGCACGGTGCGTCCGATGTGCGCCTCTGCCGGGAGGCCGTTGATCTCGGCCATGCAGCGGTTGACGCGCCGGTACCGCAGATCTGTATCGAGGATGCACAGGGCCACCGGCGCGTTCTCGAAGAGCGACTCGAGGTCCGCGGCGTCGGACCGTCCTGCGAGGGGCTCGCGCGGGGGAGTCGCCGGAACCGGCTCGCGCGGCGTGCGGCCGCCGACCGGCTCCTCCCACGAAGAGCTGCCGCCGGAAGCAGGGTCATTTAGAGAGTCTCTGGACATGTGCACCTTCTGCCGGCATCGGGCCGCGGTTTCGCCGCCGGGCCGGGCCCGGGGCCGCGTCCCGGCCTCACGTCAACCGTATCCCCGACCCGTCGCGAGATCAAGCCGCACCCGCGGATGGTCGACGGCACCGTCTCAAGCCTCGAGGGCGGCGATGATGGTGCGGCAGAAGGCCGGCAGGTCGTCCGGTCGGCGCGACGTGATCACGCGGTCGTCCTCCACCACCTCCTGGTCCACCCACTGAGCACCGGCGTTCACCACGTCGTCCTTGATGGAGAAGAAGCCGGTGACGGTGCGCCCCTCGAGGAGGCCCGCCGAGGCCAGCATCCAGCCGCCGTGGCAGATGGCGGCCACCACGCCGCCGCGGTCGTGCACCGCCCGCACCAGCTCCACCATCGGCGGGTGGCGCCGCATGTGGTCCGGCGAGTAACCCCCGGGGATCACCACCGCGTCGAACTGGGACGCCTCGACCTCGGCCACCGCCGCGTCGGCCGGTTTCTCGGTGCCGCGCTTACCGCGGTACGTTCGTGTCTCCGCTCCCACCGCCACCACCCTGGCGCCGGCCTCCTGCAGACGCAGGTAGGGGTACCAGAGCTCCAGGTCCTCGTAGAGGTCGGCCACCAGGACCGCCACCGTACGTGTTTCCAGGCTCATTTCAGGGCTCCTTTCGTCGTCACCGGCTCGATCGGCTCTTCAACCCCGGGCGGACCGGAGGCCTCGTCCTCCGGCTCGGTGATGATCCTGCCGCCGCTGCGGGGAAAGCTGCGGATGCGGTCGAAGTGCGGCGCCGCGAAGATCTCCTCCTCCGGTCGCCACAGGAAGCGCTGGATCGAGACCGACTCCCTGCGGACCTCGATCAGGTTGAAGGCGTTGTCCTCGCGCCGCACGCGCCGCGAGGTGGCAGTGCCGGCGTGCACAGCCAGCAGGCCGGGGTGCGGCGCGCTGGTCCAGGTGTGGTGGCGGTGCCCGGTGAGCAGCAGGTCGACACCGACCCGGAGGAACACGGGCAACGCGAGCTCGGTACGCCCCACCCGATCGGTCAGCGGCTCGTCCTCGGGGAGCACGAAGGGGTGGTGGGCGACCACGATCCGCAGGGCGTCGGGGGCGCTCTGCTCCAGGACCCGCTCGATCCGGGCCAGCTGCTCGCGGTTGATGCGACCGTTCTTGATGGTCAGGGAGCGCGCGGTGTTGACGCCGACCACGGCGATCTCGTCGTCGATGTACTCCGGGAACGGGTCGGAGGTGACGTAGCGGTCGAAGCGGCGCAGCGGTGCCACCATGCGGCGCAGAATGTCCCACAGCGGGACGTCGTGGTTGCCGGGTACCGCGATGACCGGGGCCGTCTCCGGGAGCTCGGCCACGAAGTCCCGGGCGAGCTCGAACTGCCGCTTCCGGGCCCGCTGGGTGAGGTCCCCGGAGATCACCACCACCGTCGGCTGCAGCTCCGAGATGACCTCCAGGAGCGGCCGCACCGTCTCCCACGCCACCGCCCCGAAGTGGAGGTCCGAGAGGTGGACGATGCGGATCACGCTGACCTCGCCCTACGCCCGCCGGTCCGCCGACTGTACGGGGACGCGGACCCTGCACGCCTCGTGGCGGCTGCAGATCTCGAGCGGCGACTCGATCTCGAGGACCTCGCCGTCGACGACCACCCCGTTCTTCGTGGGGACCGTGATCGAAGCCCGCTCCACCAGGTGGACCGCGAGCTCGTCGACCTCCTCCGGCCCGAAGAGGATCGCCCTGAGCAGCAGTGCCGCCAGCGGCAGCGGCCGAATGGAGCGCGGCACGTACACCGCGAGCCGCCCGCCGTCGAGCTGCCGCGCTTCGGCGAGCCTCGGCAGCGCGTTGTTGGCGACGACCAGCAGCGGGACGCGGTGCTCGAGGCGGATTCCGTCGAGCTGCAGCTCGAGCCGCTGAAGCCGCCATGTGCGCAGCACCTCCCACATGGACGACGCCGAGTCCGCCGCCCACCGCAGCGGCGCCGGCCAGCCCGGGTGGCGGAGCCGGCGGCGGGCCTTCAGCCGTGCCAGCTCGGCGTA
Organism: uncultured Thermoanaerobaculia bacterium; assembly: GCA_964565045.1. Lineage (GTDB taxonomy): Bacteria > Acidobacteriota > Thermoanaerobaculia > Thermoanaerobaculales > Sulfomarinibacteraceae > Sulfomarinibacter. Next base: position 13,011 of record CAZMED010000058.1, read on the forward strand.
GACGCCGACGACGCAGGCGTTGAGAAACAGCTCACCGTTGACCTCGCCGGCGTCGATGGCGCGGTCTCGGCCCGCGGCCAGGACCGCCACCGCGCCCTCGAGATCGAGGGGGATCTTGAGGTCGCGGGCGAGGTGGTTGATGGTCCCGAGAGGCAGGACGCCGAGGGTGTGGCCGGTGCCCGCGACGGCCCCGGCGACGGTGCGGACGGTGCCGTCGCCGCCGGCCGCCACCACGAGCGATGGGCGCGGCGGGAGTCCGGCCTGGAGGGTCGCCTCGAGGTTGCCGGGCTCGACCGCCTCCACGGTCGCGCGCACGGAGCGCGCCGCGAGCAGCTCCCGCAGCTCGGACAGCGTCGACTCGCCGGCGCAGCGCCCGCAGGCGGTGTTGACGAACACCACGCACGGCGCTTGCTCGGTCGCGCTCAAGCCCCCGCCTCCGAGTCGGTCACGGACGGGCTGCGCCCGGTGGAAGTACGCCGTGGAGCCCGCGCAGCTGCTGCGAAACCAGGCTCATGGCGCGGCGGGCGTCGGGTCCGCGGCACTCGAGCTCGAGGATCGGGCCGCGGAGGTTCATCAGCGCCGCCACGTACGACGCCAGGGCGGACCTGCAGCCGTCGCTGATCACGATCTCGGCGCCCGTCAGCTCGCAGGTGCCGGCGACGCGCTGCGCGAGCTCCAGGCTCAGCTCTCCGGGCGGGAAAGGCACCACGGCGCAGGCGTCGGGCCCCGGTTCGGACAGGTCGAGAAAGTGGTGCGGGCAAGAGGGTGGATGGGTGGCCATGGTGCGATCGTCGGGCGGGGGAGTCGGGACCGCCATCGGGTGAAACCCCTATTTGCGTTCGAGCAGTACCCGGCCGCAGCGCGAGCCCGAGCGTCCCGCACCAATGGGGCCGGCGGTGGCCGCGGGCCTCGGCGCCGACCTGACCCGACCTGAGGGCGGGCTGGGACTCGGGAGGGGAGAGAGCGCCGCCACGTTGTGAAGAAGTTAGGCGGCGACGGGAATCACTCGACGCCCGGGCCCTCCACCCGTCGGTCGGCCCCGGCAGGCGTCTCGGGCCACTCGATGACGTAGCAGCGGCGTCCGTCGACCTCGATGATGCCTTTCTCGACTCCCGGCTTCTTCGCGTCGCGGCTGCGGGCCGTCTCGTCGTCGGTGGCGTTCCGGATCGGCTCCGCAGTCTCGGCGTCGTAGAGCACCGGGGCCTCGTAGTTGATGCCCGGGTCGTTGTCATAGGCCGGTTTCATCATGGTCAGGATCCTCCTCGCGGGCATCTCAACAGAAGCTGCCGGAGCCCGGCCATCGGGTGCTCGCCCCGAACCGGCTCGGGGGAGACCGGAGCGCGGGTCGCCGCGCCGGGAGGGGCCGTCGAGCCGGCGGCCGGCGCCCGTCTGCGACCGGGACCCGACCCAGCTCGAAACCGGAGCCCCCCCGGTGGCTCTGCGCAGCTTCCGGCGGCACGATGCCGGTCACCGGGCGCCGTCCGGGTTCTCGGCGAGGAAGGAGGAGGAGTGCGGAGGCCGCAAGCAGCTCCGACGGCAGCACCACGCGCCGGAATTTCCTGCGCCTGGCGGGCGGAGCCGCGGCGGTGAGCCTCGCCGACGCCGCCGGGTGGGACGGGCCGCGCCAGCGCACTGGAAAGGAATGAGTCATGCCGGAGATACCGGACGTCGAGATCTTCAAGCGGTACATCGACGCGACCTCGCTGCACCGAAGGATCGGGCATGCGATGGTGCGCGACACGCGCCTGCTCGAGTGCTCGCCCTCCACCCTGCGCCGGCACCTCCAGGGGCACCGCCTGACGGAAACCCGCCGCCACGGCAAGTACCTCTTCGCCCACCTCGAGCACGGCCCGTGGCTGATGCTGCACTTCGGCATGACCGGCCGCCCGATCGCCTGGGAGTCGGGGTCAAAGGAGCCCGACTTCGTGCAGCTCCGGCTCGACTTCGACGACGGCCGCCACCTCGCCTACCGCAACACCAGGAAGCTCGGCACGCTGGGCATCGTCGACGAACCCGAAACCACCATCCGCGAGCACGATCTCGGCCCGGACGCGCTCGAGCTCGACCTGGACGGCTTCCGGGAACGGCTCGAGGGGCGGCGCGGAGCTCTCAAGCCGACCCTCATGAACCAGACGGTGATCGCCGGTCTCGGCAATGTCTGGACCGACGAGGTCCTGTTCCAGGCGCGGCTCCACCCGGAGACGCCGGTGGCGGACCTCGACACGGCGACCGAGCGGAAGCTGTTCAAGACCATGCGCCGCGTGGTCGGCGAGGCGATCGGGTTCAAGGCGGACCCGGAGCAGGCGCCGTCGCGCTACCTGCTGCGGCGCCGCGAGCCGGGGGCCCGCTGTCCGGGCCGCTGCTCGGGCGAGGTCGAGAAGATCACGGTCTCCGGCCGGGCCGGGTACTACTGCCCGCGGTGCCAGACCCGTGACGGCTGAGCGGACGGCCGGCCGTGTGGCGTTCACTGTGCGTGCGGTCGTAGACTGGTCAAGGTGGCG
>CAZMED010000059.1:0-15315 GCA_964565045.1 uncultured Thermoanaerobaculia bacterium
GCCGCCACCGCCACCAAGGTCGCCTACTACGTCCTGGTGCGTTTCGTGTTCTCGGTCTTCGGGGCGCCGCTCGCCTTCGCCGAGCTGCGGCTCGATGCGGTGCTCATGCCGGCCGCGATCGCGGCCATGTTCGTGGGCTCGATCGTGGCCATCTTCCAGGACGACATCAAGCGCATGCTGGCCTACTCGAGCGTCGCCCAGGTCGGTTACATGGTGCTGGGCCTGAGCTTCGTCTCGGTGAGCGGCCTCACCGGCGGCCTGGTCCACCTCTTCAACCACGCCCTCATGAAGTGCGCCCTCTTCCTGGTGATGGCGGCGGTGCTGCTGCGCACCGGCTCGACCCGGATCGAGGCCATGGCCGGCCTCGGCCGCCGCATGCCGTGGACCATGGCGGCCTTCGTGACCGCCGGCCTGAGCATGATCGGCGTGCCGCTCACGGTGGGCTTCGTCAGCAAGTGGTACCTGGTGGTCGGCGCACTCGAGGCGGGGATGTGGCCGGTGGCGGTGCTGATTCTGGCGAGCTCGCTGCTCGCCCTGATCTACGTGTGGCGGGTGGTTGAGGTGGCCTACTTCCGCGAGCCGGCCGACGACGCCCCGACGGCTGTCGAGGCACCGTTCAGCCTGCTCGGTCCGATCTGGGTGCTGGCGGGCGCCACCGTGTTCTTCGGGATCTTCACCTCGCTCAGCGTCGGCACGGCATCGGCGGCGGCGCGGATGCTGCTGGGGGTCGGACCGTGAGCGTGACCCAGGCGGTCGGACTCGCGGTGCTGTGGCCGCTCGCGGGGGCCGTGCTGGTGGCGCTCCTGCGCCGCTGGCCGAACCTGCGCGAGGCGGCGAGCCTGCTCACGGCCGGCAGCCTGTTCGCGGGCGTGGCCGTTGTCATCCTGCCGGCGGTGCTGGTGGGCGGGCGGCCGCGGCTCGATCTGGTGGAGGTGCTTCCGGGCCTCGAGCTGGCATTCGAGGTCGAGCCCCTGGGAATGCTCTTCGCGCTCGTGGCCTCGGGGCTGTGGATCGTCACCACGCTCTACTCCATCGGGTACATGCGCGGCCACCACGAGTCCAACCAGACCCGCTTCTACATCTGCTTTGCCCTCGCCATCTCCGGAGCGCTCGGCGTCGCCTTCGCGGCCAACGTCTTCACTCTCTTCGTCTTCTACGAGGCGATCACGCTCTCGACCTACCCGCTGGTCACCCACCACGGCACCGTGGAGGCGAAGCGGGCCGGCAGGGTCTACCTCGGGGTGCTGATGGGGACCTCGGTGGCCTTTCTGCTCTTCGCCCTGGTGTGGACCTATCTCGCGGCCGGCACCACCGACTTCCGGCCCGGCGGGATCCTCGCCGGCCGCGTCGAGGGCTGGCACCTCATCGCCCTGCTCGCTCTGTACGCCTTCGGCACCGGCAAGGCGGCGCTGATGCCCTTCCACCGCTGGCTGCCGGCGGCAATGGTGGCGCCGACCCCGGTCAGCGCCCTGCTGCACGCGGTGGCGGTGGTCAAGGCGGGCGTGTTCACGGTGCTCAAGATCATCGTCTACGTCTTCGGCATCGACCTGTTGGCGGCAACCGACGCCAGCCGCTGGCTGACCTGGGCCGCGGCCTTCACCATCATCGCGGCGTCGGTCATCGCCCTCACGAAGGACAACCTCAAGGCGCGGCTGGCCTACTCGACGGTCAGCCAGCTCAGCTACATCGTGCTCGGCGGCGCCCTCGCCACCTCGGCTGGCGTGCTCGGTGGCGGCATGCACATCGCCATGCACGCCATGGGCAAGATCACCCTCTTCTTCTGCGCCGGCGCGATCATGGTCGGCGCCCACAAGACCGAGATCTCGGACATGGACGGGCTCGGCCGGCGCATGCCCTTCACCTTCGGCGCCTTCCTGCTCGGGTCCTTGTCCGTCATAGGGCTGCCGCCCATGGGCGGCTCGTGGAGCAAGTGGTACCTGATCCTGGGCACGGTGGAGACCGGCCAGCTGGCGCTGATGGCGGTGCTGATGGCGAGCTCCCTGCTCTCCATCGGCTACCTCATGCCGGTGGTGGGGCGGGCCTTCTTCCGGCCGCCACCCGACGACGGGGGGCACGGCCACAACCCCGGCGGCGGGATCCACGAAGCGCCGCTGCTGTGCGTGCTGCCGCCGGTGCTGACCGGAATCGGCTGCGTGGTTCTCTTCATCTACGCCGACGATGTCTACCGCCTTCTGACGGGGATGATCGGACCATGAGCGACCAACCGATCCGCTGGCTGGACGAGCGGCGCAACATCGACCGGATCTACTGGGGGTTGGTGGCGGTGTGCGTGGTGCTCGGCGTCGCGGACCTCGTCGTGCACCGCCACGCCTACTCGGCCTGGGAGGGTTTCCCGAACTTCTACGGCTTCTTCGGCTTCGCCGCCTTCTGGTGCATCGTGATCGCCGGCAAGCACCTCCGCCGGATCCTCTGGCGGCCCGAGGACTACTACGATGATTGAGGCGCTGCCTCCCGGCCTGCTCCTGATCCTCGGGGCGCTCGTCATCCCGCTGCTGCCGAGAAGGTGGCAGCCGGGCCTGGCGGTCCTGCTCCCCGTAGTCGGTTTCATCCAGGTCCTGATGCTCGAGCCGGGTGTGTCGCTCCAGCTGCGCCTCTTCGACTACGAGCTGACGGTGGTGCGGGTCGACCGCCTGAGCCTGGTCTTCGGCTACATCTTCCACCTCGCGGCCCTCCTGACCGCCATCTACGCGCTGCACGTCAAGGACACCACCCAGCACGTGGCGGCGATGATCTACGTCGGCTCGGCGGTGGGGGCGGTGTTCGCGGGCGACCTCATCACCCTCTTCGTCTACTGGGAGATCACCGCCGTCTCGTCGGTGTTCCTCGTCTGGGCGAGCCGCACCGAGGCCGCCTACCGTTCGGGCATGCGCTACCTGGTCATCCAGGTCGGCTCCGGGGTGCTGCTCCTCGCAGGCGTCATCCTGCACGCCTCGAGCTCGGGCTCCATCGCCTTCGACAAGCTGATCGGCGACGACGGGCTGCTGGCCTCGGCGAGCCCCGGCGTGCTCCTGATCTTCCTCGCCTTCGGCATCAAGAGCGCGTTTCCGTTCCTCCACAACTGGCTGCAGGACGCCTACCCCAACGGCACCGTCACCGGCACCGTCTTCCTGTCGGCCTTCACCACCAAGCTCGCCATCTACGCCCTGGCCCGCGGGTTCCCGGGCACCGAGATCCTGGTGCCCATGGGCGTGGTGATGACCCTGTTCCCGGTCTTCTACGCGGTGATCGAGAACGACCTCCGCAAGGTCCTCGCCTACAGCCTCAACAACCAGCTCGGCTACATGGTGGTGGGCATCGGCATCGGCACCGCGCTGTCCCTGAACGGCACCGTCTCCCACGCCTTCGCGCACATCCTCTACAAGGCGCTGCTCTTCATGACGATGGGCGCGGTGCTCCACCGCACCGGCACCATCAAGGCCACCGAGCTCGGCGGGCTCTACAAGTCGATGCCGGTGACCACGGTGTGCTGCATCATCGCCGCGGCCTCGATCTCCGGCTTCCCGTTCTTCTCCGGCTTCGTCACCAAGTCGATGGTGATCTCGGAGGTCGAGCACCTGCACCTGACCTGGATCTTCCTCGGCCTGCTGGTGGCCTCGGCCGGCGTCATGGAGCACTCGGGCATCAAGATCCCGTACTTCGCCTTCTTCGGCCACGACTCGGGCCTGCGGGTCAAGGAGGCGCCGTGGAACATGCTCGTGGCGATGATCGCGAGCGCCGCCCTGTGCGTCGGCATCGGGCTGTTTCCCGGACCGCTCTACTCGATCCTGCCCTTCCCCGACGTCGACTACGAGCCCTACACCGCGGGCCACGTCCTGACCTCGTTCCAGCTCCTGGTGTTCGCCATCCTCGCCTTCGCGGTCCTGGTGCGCACCGGCATCTACCCGCCCGAGAAGGCGGGCGTCAACCTCGACTTCGACTGGACCTACCGCAAGGCCCTGCCGGCGCTCCTCCGCCGCCTGGCCGCGGCCGGCGGCCGCATCGGCCGGTCGCTCTCGATCCTCGCCGACGTCCTCCTCGGCCGCGCCTACCGGCTGGTCTACCGCCTGCACGGCCCCACCGGCGTCTTCGCCCGCACCTGGTCCACCGGCGCCATCGCCTTCTGGGCGGTGGTCGGCCTCTTCGGATTCCTGATTCTCTACTTCCTCGAGCGCTGAGTCGGACCGCGCGAGAGAGCTGCCAGCGGCCGACGGCGGCGGCAGCGTCAGGAGCCGGCGACGGCGACAGCGAGCAGGGTCAGCCAGCAGCGATCGCGGCATGGCCCCCTCCACGGGCATCGATGATCAACCACAGGCGCGCCACTTGAGGCGTCAGCGCAAACCGTCGCAACCACAAAGGCACCAAGACACCAAGGAAAACACCAAGGTTTCTCTTCGTGAGCATCTTCGTGCCTTGGTGTCTTGGTGGTTCAACCGTGGGTGGGTGGCAATCCGAAATCCGAAATCCGAAATTGGAGACCGACCGGCGCCCATCTCACGGATTCCCGGCTCAGCAGGGAATGATCATCAGGGGTCCGAGTGCGTCCCGGCGGTGACACCCGGTGTCCTCCGTGATGGACGCGAGGCCGAAACCCGACCAGGCCGAAAGGCGCCGGTTGCGCCCAGGACGTGGCACGAACCTTGATAAGGTCTCGGATCGAAGGAGTCATGCAGATGCTCGAGAGGTTCCGGTTGGAGCTGCCGACGGTGCTGCTCATCCTCGCCGGGGTGCACCTCTCGGCCGCTGCGCCGCCTGCGCCGCAGGAGCAGGGCTTCGCCGACGAGCTCGAGGTGACGGTGGTCAATCTCGACGTCTACGTCCGCGACCGCGAGGGCCGCCCGGTGGTCGACCTCACCGCCGAGGATTTCAGGTTGCTGCAGGACGGCGTCGAGGTGCCCATCTCCAACTTCGCGGTCTTCTCGGGGACCGGCGTCGGGGCGGCAGAAGGCGCCGCCGATCCCGGCGACGCGGTGCTGCCGGCCGCGTTACCGCCGCGGCCGGTCTCGGTGGTCCTGTACATCGACAACACCAACCTCCTCCCGCTCGACCGCAACCGGGTGATCAACCGCCTGCGGGACTTCGTCGCCGAGACGCTGGCGCCGCCGGTGGAGATGATGGTGGTGGCCTCGCGACCGTCGCTCGCGGTGCGCCAGCCGTTCACCCACGACGTCGCGGCGGTGACCGCCGCCCTCGACGGGGTCGCCGGCCACATCGGCGGCCGGTCGGCCCGCGACCAGGACCGGAAGCAGATCCTCGATTGGATGGGGCAGGCCGGCAGAAATCCTCCCAGGATCGCCCGAGGTTCTCTCGGCTCGTCCGCGAATGGACTCGTGAAGGCGCAGGTGCAGGCGGCGATCAACTCCTACGTGGTGCAGGAGTCCAACACCCTCGAGGACTCCCTGGCGTCTCTGCACGAGGTGGTGCGGCTCGCCGAGATCCGCGACGGCCGGGGGGTCGTGATCCACGTCTCGAACGGCCTGCCGATGATTCCGGGCGTCGACCTGGCGCACCAGTTCGACGAGGCCTTCCGCGACATCTCGGTCTACAACCTCGTTGCGCAGCACAGCTTCGCCGAGGAGTACCGCGACCTGGTGCAGGCCGCCGCCGCCAGGGGGGTCAGCATCTACGCCGTCGATGCCTCCGGGCTCCAGGGCCTCGAGGGCGGCGCCGCCGACCGTTTGGCGCCGATGGCGCGCGTGGCGTGGGTCCGCCAGGGGAATCTGCAGGACCCCCTGCGTTTCATGGCCGACGGCACCGGCGGGCTGGCGGTGCTCGACACCAACGACGTCAGCACCGGGCTGGGCCGGATCCGGGACGATTTCGCGAGCTACTACTCGCTCGGCTACACCGTGCCCCACGGCGGCGAGGACCGGAAGCTCCGCCTCGAGGTCGAGCTGCCGGAGTACCCGAAGCTCGAGGTGCGCCACCGCGGGTGGGTCGTCGAGAAGTCCCACGGCACCCGCATGCGCGAGCGGGTGGCGGGCGCGCTGTTCGTCGAGCTCGACGACAACCCCATGCGGCTCGAGCTCGGCCTCGGCGAGGCGGTCTCGAGGGGCGGGAAGAAGCTCGAGGTCCCGCTGAAGGTGTCGATGCCGCTCGCGAGCCTCGAGTGGATGCCGGGCGAGACCGAGGCGCTTGCCCGCCTCGAGCTGGTCGTCGGCACCCGCGACCACCGCGGCGAGGCGGCCGTGGCGGCGCCGGTCCTCCGCGAGCTGCGGCTTCCCATCTCGGAGCGGCGCCCGGGCCCGGAGCATCGGGTCGCCCTGGTGCTGCCGCTCGTGCTCGAGGGATTGCCGTCGGGGGTGGCGGTCGGCGTGCGGGACCTCGGCAGCGGTTTGATCTCCTACGCGCGCCTCCAGCCGATCGCACCCTGACGGGCGAGCGGGTGGCTGCACCGAAGGACGTCCAGACCGCCCCCTTCCGCACCCGGTCCACCGGCGCCATCGCCTTCTGGGCCGTGCTCGGCCTGCTGGGTTTCCTGCTGCTGTACTACTGGGGGCAATAGGGCGCGAGAGCCGGGGTTCGCTCGGCCACGCGGGCTATACTCCACGACGTTGAACGAATCCCGGAGTCTCACGTCGAGGGGATGGATGCAGATTGCGTTGAGAGTCTGTTGCGCCTCGGCTGTGGCGCTCGCCGCGGTGGCGGTTGCCGCCGCGATCGACGATCCGCCGTCGCCGCCGCAACCCGCCGCCGCCACGTTCGGCGACCGGCTCGAGGTCACGGTGGTGAATGTGGACGTCTACGTTCGCGACCGCAAGGGGCGGCCGGTCGAGGGCCTGACCGTGGCCGATTTCCGCGTCACCCAGGACGGCGTCGAGATGCCGATCTCCAACTTCGCCGCGCTGACCGCACCCGTTCCGACCCTCGCCGCCGGGGACGCGAGCCCCGAATCGGCAGCGCCGGCTTCCCCCGGACCTCACCTCGGGGAACGCCCGGTCTCGATCGTGCTTTTCATCGACAACGTCAACCTCCTCGCGTTGCAGCGCAACAGGGTCCTCGACCGGGTGAAGACCTTCGTCGAGGAGAACCTGTCGCCGCCGGTACAGATGATGGTGGTGAGCTCGCGGCCGTCGTTGGCGGTCCGTCAGCCGTACACCGACGATCCGGCCGCAGTCGTCGCGGCGCTTGACGCGGTGGCTGCAGAGAGTGCCGGCCGATTCGTGCGAGATCGCGATCGACGAGAGATCCTGGACTGGATGGAGGAGCTCGCCTCGGACACCCGGATGGACGCGGCGGCGTTTCTCGCTGCCGTTCCGATGCAGGTCGTCAAGGTGCAGGTGCAGGCGCAGATCCTGGCGTACGTCGAGCAGGAGTCGGACATTCTGGAGGACACGCTGATCACCCTGCACGAGGTGCTGCGGCTGGTCTCCGGCCAGGAGGGGCGGAAGGTGGTCATTCACGTCTCGAACGGGTTGCCGATGACCCCGGGTCTCGGTCTGTTGCACGAGTTCGAGGCGGTGTTCCGTGACAGCTCGATCTACGCGCGGATCGCGCACCGCGACTTCACCTCCGAGTTCCGCGATTTCGTCGCCGCCGCCAACGGTACGGGGGTGAGCCTGTACGCGATCGACGCCAGCGGTCTCGCCCCGCTCGAGGGCTTCGGCGCCGACGACCGATTCGTGCCCGAGGCGAGGGCCTCGTCGGTGAGCATGAAGAACCTGCAGGAGTCGCTGTCGTTCATGGCGGATGGGACCGGCGGGCTGGCGCTGCTCAACACCAACGACGTCTCTGAAGGGTTACATCGATTGCGAGACGACCTCATCAGCTACTACTCCCTCGGCTACCAGATCGAGCTCAGCGGCGAGGACCTGCAGCACCGGATCCGGGTCGAGCTGCCGGGACGGCCGAAGGCCCGGGTCCGCTACCGCGAGTGGTTCGTCGAAAAGTCGCCGGCGACCCGGATGCGGGAGCGGGTGCTGACGGCGCTGATCCGCGACCCCGGCCCCAACCCCATGGGCGTGGTGCTCAGTGCGCTGGATGCGGACTCCGAGCCGGACCGGCGTCGCGATCTGCGGCTCAAGGTGTCGATTCCGCTGGCCAGCCTGATGCTCCGGACCGAGGGTTCCTTTCGCGTGGGTGAGATCCAGGTGGTGGTCGGCCTGCGGGACGCCAGCGGCCGCGAGGTGGCGCCACGGGCGGTGAAGCACGAGCTGCGGATCCCGGTCGCCGAGATTGCGCCCGGCGCCGGAGGCCAACGTATGGCGTTGGTCCTGCCGCTCCGGATTCGGGGCGGTCTGCAGCACACGGTGGCAGTGGGTGTGAGGGACCTGGAATCGGGCGAGACCTCCTATGCCCGCCTGCTTGTCGGGGGATCCTGAGTCATCTCGCGAGAGCGCCGACGCGGTCACTCCGTGAATCGCCGCGCGCGGCAGCTACCTCTGCCGCGTCCTGATGTTCATGTCGGCATCCGTCGCCTGCGCGGACTGCGCTCGAGGTGGCGGTCACAAAGCCCGTGATCGGGGTCCGAGAGCTCTCTGCCGGGAGGACGCCCTCCATATGCCGACGCCGACCTTTTCGAATGGCCGTTCGAGCCGCCCGGAACATGGGAGGTTCGCCGTCCGCTCTGCCGGTCAGTCGCTGGTCGGAACCGAGGTCTTGATGGTCTGGTACGAGGACTGGCGGGTCACCTGATCGAGCAATCCCACCGAGACCGTGTGACTGCCCTCCTTCATGAGCAACGAGACGTCGATCTTGAACCGATGCTCCTGCGCGCGCTCGATGGAATCTGCGGGAACGCGCACCTCGTGATTCTGCTGAACGACTTCGGACTGCCCGCCCTCGGAGTCGCGGGCGGCGACGAACAACACCAGTCGTGACACGAAGTCGTCACTTTCGGGGACCAACGCGACGGAGCTCACCGGGAAGGAGACCTTCAGCGGGACGGCCCACCGGTCGGAGGATGCCGGCACCGCGGCCCCCCGTGTCAGCTGGACATCCATCGGGTTTTCGTCCACCGCCAGCCGCAGGCTGCTGACCACCTTGTCCTGCACTCGCGTCGCGAGCGACTTCTCGACGACGCGGCGTCGGTACCGCACCTCGTAGTTCGGATGGGCCGGCAGCCGTACCTTGATGTCGTGAACCTTGTCGGCGCCGCTGTGCTGCAGGGGGTAGCCGATCGAGTAGTAGGTGTAGAGGTCCTGCTCGACGCGATCGAGCCTCGTTCTGACATCGTTGGTGTCGATGATCGCGAGGCCACCCGTGCCATCGGCGATGAGGCGAAGTGAGTCGAGGTAGTTCTGACGACCGATCGAGGCGGCTCGCATGTTCTCCGAGTCGGTGTACTCGGCGGTCGCGACCCCCGCCGCGCGGAGACCGCCGGCGTCGATCGTGTAGAACGTGACATCCTGAGCGTTGGCAGCCGCAACGAGCGACTCGAAAAGGCGGCTCTGGTCGTACGAGACCGCCTCGGCGATCGCCGAGTCGTCCCGGTATGTCGAGGCGTACGTCTCGAACAGGTCGATGCCGGGCACCATCGGCAGACCGTTGGACAGATACAAGATCGCCTTCTTCCCCTCGAGGCCCGACAGCATCGTGATGATCTCGCGCAGCGCACCGAGGGAGGACTGGACGGACACGGTCTCCTCCCGGATGAGGTTCTTGATCTGCGATCGCACGAGCATCGGATCGTTGAGGTTGCTCGGGTTGTGCTCGCGCGACTGCATGGTCTGGACGAGCTCGGAACGCTCCCGCTCGACCGACGTCCGATTCGCCGAGTCCTTCCCCATGCTGCGAAGCTCCTCGATCACCTGTGCGGCGTCTGACGTGAAGTCCTGGCTGACCTTTGGGGTCTGGAGTCGGCTCACCACCATCATCTGGACCGGGGGTTTGACGTTGTCGCGGACGAACCGCTCCATCTGGCTCAGGACCCGGTTCCGATCGAGAGGGTTGAGGTTGTAGTGATCGACGTACATCACCAGATACACGGGCCGCGGCTCGAACCCGGACACCTCCGTGGGTGGCGTCTCGGCATCGTGGGGCAGCGTCGGAGCGCTCGCGTAGTACTGCTTGAAAACGTCTTCGGTGTAGACCTGGAAGTTGGTGACGGGTTTCGGCGTTCCGTTCTGGTACACCTCGAAGTCATCGATCGTCAGGTCCGTGACCGGCTTGCCGTCCTTGTCGGTCACGCTGACGACCAGGTTGACCACGGTCAGCTCGATCTCGTCCCGGAAAGCGAGGCCGCCGATCGGTTGCGGCTGATCCTGCGGATCGTCGACTTCCGCGGATTGGCTCACCGTCACGGCGCCCAAAAGGACCGCACAGACGGCCATCCTACGAGTCCATCCCGACATCGTCACCTCCGCCGTCAGTCTACACCGTCATCCGACGGACCGGCCGCCGGCGGTTGGCGTATAATTCCCCGCGGAGGTGCACCATGGCGCGCCGAAACCGCACGTTCACGATGGTCGTTTTGTCTCTGGGACTGCTGCTCGCGTCGTCGGCGCACGCACAGTGGACCGGAACCGGCAGAGTCTCGGGGATCATCACGGATCCGGACGGGGAGCCGATCGCCGGCGCCAAGGTCACCTACCGGCTCGCCTCCGATCCGGAAGAGGGTCCGGATCCGTTCGTGACGGACGCGGAAGGGGAGTACCGGTTCGCGGGTCTCAAGAGCACCACCTGGTTGATCGCCATCGAGGCCGAAGGGTTTCTGCCCGTTCCGCCGCAGAAGACCTTCGTCTTCGCGGATCGCAACGACCCCATCCGGATCCAGATGGAACCCGTCCCTGAGGAAATCGTGAGGGCGCGGAAGCATGCCGAGATCAACAAGCGGCTGCAGAAGGCGGACGAGCTCCGTGCCAAGGGTCAGCTCGAGGCCGCGCGGGCGGAGTACATGGAGGCCCTCGAGGAGCTCGATGTCGAGGATCGGCCGATCGTGTTCGCCGCAGTCGCCGATACGTACCTGCAGGAAGAGCGCGCCGACGAGGCGCGGGAACAGCTGGAGCGGGCGCTGGAGATCGATCCGGACCATGTCCCGTCGCTGCTCGGCATGATGGCCATCCTCGTCGACGCAGGGATCTACCAGGAGGCCGACGAGCTGCTGGCTCGCCTGCCGGCCGACCAGGAGATCCACCCGACGCTCATGATGAAGCTCGCCCAGGGGTACTACAACAGTGATCGGATGGAGGAGGCGAAGCTGATCCTCGACCGGACGATTCGCGAACATCCGGACGAGGCGATCGCCTATTACTTCCGCGGCCTCACCGAGCTCAACCTGAACGAGATCGAAGGCGCTCGCGAGGACATCATGAAGTTCCTCGAGCTCGCACCCGACCACGCCGAGGCCGAGGGGGCACGGGGCATCATCGAATACCTGCCGAAGCAGGATGGGTGATCCGATCGGACGCAGAACGTGGTCGCGCACTCATGGTCCGGAGGGGCCGGCACACGGTGGCGGTGGGCGTCACCGACCTCGGCACCGGGCCGTCCTCCCATATGCGCTAACTGAGGCGTGTTGGCGAGCGATCCGTCAGTGCGGTCAGGCTCAGCTGGCGCTCTTCGTCCGTCCCGAGCCCGAGCCCGTTACCGTTACCGTTGCCGTTCCCGATACTCTCGACCTCGTGAGACGGAGAGTGTCATGTTCTTCGATTTCGAGCTGACATCGTTGGTAAGGTCGATCTCTGAGAAGAACCCGAATCTTCGATAACGGTAACGGCAACGGGCTCGGGCTCGGGCTTGAACAGCCTGCTCTTAGGTTATGTGGGCGCCTATGGCAGTCCTCCTCCCCGCGCATGGCGCTGGCGCAGCCCTGATCTGGACCGGGCAGCCGGCGAACGGATTCTGGGACGGGTGAACGGAAACCCGGACGAGATGTCCTCGCAACAGGCTCGATGGGCGCCGAGCCGATTTCTGCGATGATTTGCAAGTCGTTGAAAAAAAGCCCCTTCGACCTTGCCGCGACGTTCATTTCCGGAACCGCGCGAATCGGGCACGAAACTTGAATAGTTGTGTGCGTATGCCAGCGTTCAGCGCGAGCCCGGAAGGGCGATTCAAGGTGGGTTGCGCGCCCGAGCGGGCTCCATGGCGCTCGGGCCGGACTCGTGCTAACGTCTCGCGTGCTTTCAGAAACGGCCCCGGCGCCGCACCGCGCGTCGGATTGTGAAAGGAGGGCTCAGGGAAGGACATCGTGTGCGGTTGCGAGTCGGGTCTTTTCGGGCCCGCACCCCGACCCCCGCGTGAGGCATCACAGTGGACTAGGGTCGCGGGATCGTGTTTCGAAGGAGGAATCAAGGAGGTCATGAGAATGAACAGGTATCTGAAGAGTGTGACGATTCTGGCGGCCGCCGCCGTGCTCATGCTCGGCGTGTCCTCGGCCGTCGCCCAGGAGACCACCGGTGGTCTGCGCGGCTCGGTGAAGGACGACGTCGGCACCCCGATCGCGGGCGCCGTGGTCGAGGCCACCGGCCCGCTCGGCACCCTGGCCACCACCACCGACCAGGCCGGCGAGTTCCGCTTCCCGAGACTGGCGGCGGGCACCTACAAGGTGGTCGCCAAGTACGTCGGCTACCTCGACGCCGCCGTCGAAGTGCGGGTGGACCTCGGGCAGACCCCGACCGTCGACTTCGCGATGCAGCAGAGCTTCAAGGAGGAGATCACCGTCTACTCCGACACGATCGGCATCGACTTCACCGAGAGCCAGGTCGCGACCAGCATCAACAAGTACGAGATCGACTTCCTGCCCCGCGGCCGGAACTTCACGGACGTGGTTACGTTCGCTCCCGGGACGGTGAACGATCCCCAGGCGGGCGGCATCTCGATCGACGGCGCGTCCGGTCTCGAGAACCGGTACATCATCGACGGCATCGACACCACCGATCCGCAGATCGGCAGCGACGCGGTGCCGATGCGCGCGGAGATGTTCCAGGAGGTGCAGGTGAAGTCGGCCGGGTACGCCGCTGAGTTCGGCGGCTCGACCGGTGGCGTCATCAACGCCGTCACCCGCTCCGGCGGCAACGACTTCCACGGCGCCGTGTTCGTCGACTACGAGAACAACGACTGGAACGGCAGCGAGCGCCCGACGCTTTACAGCGGCACCGGCGAGTACGAACTCTACGGCAAGGACGACGTGACCCGCTGGGACCCGGGCTTCTACCTGTCGGGCCCGATCCTGCGTGACCGGCTGTGGTTCTTCGCGTCCTACCAGCCGGGCCTCCGGACCACCGACCGCACGGTCGACTGGCCGAACGACCCGCCTGACACCTACACCTCGGACTTCCAGGTCGACTACGTGGTGGCGAACGTGACCGCCAACATCGCCAGCAACTTCCTGCTGAAGCTCGGCGCGAACGTCTCACCCTATGAGACCGACGGGTTGCTGCCCGGACGCAGCGGCCGCTCGGATCTGCCCGACCAGGAGAACTACGCACCCCTCGGGCAGGAGGGCGAGCGCGAGACGTACTCGCTGATCGCCGACTGGATCGCCACCGACAGCTTCGTGGTCGGCGCCCGCGCCGGTTTCTTCCACACCAACGTGATGGACACCGGCATCCCGACGTTCGACCTGATCCACAACTACTCGACCTCGTCGATCAGAGACTTCCTCGAGGCCACGTGGCCCATTATGGACCCGCAGTGGCAGCAGAACCCCGGCTTCCTCAGCGACAACCTCCAGACCGGCGTCAACCAGAAGGACATCTACGAGCGGACCGCCTACGGCATCGACGCCACCTGGTTCTTCGAGGCGGCGGGCGAGCACTCGCTCAAGTTCGGCTACCAGAACGAGAAGATCTACAACGACGTCGCGAGCGGCTACAACGCCGACCGGATTCTCTACTACTGGGGCCGCTCGATCACCCTTTCCACGGGTGAGAGCGCGACCGGCGAATACGGCATGTTCCGGCTGCTCAACATCTCGACGTTCGGCGAGGCGGAGACCAACAACGAGGCGCTGTTCGTCCAGGACGCCTGGAGCGTGACGCCGAGCCTGACCCTCAACATCGGCCTGCGCGCCGAGAAGGAGGGAGTCCCGAACTTCGGCGCCACCGGGCCCGACCCGGCGATCGATTTCGGCTTCAGCGACAAGATCGCGCCGCGGCTCGGCTTCGCCTGGGACATCACGGGCGACAGCAAGTGGAAGGCCTACGGAAGCTACGGCATCTACTACGACGTGACCAAGTACGAGATGCCCCGCGGCTCGTTCGGCGGTGACAAGTGGGTCGACTACTGGTTCACCTTCGACATCGCCGACCCCGGGCTCAATAACTTCAACAACGGCTGCACCGTCGGCAACAACACCATCTTCGACGTGCCGAACTGCGGCGCGGGCACCCTGGTCGACACCGTCGACCAGCGCTTCAACTCGATCGATCCCTTCTTCGAGGAGCTCTTCGGGTTCCCGGCGGTCGACCCCAACCTCCAGCCGATGGAGAGCTGGGAGGCGCAGCTCGGTGTCGACCACCAGCTCACCTCCACCATCCAGGTCGGCGCCCGCTACGTCCACAAGGAGATCGTGCGGGCGATCGAGGACGTCGGCTTCTTCTACCCGGGCGTGGGCCAGGTCTACATCATCGCCAACCCCGGTGAGGGGATCGTCGCAGACCCGCAACCCAACGGTCTGATCTTCCCCAAACCCAAGCGCGATTACGACGCCCTCGAGCTGACCTTCGAGAAGCGCTTCGCGGACAACTGGTCGCTGCGTGCGTACTACACCCTCAGCAACCTGAGCGGCAACTACTCCGGTCTGGCGAACTCCGACGAGCAGAACAACGTCGGTGACGCCGCCCGCCTGTCGCCGAACGTCAGCCGGCTGTACGACGTGGTCGAGTCGATGTACGACCAGAACGCCGAGCTCGTGTACGGCGACCTCGCCACCAACCGCACCCACCAGCTGGGCGCGCAGGCCCTGTACAGCTTCGACTTCGGCCTGTCGGTCGCTGCCACCCAGTACATCGGCAGCGGCACGCCGGTGTCCACCATCGGCGACGTCAACGGCGGCTTCTTCTACCCGTTCGGCCGCGGTGACCTCGGCGAGACCGACTGGCTCTGGCAGACCGACCTGTCGCTGTGGCAGCGGTTCGACTTCTCGAGAATCGGGTTCTCAGTCGGTGTGACCGTGCTCAACCTGTTCGACCAGGACACTGGAACGAGGTACTGGTCGCATCGCACGCTCGACGAGCTGCCGCTGACTCCGGACGAGTTTGCGGCCGGCTTCGACTTCAACTCGATCGCCGCGACCATGGATCAGGACCCGGCGTTCAACAAGGTTGACAACTTCCAGGATCCGCGGGTGATCCGCCTCAACTTCAAGCTCGAGTTCTGATTTCGTTCACTTCGCGCCGCAAGGCGTTTCAGGGGCTGCCATCCGGCAGCCCCTTTTTT
>CAZMED010000060.1:0-15024 GCA_964565045.1 uncultured Thermoanaerobaculia bacterium
CGAAGACACCAAGGCACGAAGTTGCTCACGAAGAGAATCCTTGGTGTTTTTCTTGGTGTCTTCGTGCCTTCGTGGTTGCGACGGTTCGCGCTGACGACTCCGAAGGCGACGGTGCCTGGTCATTGGCCAGCCAGACTTGGCCATGCCGCGGTCGCTCCGCCTGCTCACTGCCAACGGACGCGGCCCTCTGACACCGAAACTGTCACTGAGACTGGCACTGAGACTGTCACTGTCATCTGCCACAGATTGACATCGTGGCGTCGGGGGATGCGGGCGCGGTGTCCGGAATCACCGCTGCCGGAGGCTCTGTTACGCTATGCGGGTTCACACCAGACACGGCCTGACAGCGTACGTGCCCGCGGCTGCATGCGGAAGGTCGCGTCGCCGGAAAGGAGAATCGCGATGACCGCCACCACCCATCAGCAAGGGCATTGGACCCGCGCAGCGGCGTTGAGCCTGCTCGGGCTTGCCGCATGCACCATGAACCCCGCCACCGGCCAGCGCCAGCTCGCGCTGATGAGCGAGGGGCAGGAGATCGCGATGGGGCGGCAGTCGCACCCGGAAGTGATCGCGGCCTTCGGCGCCTACGACAGTCCCGAGTGGCAGAGCTACATCCAGGAGATCGGCGCCAGACTCGCCGCGGGCTCCGAGCGGCCGCAGCTCGACTGGACCTTCACCGTCCTCGACGACCCGGTGGTCAATGCGATGGCCCTCCCCGGCGGCTACATCTACGTCAACCGCGGCATCCTCGCCCACTTCAACTCGGAGGCCGAGCTCGCGTCGGTGCTCGGCCACGAGATCGGGCACGTGACCGCCCGCCACTCGGTCGAGCAGATCAGCCGTGCCCAGCTCGCCCAGATCGGCCTCGGGGTCGCCGCGATCGCCAGCGAGGACTTCCGGCCCTACGCCGGTCTCGCCGGCCAGGGAGTCGGCATCCTGTTCCTGAAGTTCGGCCGCGACGACGAGCGCCAGTCGGACCACCTCGGCCTGCGCTACATGACCCGGGCCGGCTACGACCCCACGGAGATGCCCAAGGTCTTTGCGACCCTCGGCCGCATCAGCCAGTCGCAGGGGCTGCGGCCGACGCCGCAGTGGCTGTCGACCCACCCCGACCCGGGCAACCGCGTCGCCGACATGACCGCGCGCATCGCCGAGCTGCCGCCCGAGGAGCGACAGGGCGCCGTCAACCGCGAGGCCTACCTGCGCCGCCTCGAGGGCATGGTGTTCGGCGACGACCCGCGCCAGGGTTATGCCATCGGCAACGCCTACTACCACCCGGTCCTGGCCTTCAAGATCGAGTTCCCCGAGCAGTGGCGGATCATCAACCAGCGCCAGCAGGTCGCCGCCATCAGCCCCGACCAGGACGCCGCGGTGGTACTGAGCCTGTCCGACAAGGAATCGGCGAACGCGGCCTTCGACGCCTTCTTCGGCCAGCAGGGCATCGAGCGCGGCCCGAGCCGCGGGCGGAACCTCGTCGCCTTCCGCGCCCTCGACTCGCAGACCGGCGCGCCGGCCGTCCAGGGGCTGATCGGCTACCTCGACCACGGCGGACGGCTCTATCAGCTGATCGCCTACACCAGGGCCGAGGTGTGGTCGAGCTACGCCGCGGCCGCGCAGCGCTCGCTGACGAGCTTCGCGAAGGTCAGCGAAAGACGCTACCTCGACGTCGAGCCGAGCACCATCGACGTCGTCGAGGTGCCGCGGGCCATGACCCTGGCCGAGTTCGCCGACAGGTTCCCGTCCACCGTCGAGCTCGAGCAGCTGGCGATCCTCAACGGCATGACGCCTCAGACCCGGCTCGAGAAGGGCCAGCTGGTGAAGCGGGTGGTGGGCGGGGAGCTGCCGGAGCGCTGACCATCCCGATCCGCCAAGCAGAGTGACGACGTTGCTGGGGCCTCGACGTTTGAACGTTTGAACGTTGAACGTTTGAACGTTCCACCCACCCACCCAGAGGGCCCTGCGGACGGCGACCTGGCGAGAATCGAGGATCTGTCCGGGGGGTTGGGTTGGGAACGTGTAACGTTCGAACGTTTGAACGTGGAACGGCGTGAAGACTTCACCCCACCGGCTTGCGCAACACCCACAGGTACGTCGGGAAGGCCCACGGCGCGACCTCCAGAACGGCCAGCGCCAGGCGCTGCCCGAGCGATCCCGGACGCACCATGTCGGCGGCTTCGAAGGCTTCCGGATCGCGCACCACGCGCGCGGTGAAGTCGACGATCTCGAAGCGGCGGGCGAGGCGCCGCAGGCCCCACAAGGTGAGGTGGGTCTCGTACCGCCTGGCTCCCTTCCCGGTGACCCGCAGCACGACGTTGGCGAGCGGCCGCGGCAGCACGGTGAGCAGCGGCAGATCATAGTGGCCGTCCCACAGCCGCAGCCGGTTTTCGGCCGCGAAGTAGCAGAGGCCTCCCTTCCGCAGCACCCTGAAGATCTCGTCGAGCATGCGCTGCGGGTCGGGGACGTGCTCGTAGATGTGGGTGCAGGTCACGAGGTCGAACCCACCGTCCGCAAAGGGCAGCTCCAGGGAGTCGCCGACGCGGTACTCGATATTGTCCGCCGCCCGGTTCACCCGCGCCCACTCCACCGCGCCGTCGTCGATGTCGACGCCGACCACCTCGCCGAAGTGCTCGGCGTAGTGCCGGGTCAGAATCCCGGTCGAGCAGCCGATGTCGAGAAGCCGGGCGCGCGACGGATCGAGGCCCACGGCCCGCGCCGCCTCGAGAATGACCGCCACCGTCTTGCGTGCCTTCTGCAGCCGCCCCCGCTCGTCGAACATCGTCCTCGGATGGAGCGCCGAGAAGTCCCGCTGGTACTCCAGCGCCGCCGTCCGCCCGGAACTCCGTTCCGGCACCTCTCCGGGTCGCGATGGTCCTCCCATGTCGCCAACATCCTACATCGGGCTCCGGCGGACCGCTCAGCCGGCGACGGGGACTGAATCAGCGCGCGGCGAGGCCTCGTTTTCGAGGCGCTCCAGCAGGTCGGCGACGGTGCCCTCGCCCATCACGGCCAGCCCGGCCTTCCGCACCTCGTTGATCACCGCCAGCGACACCAGCTCGATGGGCCGCCGGCGGTACTCCTCGTCGGTGCGGGGGAGGAAGGCCTCGATGACCTCGCACACCCGCACCCGGTCCGGGGGCCGCGAGGGAACGACCCCCTCCAACCCCGAGCCGACCGCCACCCGCCTCGCCAGGCCCGCGTTGACCAGACGGTCGAGGTGGCCGTCCACCGAACCCGTCGACACCAGGAAACGGCGCGACAGCTCGTCCGCGGTCGGCGGATCCTGGCCGGCGTGGAAACGGCGCGCGATCTGGAGGTACAGCTGCAGGCCGACCACGGCGCCGTTGCCCGGCTCGCGCCCGCCGGCGGCGCGGCTTCTGACCAGGGCCGCGAAGTGCTGGTGGGTGAAGGCGATCTCGAGGCCCGCGAGGACGATGATCCAGGTGATGTAGAGCCAGATCAGGAAGATGGGGATCACCGCCAGCGAGCCGTAGATGGTGGAGTAGCGCACCGAGTGGCCGACCGAGCTCGCGAAGAGGTTCTTGGCCAGCTCCCAGAAGACCCCCGCCAACAGCGCTCCGACCAGCGCGCTCCGCAGCTGGACGCGGGTGTTCGGGATCACCAGGTACATCAGCCAGAACGCGAGGAAGGTGAAGAACAGCGGGAACACCCAGGCGCCCAGCTTCTCGAGCGTCCCCGGGTCGAAGAGCACCCCGCGGTACAGCGCGGTCTTGATGCGTGCCGAGATGGTGAGGCTGGCGCCCAGGAAGAGAGTGCCGAAGACCAGCACCGAGGTGTAGGAGGTCACCTTGGCGATCAGGCGCCGGCGGGTGGTGACGTGCCAGATGTCGTTGAAGTTGGACTCGATGTTGTCGAGCAGCAGAATCGACGTCAGGACCAGGAACAGGAAGCCGATCAGGCCGAGCTTGCTGGCGCCGTCTGCGAACTGGTTGAGGTAGGCTGCGATCTCGTCCTGGCTGGCGGGCAGGAAGAGCGAGAACAGCAGCTCCTGGACCTTCTGCTTGATGTCGTCGAAGGCGCCGAAGGCCGAGAACATGGCAAAGCCGACCGCCACCAGGGGCACCGCGGCCAGCAGCGACGAGTAGGCGAGCCCCGAAGCTCGGATGACGACCTTGTCGCGGCTGAACTGCTGCCAGGCGGCCTGCACGAACTGCAGGAAGCGCACGGCGGCCAGCTCCCACCAGGGGAGGCCGCGCAGATCGAGGCGGTGCAGGTGGTCGAGAACGCGCATCAGAAGGTCACGGCACCTCCATGATAGTGCACACAATGACACATGAGCGGTTAGACTCATACCAGGATGCGACAGTCGAAAACGTGGAGGTCATCATGAAGACGTCCTGGGCCTTGGGTCTCATCACCTGCCTGTGCACCGCGGCGATCGCGGGCTTCGCCGCCGCCGAGGAAACGGAGCTGACGAGCAGCCTGCAGCAGCAGCGGTGCTGCTTCGAGAACCCGCGCTTCAGCGGCACCTGTGAGGTGACGCCCGGACCGGAGGAGAGCTGCAGCGACGTCCTCGCCTACCTCAACAACCCCAAGAGCGTCGGCAAGAACTACTGCGGCAACACGAAGGTGCGGGGCGGCTGGACCCAGGTCGCGTGCGAAGACGATGCCGGCGCAAGGGTCAGCTGCGAGCCGCCGGGGAATGCCGGTTGAGCCGGTTTCCGGGGATCCGGGCCGTCGGCGCGTCGCCGGCTGCGGATTCGCCCGCCTCTTGCCGCACCGAACATCGGAGGTAGACGCTTCATGATCACCCTTATCCAGTGCGTCAGGTCACGAGCCGAGCTCTCGATCCAGGAGTTTCGGGAGCACTGGCAGGTCTACGGGCAGAAGGCGCGGGTGCTGGCGGAGGCCTCCGGCGCCCTGGGTCTGCACATGAACACGACCCTCGCGGTCGACCAGAACCTCGACATCCGGCTCAACCGCGGCACCTCCGAGGCTTACGACGGAGTGCTCAAGTTCTCCTGGTCCAACGCCAAGGGCCTGACCGAGATGCTCGAGCACCCGGCGGCGGCGCCGCTGCTCGAGGATTTCCGGGCCTACCAGGAGCACTTCATCGACCTCGACCGCTCGAGCTTCTTCTTCGCCTCGGAGGAGGAGCTGCTCGGTGGCGGACCCTGAGCGGCCCGGCCTGCGGTTCCGGCAACCCCTTCGTACGCACTCGGAGTGACCGATGACGCAGTCACGTCTCGTGCTCATCGCCCCGATTCTGCTGGCCGCCGTCGGCGCCGCCTCCCCCGCCGCAGCCCAGAATCGGACCCTCGCCGAGCTCTTCCGAGCGGTCGACCCGGCGGTGGTCGAGATCGCGGCCGTTCAGACCGCGGCGCCACGGGAAGGAGCCGTCGGCGTTCCACCGGCCGGCAACCTCGGATCCGGCTTTCTCATCTCCGGCGACGGCCGCATCATGACCGCGTCGCACGTCGTGCAAGTGGCCGACGAATTGACCGTGCGCTTCGTCACCGGGGACGTCGTCGCCGCCCGGGTGCTGGCCTCGGACCCCGGCGCCGACGTGGCGCTGATTCGAGCCGAGTCGGTGCCGGCGGGGATCGAGCCGGCGCGCCTGGGCAACTCCAACGAGGCCGCGGTCGGCGACCAGGTCTTCGTCATCGGGGCGCCGTTCGGGGTCGCCCACTCGCTGACCGTCGGCCACATCAGCGCCCGCCGCGTCTCCGGCCGGCTCTTCGGAGGCTTCGAGCCGGTGGAGATCCTGCAGACCGACGCCGCCATCAACCAGGGCAACTCGGGCGGGCCGATGTTCAGCATGAACGGCGAGGTCATCGGCATCGTCAGCCACATTCTCTCGTCCTCCGGCGGCTTCGAGGGGCTGGGCTTCGTGATCACCTCCAACCTGGCCATGCAGGTGCTGCTCGACGAGCCCAACCCGTGGACGGGGCTCGACGGAGTGCTCGTCGAAGGCCCGCTGGCGCGGGCCCTGAATCTCCCCCAGGCGGCCGGCATCGTGGTCCAGTCGGTCGCCGCCGGTTCGCCGGCCGCCGCCCTCGGCCTGCGCCCGGGATCACTGCCCGCCTCGATCGGGGACCGGACCCTGATCCTCGGCGGCGACATCATCCTGGCCGTTCAGGGTATCCGCATCGGCGAGCCGGACTTCGATCGCCGCATCCGGGACCGGAAGAGGTCGCTCGCCGGCGACGACACGCTCGAGATCCAGGTGCTGCGAGGTGGGGAGGTCATCCGACTCGAAGCGACCGTCGGTCTGCTGACGTCCGACTGACGCCGGAGAGCGGCGCCGCCCCGAAATAGCTGTCTCCACAGACTGGTTGTGTGAAACAGCTACGTCTGAAGGAGGCACCCATGAAACGCACCGTCATCGCATCCCTCGCCCTCGCCGCGATCCTCGGCTTCACCTCACGGGCTTCGGCCCACTGCCAGATCCCGTGCGGCATCTTCCACGACGAGCTGCGCCTGCAGCTCATCGAGGAGCACATCACCACCATCGAGAAGTCGATGAACGAGATCATCGCCCTCGGCAAGGCCGAGCCGGTGAACTACAACCAGCTCGTGCGCTGGGTGATGAACAAGGAGGACCACGTCCGGCAGCTGGACGAGATCGTCGGCGCGTACTTCCTGGCGCAGCGCATCAAGCTGCCGGCCGCGGACGCGGACGAGCCGACGAAGAATGAGTACCTGCACAAGCTCGCCCTCTTGCACGCGATCCAGGTCCACGCCATGAAGGCCAAGCAGGGCACCGACCTCGCCGAGATCGCCACCCTGCGCGAGCTGACGGCGAAGTTCCGCAAGGCCTACTTCGGCGAGGAGGCGGCGCACACGCACTAGGAAATTTCGGATTTCGGATTTCGGATATTTCCTGTCCGGCACCAGGATCCCGCGGACGACGCCCGCCGACGCGACCGTCAGAGCCGGTGTCGGGCTTCAGGATCTGAGGAAGCTCGCCTCTCCCGGGTCTGCGATCGAATGACCGGTTGCCTTGCCGGAGGGCTCTTGGTTCGCTCGATCTCGCGTAGCTGCATCAAGCGGCGCCCGGCGCGTTCACGTTTCAGCGATCGAGCGGCACATCTCCGCAGGAGCCGTGGCAGCCCCGCCACACCTTGAAGGCGGTTTGCCACGATTCAGCCCTCCTGGCGCCCCGCACCCCCTGCACGCTGGTCGTGCTGGAGGTGCACCGTGACGACCAATGCCGCCGAGATGGGTCAGAAACTGATCGCGAACTGGGCCCGGCCGGTCCACATGACCGCGATCGCCGTGCTGGCGCTGCTGCTCCTGATCCCGCTGCTGATGGTGGAGTCCGTGGTTCGCGAACGCCACGCCAGGTATCAGGAGGTCGTGGCCGACATCGCCGGGTCGTGGAGCGGCGACCAGCTTCTGGCGGGGCCGATCCTGACGGTGCCCTTCACCGAGAGGATCGCGGTCCGGGACGAGTACGTCACCCCGCAGGGCGAGAAGAAGGTCTCCGAGCGGTGGGAGAGCCGGCGCCGGCGCGCTTTCGTGCTGCCCGCCGCGCTCGAGATCGACGGCACTCTGAGCCCGGAGAAGCGGCACCGCGGCATCTACAGGGTCCAGGTCTTCACCGCCGAGCTCGTGGTGTCCGGAGCCTTCCGGGATCTCGAAGCGGCGGTCGAGGCGCTGAGCCCGGCGGACCGGTTGGAGTCCATCGAGTGGTCCGAGGCGGTGATCGGCTTCGGCCTTTCGGACCCCCGCGGCATCGTCGCCGTTGAGGGGTTCGAGCTCAACGGCGCGGGCGCGCTGCCGCAACCGGGGACGGGCCTCGTCGAGCTCCTGCCGCGGGGCTTTCACGTGCCGGTGGGCGGGCTCGTCGCCGACAACCTCGAGTTCCGGCTGCCGATCACGGTGCGGGGCAGCGGCAGCCTGCAGTTCCTGCCCCTGGGTGGGACGACCCGGGCCGTGATCCGCTCGGAGTGGACGCACCCGAGCTTCGTCGGCGGCGTGCTGCCGGCGGCGCGCGAGATCACCGACGCGGGCTTTTCCGCCCAGTGGACCATCCCGCTGCTCAACCGCTCCTACCCGCAGGCCTGGACCGACAAGGCTTCCGTCGCCATCGACGAGATCCAGGCGGGGGTGCGGCTCTTCGAGCCGGTGGCGCTCTACGACCTCGTCACCCGGGCGGTCAAGTACGGTCTCCTCTTCGTCGCCCTCACGTTCCTCACCCTGGGCCTCGTCGAGCTCGTCCAGGACGTCCGGTTGCGCCTCGTGCAGTTCCTGCTGATCGGCGTCGCCCTGGCGATGTTCTTCCTCATCCTGATCGCGCTGGCCGAGCACATGGGCTTCGCTCTCGCCTACGTGCTGGCCGCCACCACCGTCATCGCCATCAACACGTTGTACTGCGCGGCGATCCTGAGGCGGCGGTCGACGGCGCTCCTCGTCGGCGCCGTGCTGACGGCCATCTACGGCATCCTCTTCGTCATCCTCGAGGCCGAGGACTTCGCCCTCCTCGGCGGCACCCTGCTGCTCGTGGCGGCGCTGTCGGTCACCATGTACCTGACGCGGCGGATCAACGAGCCCGGGATGATGGCCGGGTGACGCACCGCGCGGGCTGCTCGGAACTCAACCGGCGATGGGAACGATCTTCGATCGCCGGATCCGGCGGTCCCTGGTCAGCAGCGGGACCTTGTGGACGACGCTGGTCGCGGCGATGAGCTCGTCGGCGGGATCGCCGGCGAAGTCGAGGCGGGTCGAAGTCACGGCGATCTCGAGCTCGAGCGGCCACACGTGCACCTCCTGGAGCGCCGACGCCACCTCGGGATCGCCGAAATCGATCGTGATCCTGCCGAGCTGTGCGAGCTTGGCGAGCTCCCACAGGACGATGGCCGCAATGCCCCACGAGTCGGCGGCAAGCAGCTCCCGCTCGCGGGGTTTGAGGTCGCCACTCAAGGCGTGAACCAGAATGTGGGTGTCAAGGTTGAGCATCGGCATCCCAATCGACCCCGGTGCTCTGGATGTCGCCGTGGACCTGCAGCTTGCCCCGCAGGCACCCGATGAGGTCGGCCGGGTTGCGAGGGTAGGGCGTCACACGCGCCACCGGGCGGCCGTGCTTGGTGATGATCAGGCCCTCCGGTTTCAGCCTGTCCAGCAGCGCGAGGCACTGCTCCTTGAACTTCGCGGCACCGATCGTGGTCATGGCAGTCCCCTTGTGGTCATAAAATCTGACCAGTTATACATTATGGTCAGCCACCCCGTCTGTCAAGACCGTTCATCGGAAGGGAGGCATCCCCTCATTCAAGGTGTGGGGATCCAGGGCGTTGCACTGCGAATGAACTTCGCCCTTTCGGCTGCCCCGGCGATGAACGGCGAGAGCTTCGCAGGCACCGTCTTCATCACAGGTGCCTGGGGCTCGCCGGACATCGGCTTGCCGACGCACTCGACCCACAGGTCGAGCTTCTCGGCGTCCGAGTCGGAGTTGTTGCGCCCGGTACACAACAGGATCGCGCGCCCCTCGATCACGTCGGGGTAGTGGATGCCGAAGCCCTGCGACACCAGCTCGCTTCGCGCCCTGCCGGTTTCGGCGGCGAGGGTCTTGAGCTTGTCGTTGCACGCGCGGACGGCATCGAAGCCCTGAAGGTCCGCATAGGGAAGCTCGACGCCGCCGATCCTGCTGAAGTAGGCGCCCCGACCGTCCGGGTGCGACACCGGGGCCGTGATGTCCGCGACCTTGAACTCGAGTGCGCTGATCTTATTGAGCCGGGGGCAGCTTCCCGTCAGCTGTCCCGCGAACCGGATCGGAACATTGGTGTGGCCCACGAAAATGAATCTCAGGTCAACCCGCACGCTGAACCACCCGGAGCCGCGGGTCCCTGGTGGAAGTACGAACGGCCGGCGCTCGCCAATGGCAACGGGGGGCCATCCGTCCGGCAGAGGCGCTACACTGCACCCGATGGTCGCGACTCGGGAGGACCGCATGCTTGTTGAACGATCCCGAAGGGGCGTCCTCCGTCACCGCAGCGACGCCTACGGCGCGTCGCGCGAGGGCGCCGAGCTCACGGTGTGGCTCCCGCACGACGGGGAGACGCGCGTGCTGGTGCTGGCGGCAATGCACGGCGACGAGCCGGAGACGACGGTGGTGGTGTCGGAGGCCCTGCGGGCGATCCACCCGGAGAGCCTGCGCAACGCGGCCGTGCTGGCCTGCAACCCGGACGGGCTGCTGCGGGGCACGCGGGGCAACGCCGGGGGCGTCGACCTCAACCGCAACTTCCCGTCCGCCAACTGGTCGCCGGAGACCGTCCCCTACAAGAGCCGTAAGGACGGGCCGCGGGACATCGACCTCAGCCCCGGAGAGCGACCGGGGTCGGAGCCCGAGACGACCGCCCTCATCGCCCTCATCGACCGCCTGCGTCCTGAGGCGGTGCTCACCCTGCACGCGGCCCTGGCCTGCGTCGACGGAGCCGGGGACTCGCCGCTGGCGCGGCGGCTCGCCGAGGCAAGCGGACTGCCGCTCGAGCCGGTCAGCTACCCGACGCCCGGCTCGTTCGGGTCGTGGGCGGGCGAGCGCGGGATCGACGTGGTGACCTACGAGCTCGAGGCGGCCTCGCTCTACGATCTCAAGGAGCGTCACGTGCCGATCCTGATCGACGTGCTGACGGGCTCCGTGGGGCCCGGGGGTTGAGATCCCTTCCGGGCGCCTGCCCTTGGAGATCGCTCGGAACCCGAGCGTACTCCGCACAGACCGGCTCCCATGACCCGAGCCGGGCCCCGAGCTTCGGGGCCGGTCGTCTCGGACAGCCCTGACCCGATGAACGGATCGGAACAGGACGTCAGCACCGGGTTGGCACGGATCAGGAGGCTGCGAAGGACGTTTCTCATCATTCTCTTCTCGTTCGTCCCCTGCACCTTTGCGGTCATGGCCTACGTCGCCCGTTCCCGGAACTGGTGGTGCATCCTTCTTGTGGTCGGTCTCTTCGCCGCGGGCATGGGGGTTCAACATCGACTCCACAGGGTGCAATGCCCACGATGCCGTGCCCCGTTTTTCGTGCAGACCGTCACCAGGGCAAACTACACGCCCCTCAGCAGCACCAGCTTCCCGCCGCAGAAGCGGTGTCAGAGCTGCGGGCTCGTTCTCTACCCTTGACGGCCCTGAATATCCGGCGCTCACCCCACCGGCGACCGTCCTGCTGTGTCGGTAGGCTTCCCCGTCCTGGCCAATCCCCCTCAGCCGCAACTCGTGCGGCGGTGGGCATCCACCGCCGCGCGAATCGCGCGCACGTGCTCGGGGCCCGTGCCGCAGCATCCGCCGATGATCCGGACGCCGAGGCCGAGCAGCTCGGGCACACTTTCGGCGAAGTGCCCGGGGGTCTCGGGCCACACCAGGCTGCCGTCCCGGGGCTCGGGGAGGCCGGCGTTCGATTGGATGGCGATGGGCAGGGTGCTGTGGCGGGCAAAGTCGCGGGCGATCTCGACCATGGTCGCGATGCCGTTGCCGCAGTTGGAGCCGACGATGTCGGCGCCGGCCTCGGCCAGGGCGGCGCAGGCCTCGGCGACGGTCGATCCCATGGTGGTGTAGAAGCCGCGCGGGGTGGCGTCGAAGGTCATGGTGGCGATGATCGGGATGTCCGCGGAGCAGGCGCGCGTTGCCGCGACGGCGAGCTTCGCCTCGGCGAGGTCGATCATGGTCTCGATGCAGATGAGGTCGGCGCCGGCTGCGACCAGGGCGCCGATCTGGCGGCGGAATCCTTCGGCGACGAGCTCGGGCTCGGCGTCGCCGTACGGCTTCAGGATCGCGCCGCTCGGCCCGACCGAGCCCGCGATGTGGGCCCGGCCGCCGATGGCCGGAAGCAGCGCCTCGACCGCGCGGCGGTTGATCTCCTCGCAGCGCGCCTCGAGGCCGTGCGCGGCGAGCCGCAGCGGCGAGCCGCCGAAGGTGTTGGTGGTGACGAGGTCGGCGCCGGCCTCGAGGTAGAGGCCTGCGATTTCAGCCAGCAGCTCCGGGCGGTCGAGGGTGAAGGCCTCGGGGCTGTCGCCCGGGGCGAGGCCGCGCGCCATGAGCTGGGTGCCCCAGGCGCCGTCGCCCACCAGCACCTCGCCGGCGCGCAGGCGCTCGAGGGCGGCGCGCATCAGGCCGCTCCGGTCAGCTTCTTGACCACCTCGACCGCGTTGCTCGCGTCGTAGCCGTAGGCGTCGGCGCCGATCTCGGCCGCGAACTGCCGCGACAGCGGGGCGCCGCCGACCACGACCTTGACGCGCCCCGCGAGGCCGCGGTCCCTGACCAGCTGGACGACCTGCCGCATGCCGGTCATGGTGGTGGTGAGGAGGGCCGAGAGGCCGATCACCGAGGCACCCTCGGCCTCGGCGGCATCGACGAAGCGCTCGGGCGCGACGTCGGCGCCGAGGTCAACAACCTCGAAGCCGGCGCCCTCGAGCATGATGCCGACCAGGTTCTTGCCGATGTCGTGCAGGTCCCCCTTGACGGTGCCGAGCACGACCTTGCCGAGGGTGGGCACGTCCTCCGCGATCAGCAGCGGCTTGATGACCTCGACCCCGGCGTGCATCGCCCGCGCCGCCAGCAGCACCTCGGGGAGGAAGATCTCGTGCGCACCGAAGCGGCGGCCGACGACGTCCATGCCCGCCAGCAGCCCCTGGTTGAGGATCTGCGATGCGCTGAGACCGGCTGCGACCGCCTCGCGCGCGAGCTCGGCGACCTCGCGGTCCTCGCCGCGCTGCAGGCCCTCGCTGATCTGCTGCAGAAGGTCCATTCCCATCCTCCACCGGGCGGCCCTGCCGGCCCGCCCCGAGGGTACCTGCGCGGCGCGGGCCGCACCAGCCCCGGCCCTGCCCGAAGCGGGCGCCTCGCAGCGGCGGACCCGCGGGTTAGAATGCCAACGATCTCGGACTGCTGGTCGCACAGGAGGCGTCGATGTCGAAGAGGTCCCGGTTCCTGGCCGTCGGTTTCGTGCTCCTGCTCCCCGTCCTCGCGCTCGCCGCGGGCGCCCCCGAAGCGGGCGCCGGCGACCCCCTGAAGGGGCTCGAGTACCGCCTCATCGGGCCGGCCTCGGGAGGCCGGGTCAGCCGGGTCGCGGGCGTCGCCGGCGACCCGCTCACGTACTACGCGGCGACCGCGGCCGGCGGGGTTTGGCGCTCGGTCAACGGCGGCCTCGAGTGGAAACCGGTGTTCGACGGACAGCCGGTGTCCTCGATCGGCTCGATCGCGGTCGCGCCCTCGGACCCCAACGTGGTCTGGGTGGGCTCGGGCGAGGCCAACATCCGCGGCAACGTCGGCGAGGGCAACGGCATCTACCGCTCCACCGACGGCGGCACGACCTGGACGCGGGTGTGGGCCGCCGAGGGCCAGATCGGCACCATGGCCGTGCACCCGCAGGACCCGGACACGGCCTTCGCGGCGGTGCTCGGCAGCCCCTTCGGGCCGGGGCCGCAACGCGGGGTGCTCCGAACGACCGACGGCGGGGCGACGTGGAAGAAGGTGCTCTTCGTGGACGAGGACACCGGCGCCTCCGACGTCGCCCTCGACCCGGACAACCCGCGGATCGTGTGGGCCGGCACCTGGCAGACGCGGCGGCAGCCGTGGGGTCTGACCTCGGGCGGGCCGGGCAGCGGCCTCTGGGTGTCGCGGGACGGCGGCGACACCTGGAAGAGGCTCGAGGGGGAGGGCCTGCCGGACGGGATCTGGGGCAAGGTGGGCGTACGGGTCGCGCCGGGCCGCGTCTACGCCCTCATCGAGGCCGCGGAGGGCGGTCTCTTCCGCTCCGACGACGGCGGCGAAAGCTGGAAGCTGGTCAACGACTCACGCGGTCTGCGCCAGCGGGCCTGGTACTACACCACCCTCACCATCGACCCCTCGGACCCGGACACGGTGTGGTTCCCGCAGGTGTCCATGCTCAAGACCATTGACGGCGGCGCGAGCGTGCGAACCGTCACGGGCGGCGGCTGGGATTACCACGACGTGTGGATCGACCCGCAGGACCCGCGGCGGATCGTCGTCGGCAGCGACGCCGGGGTCTCGCTGTCGCGCGACGGCGGCGCCACC
The DNA here is from genome assembly GCA_964565045.1 of uncultured Thermoanaerobaculia bacterium. Taxonomy (GTDB): domain Bacteria; phylum Acidobacteriota; class Thermoanaerobaculia; order Thermoanaerobaculales; family Sulfomarinibacteraceae; genus Sulfomarinibacter. The sequence goes on from CAZMED010000060.1 coordinate 13,985, forward strand.
TGGGTGCGCCCGCCCATGGCCATCGCCCAGTTCTACCACCTGACGGCCGACAGCCGCCGACCGTACCGGGTGCTCGGCAGCCTGCAGGACTTCGGCACCGTCTCCGGCCCCAGCAACAGCCTGCACGGCGGCGGCATCCTGCTCGCCGACTGGCACCCGGTGGGCGGCGGCGAGGCGGGGCACGTGGTGGCCGAACCAACCGACCCTGAGGTGGTTTGGGCGGGCGAGTACCTGGGCTTCATCTCGCGCTTCGACGGGCGCACCGGCCAGGCGCCGCACGTGGGCATCGACCCCGACAACGGGTCGGGCCGCGCGCCCAAGGAGCTCCGGCACCGCTTCCAGTGGACGGCGCCGATCGCGATCTCGCCCCACGACCCGAAGGTGGTCTACCACGCCGCCGAGCGTCTCTTCCGGACCGATGACGGCGGCCAGAGCTGGCTTCCCATCAGCCCCGATCTGACTCGCAATGACAGGAGCAGGCAGCAGTGGTCCGGGGGGCCGATCACCGGCGACATCACCGGGGTCGAGACCTACGGCACCATCTTCGCGGTGGCCGAGTCGCCGCTCGAGCCGGGCCTGATCTGGGCCGGCACCGACGACGGCCTCGTCCACCTGACGCGCAACGGCGGCACGAGCTGGATCCCGGTCACCCCGTCCGGCTTCCCCGAGTGGGCGACGGTCCGCTGCATCGAGGCCTCGCGCTTCAACGCCGGCACGGCCTACGTGGTGGTGGACGCCCACCGCCTCGACGACGAGACACCCTACCTCTTCAAGACGACGGACTTCGGCGAAAGCTGGACGCGGATCACGGGCGGTCTCGATCCCGAGGTCTACCTGCACGTGGTGCGCGAGGACAGCCGCCGGACCGGGATGCTCTACCTCGGGACCGAACGCGGAGTGATGGTGACCCGCGATGACGGCGCGAGCTGGCGGTCGCTCAAGCTCAACATGCCGACGGTGTCGGTGGTGGACCTGACGGTGGCGGACGACGATCTGGTGGTCGCCACCCTCGGCCGCTCGGCCTGGATCCTCGACGACCT